>CAZTRW010000077.1:0-17156 GCA_964616725.1 uncultured bacterium
AGTTGCACAGGAGTCGGAGTGGGCGTAGGTGTAGGAGTAGGTACAGGAGTCGGAGTGGGCGTAGGTGTAGGAGTAGGCACAGGAGTCGGGGTGGGTGTAGGTGTAGGAGGGGGGACAATCACCTCACTGCCAATAAAATCCACTAGCCCCTTCACTCGATTAGGATTGAGTTGATTCCCAGCGGAAATCAAAGTAGTAGTAGTCGCATTTTGGAGGTCATATCCTCCATTATTTTGAAAAATATTCCCGCCAGGATCTTGGGCACTACCTAAATCAGGGAAAGATTGGGAAATGACGGTGAGACCATCTTCGATATTATTTTGCAGCACATTTTGACGCAATACAGGCCGCGAGCGATTGGAGGCAACGATGCCAGCGCGATTATTGACAATGCGGTTACCGATAATTAGTGGAGCCGCATCATCACTGACAGCGATCCCATAACCAGTTTGTTCACAAATGTTGTTACGAAGTTCTCCTTTAGAGTTTTTGGCGATGGAAATCCCATTGGCATCGTTGAGGCGAAAGATATTCCCTTCAATCAGGGGAGTAGAGTTGCCAGTAGCGAATACTCCTTCTCGCTTGGATCGTGTAAAGGTATTATTGGCGATCGCCACAGCCGCAGATTCAATCCAAACTCCCGTTCCTCGGGATAAAGGATTGGTAACGGTTACCCCTCGTAATTGAGCGTTGGTATTCAGTCTGAGGGTAATATTTTGCCCCGCAAAGGTAGGACTGACATAATTGCCGCCACCCTCAATGAGGATGTCTTGCCCCTTGTTGGCTTCATTGCCCAAGATCGTTACTCCCCCAGGAATGGTCAGGGGAAAGACTTCACCACTAGCAGTATTATAAGTGCCAGCAGAAAGTTGAATGGTGGTGGTTCCCAATGAAGTAGCTCTTTGTAGAGCGCGGGTGATGGTTTTGAGCGGAGCAGTAGAGGCACCACTATTGGCATCATTACCCGTGGCAGGATTGACATAAAGAAGGGTCATAGATATTCGCCTGAGAAGTCAGAACTAGGCATAGCATCAACATAGTCATTTTAGTAGACTGTAGGGGCAGACCTAGGGGTCTGCTCGAACGGTAAATTGTGATTCCCCCATTCCCCATTATGGTGATTACGGTGATTTGTATGAATCTGAGCCTTTCTGCTGTTGGCTTTTGGGTGGCGTGGCGGATTTGGCGGCTGAGACGGAGATTAAGGCGCATTGCACAAGTGTTGGTGATGGCAGAGAAACGCTGCGATCGCGTCTTGTCTCCTGCTCCCGGTTATATCATCCGCGGACAACGAGGGAGTCGGCGACTGCGACTGCGTTATACTTTGTTAGCTCAACAATGGGCGAAAGTAGAACAACTACTGTTTATTGTGAGTTTGGTGGAGGGCATTTGGCGCAGACGCTCTCGACGGATAGTTGACAGTTGACGGTTCACAGAGGACAGTAAGGAGTAGGTTCAGGGCGAGGAGACCAGCAAGCATATGTCGAAAAATCAATCAGGACAGTTTATAGGTGGGTTTTTGTTGGGCGCAGCGGTGGGCCTGGTGACAGGAATTCTGGTTGCCCCTCGCAGTGGACAGCAGACAAGACGGTTGTTGAAAAAGTCGGTTGAGGCATTGCCAGAGTTGGCAGAAGATCTTTCGAGTACTCTTCAGTTTCAGGCTGATCGATGGTCAGAATCAACTAAAGAAAGTTGGGATGAAACTTTGACACGATTGCGAGAGGCGATCGCCGCTGGGATTGAAGCAGGAGTGCGAGAGCACGAAACTCTACAAGGGGCATCTGCCCATCCTTCCCCTTCAGCCAACCAGGAGGAGCAAGGATCGGCGCAGTTACCATCTGTAGAGATCGATCTTTCAGAAACGCCGACGCATTATAACTGAGTAGATCTACAATGTTAACGGATTCTGATCGGCGAGCGATCGCCAGAGGTCTATTAGAGGTGTGATTGATCCCCTGTTTTGGCTAGGATTATCGATGTTAATGGTGGCTGTTAGCTTAACAGCCGTTCTCATTGTGGCCATTCCCGCTGTGAAAGAATTAGCCAGAGCCGCACGCTCTGCGGAAAAGTTATTTGACACCCTCAGTCGAGAATTGCCCCCCACCCTAGAATCGATTCGCCTCACGGGGATGGAAATTAGTGACTTGACTGAGGAGGTGTCGGAAGGAGTTCAACGCGCCTCTCAAGTAGCTAAACAAATTGACCAAAACTTAGAAACGGCTCGCGAGCAAGTTAAAGGGGTACAGGTAAGTACCCGTAGCCTGCTGACTGGGCTGAAAGCTGGTTGGCAGCGATTTACTCAACCGCAGAAATTGCCTTTGAAAGTAAAAGCAGAAAGCTGGTCTGCCCCTGTTCCCTACGGTGGCGAGCCGCGACGGCGAATGTCCCGTTCTTCTCGGCTGGCTCCCGCTGAAGATAATGCCTCTCTAGTTTCTAGCGATACAGAACGTCATCTTTAGAACTAACTCTGGGTGAGGGATTGACTCCAGGGACAGTTGTCTCTAAGATTAAGATTAAGTAAAAATGTAAAGATTCATTAAGATATTCTCACAAAACTTGAGACTTTCTCAGCACTGCGATCGCAAAGGGGTTTAAGCATGAAAACATCAATACACAAAACACCATGGATAACCGGTTTAGCTATTCTCCTAGCCATTTTACTCTGGGCAATAGCCCCCGCCGCCTATGCCTACGACAACCCAGAACTACTCCCAGATACTCCCACCCCAATTATTGACCTCGGTCGAAACCTCACCGACACCCAAGAAATCACCCTAGCCAAAGACTTGAATCAATTTGAACAAGAAACTGGGTGGAAACTCCGAGTCCTCACCCAATTCGATCAAACCCCTGGGCGAGCCGTGAAAGACTTCTGGGGCTTAAACGATAAAAGCGTATTGCTGATTGCGGATGCCAGAGGCGGCAATATTCTCAACTTTAGTGTCGGAGACGACGTTTACAGCCTTCTTCCCCGTACCTTCTGGATTGAACTACAAACCCGCTACGGCAACCAGTTCTTTGTCCGAGAAAATGGGTCTGACCAATCAATTATTCAGGCGATCGCCTCCATTAAACTCTGTTTAGCCCAAGGAGGATGTAACGTAGTACCAGGACTACCCAAAGAACAATGGATACTCACCCTCATCACCTCCCTCGTCGGTGGAGTCGTCTTCGGTTTCGCCTCCATCCCTCGCCGACGAGGAGAAACCTTTGCATGGCAATGGGCCCTAATTTTTTCCCCCCTGTGGGGTATCCTCTTCATCGCCTTCGGCATTGGGCCAGTCGTCTCTCGCACCAGTGAGTGGTTACCCCTCTTCCGTAACATTATCGGATTTGTCCTCGGAGCACTCGTCGCGTACCTCTCCCCCGCCTTCAACCAGTCCGAAACCTCAGAAACCTAAACCAAAGCCTCAGAACCTGGTAAGCTAATAGCTAACCCTTGTCTTGTTGCTCAAATATGGAATGGCACATCACAGACGCTCTCAGTTTGGGAATCATTGACCGTGAAGTGGGTTCCCATACTTTTTCTCCAGCAGAATACGAAATTGTCCGTCGGGTGATTTACTGCACTGCCGATTTTGAGTACAAATCCCTGATTCGCTTCTCCGATCAAGCTCTTCAGTCCGGTGCTGCTGCTTTGGCAGCACGAACCACCATTGTAGTAGATGTGCCCATGGTGCAAGTGGGCATTGCCAAATTAATTCAAGAGACCTTTGCCAATCCTGTCTATTGCAGCATGGAAACCCTCACACGTCCCCAAAAGGAAAAAACTCAAGTCGCTTGGGGAGTAGAAACTTTGGCAAGACGATATCCAGAAGGAATTTTTGTCATTGGTGAATCCCAAACTGCCCTGTCTGCCTTAGTCGAATTAGTCGAAACAGAAGTAATTAAGCCCGCTTTGATTGTGGGTGCCCCCGCAGGATTTGTGGAAGTAGATGTCACCAAAGGGCGATTAAATGATTCTCAAGTCCCCCATATTCGGATTGAAGGACGGAAAGGGAGCGCAGTGGTAGCATCAGCCATTATTAATGGGTTAGTAGACTTAGCTTGGCAAGCCTATGGCCAAGAGATCAAATATCATTCTTAAGGGTTGGAGATTATTGTTGCTTCAACACTACTAAAGTAATATCATCAAACACTTTTTGTTCCCCAATAAATGTTCTCACATCTTCAATCACTCGGTCTCGGATTTCCTGAGCAGATTGATCTCGATAGGCAATCACTATTTCTGCTAATCGGTCTAACCCATATTGTTCTTTGTGCAGATTAGCCGCTTCGGGAATACCATCTGTGTACAGGATGGCAATATCTTGGGAATCGAGAGGAATAGAAGTTTGGCTAATAAAATCAGCAATCTTTGCATCTAGTCCAATGGGGAAGCCTAAATCCATGGTATCAATCCATTCTATTTCTCCATTGGCACGCACTACCAATAAAGATTCGTGTTGTCCACTGACTTTCAATCTCCCCTGCTCATAGTCTACCACGAATAAGGTCATATTTTTATCACAATTCATTCGCTGTAAATTGTCGTATAAGGTTTGATTGAGCAAGTCGAGAAATTTGATAGGGTCAGTTTCATTCACTTTTTGGAGAGTGCGGATAGCCGTTTGCGCCATTAGCATTAAAACGCCGCTTTCTAATCCATGACCTGTCACATCACCAATGGCAATTTTGAGTTGATCTCCTTGGGGGAGAATATCATAATAATCTCCCCCAACTTCATCGGCAGGCTCCATATATCCGGCAATATCTAGGTGGGTAATATCTTGGAGTTCTTGAGGTTTGGGTAAGACCATGTGCTGAATTTTTTTAGCGACATCTAGTTCAGAACTGAGGCGAATATTTTCGGCTTTCAGTTTTTCATTCAAGATCACAATTTCTTGGTTTGCTAAGGCTAATTCTGCTGTGCGACGTTGGACTTTTTGTTCAAGGGTTTGATAGAGATAGGCATTCTCAAGGGCGATCGCCGCTTGTCCCGATAATAATTGAATCATCTGCACTCGGTCAGCCGTAAAAGCTCCCAATGTTAAATTATTCTCCAGATAAACAATACTCACTAGCTCACCTTGGTTAATGAGAGGAACACAAAGAATCGACTTAGGTTGGGCTGTTCTAATATAAGAATCACTGATAAAATTTCCCGAATTACTGGCATCATTTAGCACTATACTTTCTTGAGTTCTAACCACATAATTGATCAACGTTTTAGGAATAAGTTCATACTGTTCTAAGGGAATCGATTGTAATACAGTAATCGCTTCAGTATCGGATATTTTCGATGCTTCTATCGTCATTTGATTTTGGTCAGACAAGAGCAAATATCCTGTTTGTGCGCCCGCATTCTGGAGAATAATTGTCATCAAAGAAACCAGGAGTTTTTCGAGCACAATCTCTCCCGAAATAGCTTGATTTGACTTGATCAACGTTTCAATATCTAAGGGAGAAGATGACTTGTGTTCTCCAGATGAGATGCGGGTAATTATCCTAGGATTTGACGAAGATTCCGACAAAGATAAGTTCAGAAAATCTCGATACTCTTGCTCCATCATTTTCACTTTAGCATTGGCTCCCCAGCACCCATAGCCATAGCGAGCTTCCTGAAGATAAGTGCGAGCTATCTTGATTTTATTCAAGCTCAAATAAAATCTAGCGGCTAATTCATTGCCGAGAGCTTCTTCATGAATAAAATCATTGTCCTTGGCGAAGTCAATCGCCTGATCGTAAAGATGCATCGCCTCTAGGGTATTGCCTAAATTTCGAGCTAATTCTGCGGCGATTAAAAGATATTTATGTCGATAGTTTTCAGGACAGTTATCCGCCCACTTTTTCATGCGCAGTTGATTATCCTGTATTTGTTTTAGATAAGTAGCTTGGGTGGTACAATCTGCTTCAGCGTATAGGGCTAAAAGAGTTAAGGAGTAGTAAAAGTTGTGTTGAGAAACGCCGATACTACTCGAAATAAATGGTAACAATTTTTGGGATTCTAAGAGGTAGGATAGAGCTTCTGCGGGTTTCTGATAGTAATAGAGAGCTTGGGGTTTGACGATATAGTAATAGCATAATCCCATATAACTTTGATAATCCCGACAATTCTGGATATAGGTAGCTTCTGGTTGCTGAGGATCATCGAAGGAAGTAATTTCTGAAGTGATTCCTCTTAAGTTTTGAGTGACTAAATGACAACCCCATAGTAAATCTGTTGCTACTCGATTGCTGCGTTCTTGAGTAAAAGACAGATATTTTTGCAAGGTTTCTTCTATTTGTTCTAAGGGTTTGCCTTGAAAGAATAAGTTAAAGGCACTGGTCATGACGGTATAGCCAGCATAGGGAATTTCACCTGATTCTAAACCAGCAGAAAATGCTTCTTCATTAACAGGATCGGCGTATTTGAAGTGTTTTGCCCACCCATTGACATAGGTGGCGAATAAATGGAGCGCTTGACATTTAAATCCTAAATGATTAAATCGTTGACTGACTTTCACGGATAAATCAGCAAATTCATAGGAGAGAGCATATTCTTCTAAAACGGCAGCGAGAAACATGGCATAGGTACCAAAGCCAAATGAGGATTCAATGGCGAGACCATATTGGAGGGACAAGTTAACACATTTAGAAACAATGACATACCATACATTTTGGTTACTAAAAAACATAGTAGGAGCGATATGAGATAATAATTTAATAGCCATTTTCTTTTCTGGCTCTTCAGTTTCGGGCAAGTTTTGGAACGAGATAATGGAGCGATCGCCTAAATTTCTCCTAATCTCTTCTCGCTCAATTTCTAGAGCATTTTTTAGCGTTTCCAAGTCTGATTTATGATCAGGTAAATTCACTCCTAAAAGCGCCAACGCCGTCTTTCCTGCTATAAATCCTTGTTCATATCGAGCCAACATGGTATTTTGCAGAATCAAAATTCGATAGATTTCACATTTCTCTAATACAGATTGAGTATTCCCTAAAGTCCACTCTGCCCATTTCTGAGATTCATCAAAATTTCCCGTGAGATATTCTACTTCACACCGTTCTTTATACAAAGCATAAGTCGTCTGATAATGATCGCTCCAAGCTTGCTGATCCAGGGGGGCTATCCCTGCCTTTAAGTATTCTAATGCCCCCTTATAAGCTGTGGCTAATTTCGCTTTCTGAGCCGCTTTCAAATTCAGTTCAATTACTTCCCATTTTTCCCTTTCTTCAGTAATTTTGCCAAATCCTAGATTAAGATGAGCAACAATATCAAAGATTTTTTCTTCTCGTTCAGTTTCTGTGCTCTTCTGGAGTAGAAGTTGACCGATCTTGAGGTGAATTTCCTGCTTATCTGTTTCAGGAATTAAGGCATAAGCCCCTTGTTGAACGCGGTCATGTAAAAACTTATAGTCTTGAATTAATAAATCCTGATCCAGTTCCGATAGAGAGAGAATTAAGCCAGATTGGACTACAGGAATCAGTTGGTCAAATACTTCTGTCGTAGGTTGTTCCGCGACAATAGATAGAGTAGAAAGGTTAAAATTGGCTCCGATACAGGCAGCTAGTTTCAATATTTCCTGACTAGCGATCGCCAACTTTCGCAGTTTCCCAATCATCAACTCTACCACATTATCGGTAATATTTTGAGCTTTGATCTGTTCCAGATCCCATTGCCAGCCTTGCCGATCATAATCAAAGACAATCAAGTTATCTGTGTACAAATTAATTAAAAACTGATTAACGAAAAACGGATTTCCTTCGGTTTTACTTAAAATCAACTCTGCTAACGGCTTGACTTCACCGGCACATTTTTTAACAGTATCTTCAATCAAATGAGTAATATCGTCTAATCCCAAATTAGTTAACGTCACCTCATTAATAATTACTTCTGCTTTCTTCAATTCGCTCACCAAACTCATCAATGGATGATGAATATTCACCTCATTATCTCGATAAGCGCCAATCAAAAACAAATGATTCAGATTTCTATCCGTCATCATTAACTCAATCAGTTTTAAGGTAGCGCCATCTGTCCATTGCAAATCATCCAAAAAAATTACCAAAGGATGATCTGGAGTACAGCAGGTTCTGATAAAATTTTGGAACACCAAATTGAATCGATTTTGTGCTTCAGTTGGTCCTAACTCATCTACAGGCGGTTGTGTGCCAATAATCAATTCTATTTCGGGAATTACATCACTAATCACTTTGCCATTTGTCCCTAGGGCTGTCAAAAACTTGGCTTGCCACTTTGCCAAATTCTCCGTAGTTTCCGTGAGCAGTTGCCGGATTAACCCTTTGAAAGCAGCCACAATAGCTGAATAGGGAATATTTCTTTGGAATTGATCGAATTTCCCGGCGATAAAATATCCTCTTTTTTCGGTAATCGGTTTATAAATTTCCTGTACTAAAGCTGATTTACCAATGCCTGAGTATCCCGCAATTAGCATGATTTCACTTTGATTTCTGACTCTTTCAAAGGCAGCAATGAGTTGAGCAATTTCCCGGCTTCTACCGTAGAGCTTTTGAGGAATTTTAAATTTATCAGAAATATCATTTTTGCCCAGAACAAATGGGGTAATTTCCCCACTCATTCTGATTTGATTCAAGCAGTTTTCCAGATCGGTTTTTAACCCCCAAGCACTCTCATATCGATCTTCTGCATTTTTCGCCATAAGTTTGCTGACAATTTCCGATACCATTCGGGGAATTTCCGGATTGATTTCTGAGAGTGATCGCGGTTTTTTGGCAATATGACAATGGACTAACTCCAGTTCATCATCAGTCTGAAAAGGCAATTGGTGAGTCAGCAGTTCATAAAAAGTAACTCCCAGGGAATAAAAATCTGTACGATAGTCTAAACTCCGGTTCATTCTTCCCGTTTGCTCAGGGGAGATATAGGCCAAAGTACCTTCTAGTCCCTTGGGGTTTTTAAGCGTAGGATTTTCCTTAGTGAGTCGCGTAGAGATACCTAAATCGATAATTTTGAGTTTTCCCGTCTGAGGATTCAAGACAATATTCGCTGGGTTAATATCTTTATGAATAATATGAGCACTGTGCAATTGCCCTAGGCTATCAGCAATCTTGATCAGGACAGACAACATTTCTGTCAGACTCCAGACACGATTAATAGCCAGTTTTTTCAGAGATTCTCCACCGAAATCTTCAAGGACAATCACTAGGGTATTCTGATAAGGTTGGAGATCGTAAGCGGTAATAATCCCTTCCAGATTTAAGGATTGGGTTAGCTGATATTCTTGTTTGTAGCGAGTCAGTTCCGCCGGAGTAGGATAATTTTGTTTAAGGACTTTCAGAATGACCGGTTGATGATCTGGCTGGCGAATAGCGCGATAAACTTCTGAATTGGAGCTTTCATAAATCAGGTGTAGGGTTTGATAGCCAGACAAAGATACCATAGTGCCAGCGCCTTGTAAGAGTCAATAGCCATGAGTTTAACATTTCTGTTTGGGAACTTCCAAACGAGGTGCGTTAGCCAAGGCGATCGCTTTTTCTTCAGATCTCAGCAGCTATGCTACTATCTTGGTGGCTTGATCCAACTCAACCCGAACCATGATGAAGATCAACGCCGGTAATGGCCGAGAATTGTGTACAGGAGTGCTAAATATCATGTCACGGGGAAATGCCAATGTGAATGGAGCGCGTAACCCAATTCGGATCGGAGTCATCGGTGTCGGCCATATGGGCCAACATCATACCCGCGTTTTAAGTTTACTCAAAGATGTCCATCTGATTGGCATCTCGGATGTGGATGTAGAGCGGGGATTAGATACGGCGGGTAAATACCGAGTACGCTTCTTTGAACACTATCATGACCTTTTGCCCCATGTGGATGCCGTCTGTATCGCTGTTCCTACGCGCCTTCATCACGAAGTGGGTACGGCTTGTTTAGAAGCCGGAGCTCATGTTCTGATTGAAAAACCCCTGGCTGCCAGTATTGAAGAGGCGGAAACCCTGGTCAATCGCGCCGCTGAATGTAATTGTATCCTCCAAGTGGGTCATATTGAGCGGTTTAATCCAGCGTTTCAAGAATTAAGCAAAGTCCTGAACACAGAAGAAATTCTAGCTTTAGAGGCTCATCGGATGAGTCCTTATTCTAATCGCGCTAATGATGTATCGGTGGTTTTGGATTTGATGATTCATGATATTGATTTGCTGTTAGAGTTGGCGGCTGCTCCAGTAACGAAGGTAACCGCCAGTGGGAGTCGAGCGTCAGATTCCGGTTATTTGGATTATGTGACGGCGACTCTGGGGTTTGAGAATGGGGTGGTGGCGACGGTGACGGCAAGTAAGGTAACTCATCGCAAAATTCGACGGATTGCTGCCCATTGTCGCAATTCCTTGACGGAAGCTGATTTTCTGAATAATGAGATTTTGATTCATCGGCAAACGACGGCTAATTATCGGACAGAATATGGTCAGGTGCTGTATCGGCAAGATGGCCTGATTGAAAAGGTATATACGAGTAATATTGAGCCACTTCATGCGGAGTTGGAGCATTTTGTCACTTGTGTACGCGGAGGGGATCAGCCTTCAGTGGGGGGAGAGCAAGCACTGAGAGCCTTGCGTCTGGCAAGTTTTATTGAGCACATGGCTTTGGATGGACAATCTTGGTATGGTTTGGATACGCAAGCGGTTCACACGCTGAATGCTCCTATTATGCGGGTATAAAAAATAGATTAGTGGTTCTGATGTTTAATCAGTTCTCCCAGTTTCTCCATGGCTTGCTCGATTTTGCTAGACCAAGATAGGCCACAGTTGAGACGGAAACAATGGTGATAACTGCCAGAGGGGGAAAACATCATGCCAGGGGCAATACTGATACGGTGTTGACAAGCAGTATGAAATAATGTCATGGTGTCGAATTGGGGGGGGAGTTCAACCCACAGGACATGACCCCCGGTGGGGCGAGTGACTTTGGTTTCTTCGGGAAAGTAATGACAAATGGCTTGAATCATTTGTACCATTTGTTGCTCGTAGGCGCGGCGGAGTTGACGCAGATGGCGATCGTATCCGCCATTGGCTAGGAAGGCGGCGATCGCCAATTGATTGCCCGGAGATGTACTGAGGTTCATAGTTAATTTTAGTCGCTCAACTTGGGCTTGATATCGTCCCGGAACAGCCCAGCCCACTCGTAATCCTGGGGAAAGGACTTTACTGTAGGAGGCACAATATAATACTAAGCCTTCTCGATCAAAGGCTTTTAAGGCTTTGGGGCGATCGCCCTGAAAGGACAAATCCCCATAAACATCATCCTCCACTAACGGAATTTGATATTGAGTCAGTAATTCCACCAGCTTTTCTTTTTTACTATCGCTCATGCAAGTGCCCAGAGGATTACTGAAATTAGAGATGAGGGCACAGGCAGCAATTTGACGGCGTTTTAAAGCCGCTTCTAGAGCACCTAGACAGATGCCTTCCCGCGGATGGGTAGGCAGTTCTAAGGCTTGTAAATGCAGACTTTCTAAAGCTTCCAGTAATCCATAATAGCAGGGAGAGGCAATGGCTACCGTATTTCCTGGTTGAGTGGTGGCTTGTAACGATAAGTACACTGCCTCCGTGGCTCCATTGGTGGCGATAATCTGATCGGGGGTGACAGTACAATCAGCATCCAGCAGACGGCGGGCGATCGCTCGCCGAAACTCCAGACATCCCGGTGTGGGTGTATACGCATGGGCTAATTCTGGATTCTCCCGTAATACCTGACTCATCAATCGGTTTAAAGCTGACAAAGGCAGTAAATCCATGCCTGGCACTGCGGCTCCCAATTGGATAATCTCTGGATCGCGCAACATGGCATTCACCCGAAATACTAGGGAAGTATCCACACGACACGCCTGCTGGCGAGGAAAGGAAGGATTCGGTTCCCCAGGAGATTTGAGATGACGCACAAAGTATCCTGACTGAGGTTTTGCCCCAATTAAGCCTCGATCTTCTAACAACCGATAGGCTTGATTAGCCGTAGAAATACTTACTGACATTTGTTGATGCAGTTTCCGTACTGAGGGCAGGCGATCGCCCGGTTGTAGCGTCCCCTCAGCAATCAGCGTCTGAATCCGATTCGCCACCTGTTCATAAAGGTTTCCCCCTTCTACTCGCTCAATTGGCCTTAAATTCATCTTTCTTACCCCGGTACAGTTCTGAGATTTTCTGAGCATAACAGTTATAACAAACTCAACTGTTATGATTACAATTTACCCCAAGTGCCTCTGTTTTTTTCGGAGACTTTCTCCCACAATAGAAATTAGAGAAGGTCAGAGCGATCGATTAACCTGTCTTTAACCGAAACATTGAGCTTTTGACCTTCTATGCAGATGATCCATTCACAGCGCACTGAATCTGCGCGCACTATCGTTAGTGTTGAGGGCAATAGCTATGAAAAACGCCACCAGTGTTTCCAGCCTTTCTGGTTTATCCCAATTCCGTCTGACAGAACTCAAAACCCTAGTTCGGTTTCCCCATTCTCTCATGATAGGCGATCGTCTCCAAAACTTTTGGCGCTATCTCGTAGCCGTTTGGTGGTACAGCGAAGAACCCAGAGTTTACCACCAACAAGACCGGAAAGGGAATTGGTACTATCATATTTACGACCCAATCACCCATCAGCATTTTATCTGCGATTCAGAAACAGAAGCACAAATTTGGTTAGAAAAACGCTACCACCAATAATCCCTAATCCCCCTGCTTTTCCAGGGGGATCATAGGCAAATCAACCCGGAAAACGATAAACTACCCCTCCGGTATCACTCACCTCAAAAGTAGCATTCATTTGTACCGCTTTTTCATCTAAATACACTTTAGCTTCTGCAAAAGGAATTCTCGCTGCCGTCGCCCATTCTAACGCCGTCAATATTCCCTGTTGATCCTTGAGTAACTGCAAAAACAATTGCTCCCGCTCTCCTGCCAACAACTTCAGAGCTTGCTGATGCTGATGGTATAAATTCCAGACCAACCATCCCCCCACAGCGGCTGGCGGTAGACCAATAACCACTAAAGCAGCTAGAGCATTTTCCCGATCTTCAGAAGAGCTTGAAGGACTGGCGACTTCGATTAATGCGATCAGCACAATCGGCAACCCAATAAACAACAAAATACCTGCACTGATTTTTTGTAAAAGCTTCATCATGGCGATATTCCTAGATCCCTGCATTGCCAGAAAATCTCCTACTATGAACCATCCTAATCCTGATGATAACCCAATCTCAATAGATCTTGGGGTCTGGTTTGTGATAATATCGCCATAGAAATAGGATCAAAAGTTTTAGACAGAGTATTTTCGGATGACCCCTGTTAGGTGTAGTATCAAGATGAATCAGGAAAGTCATTGTGCCCATCGTAACAATATAGTCACCAATATTGACAAATCTGGTCAATCTCTAGCTCGCAAAACCTTAATTCGTATGGCGCTACGAATTGCCCTGGTGGTTCTAGTTTCGGCGGGAGTGAGTTTTTTTTATTCGGTTTCTAATTTAGAAGTCCAAACTCAGCAACAGTTACAGAAATACATGATAGAGCGAGGACAGCGAGAAAGCACTATTTTCAAGCTGGCTCAAGATAATTTGACAGTCTTTAGAGATCGCTTAGAGCAAGAATTAGCCCAACCCGAAAAAGTAGATATTTCTCAAAAATTTGACCAACTTTATTTTCGTTGGCATGATGGCACCCTACGCAATTTTCCTGAAAATCGACCGATTGAAGAATTTGATAGTACCCGGTTTCCCACAGCAGTCATTGGTCGGAATGTAGTAGTCACTAATGAATTGAAACGACGACTTTTAACTGCCTATCATCTGCTGAGTGCTTATGGACCAGCCTGGAGCAATCGATTTGTGGATATCTATTTTGCTACCCCAGAGAATACAGATACCAATTATTGGCGAGGCAAAGCACGGAATTTAGAATATAAGTCAGAGGTTTATATTCCCAATGAGGAGTATTTTTATGTGGGAGATCCTGAGCATAATCCTCGCCGTAAACCAGGGTGGACTGGTTTATATTTGGATACAGCAGTAAAGATTTGGATGGTGTCTGCTATTGTACCAATTTATCAGGGCGATCGCTTTCTCGGTATTGTCGGTCATGATATCGTCTTAACCGATTTAATGGAACATACCATTCACGATCAGCTACCAGGAACCTATAATATCATCTTTCGTGAAGATGGTCGAATTATTACCCATCCCCATTACATGGAAGAACTACAGCAAGGGCAAGGACAACTAAAAATTGAAGATCTAAACGATCCCTATCTCGCCCGAATTTTCCAAATCATTACTCATATTAGTCCTGATGTCAATGTCGTGGAAAATCCTCAAGACCATCAATACCTAGGAATTACACGACTGGAGGGCCCAGGATGGTACTTTGTGACTGTTTATCCTGAATCCTTGCTATCCCAAGCTGCTTGGGACACCGCCAAATTTGTTCTCATCGCAGGAGTCATTTCTCTCACTATTGAAATTTTACTCCTCTACTTTGTTCTACAACAACAAGTTGCCTATCCTCTCCAGGCATTAACCGCAGCAAGCAATCTTCTAGCAGATGGCAACTTTGCCATTTCTCTCGATACCAGTAGAAATGATGAACTCGGTAGATTAGCTGGTTCATTTACCCGCATGGCTAATCAACTGAAAGAATCATTTCAGTTATTAGAAAAGCATAATGAAGAGTTAGAAATTAATATCCAAAAACGCACTGAAGAACTCTCGAAAACAGTAGATAAACTCAAAAGAACCCAACTCCAAATGGTGCAAAGTGAAAAGATGTCTAGTTTAGGACAATTAGTCGCTGGGGTAGCCCATGAAATTAATAATCCTATCAGCTTTATTCATGGGAATTTAGCTCATGTCAATGAATATGCAGAAAATTTACTGAAAATTTTATCCTTATATCAGCATTATTATCCTCAGCCGCCGCCGGAGATTCAAGCGGAATTAGAAGCTCTAGAAATAGAGTTTTTAGCGGCTGATTTGAACAAAATTTTACAATCGATGAAATCCGGGAGCGATCGCATTCGCAAAATTATCCTATCCTTACGCAATTTTTCCCGACTTGATGAAGCCCAATTAAAACTAGCTAACCTTCATGAAGGCATCGATAACACCCTCTTAATCTTACAACACCGTTTAAATCCCACAGAACAACATCCGACAATTCAAGTCATCAAAAACTATGGCAACTTACCCTTAATTGAATGTTATCCAGGGCAACTCAACCAAGTGTTTATCAATTTACTCACCAATGCCATTGATGCCTTAGAAGAAGCCAATCAAGGACGCACCCTTGAAGACATAAACAGTCAGCTAAATATCATTACAATTACCACAGAAATATCTGAAGATCGTCAATCAGTAACTATTGCCATTCAAGACAATGGGATTGGCATGACTGAGGAAGTCAAACAAAAAATATTTGACCATTTCTTTACCACTAAAGCTGTAGGTAAAGGAACGGGTTTAGGATTAGCGATCGCCTATGCCATCGTCGTTGAACAGCATTCAGGAACTTTACAGGTAAATTCTACCCCTGGACAAGGAGCAGAATTTTTAATTACTATTCCCATACAAGCAAACTCAAAATCTCCTACCATGGAGAACCAATCATCGTAAACCCTGACCAATAATAGGGATGAGCTAACGTTTTTTCAGGAATCGTTGCTAATATAGGCGGTAAAGATACATTTCCCCCCCGACTTCCTCGTAACTCTCCCCCTTCAATGCGTACCTCACCTCGAAGCATAGCAATTTGGGCTTCTCGGAGAGCATCAGATTTAATAGCCGTATTTTTCAAGTGATCGTAAAATTGAGTCATCAACGCTAACGTCCCTTCATCCGAAACATACCACAAGCTTGCCAAAGCCGTTTTCACCCCCGCTTGCACTGCTAACCCCGCAAATCCCAACTCAGCCGAAAGATCTCCTACCGCCGTGCGACAAGCACTCAACACCAGCAATTCCACTTGAGGATTATTCCACCCTAATGTTCTCAAATTATCTAATGTCAACTGCTCATTCCATAACTGAATATACGAATTCTGAGGCAATCCCGGATTAAACTCCGCATGAGTAGCCAAATGAACGATCGCCGCTGGAGAAAACCGTCTTTGAGCAATTAAGTTATCCAACGTAAAGTCTTGATTCAAAAACGCCTTTCCAGTCCATAACTCCTGAGTAATCGTTTGCAATTCCACAGGAACTGCCGGTAAAGGAGCTTGTTGTGCAAACTCTGAAGCTCCAAAAGCTAAAACTTGAGCATTTTCCAACGATTGGTAAGCCGTATCCGTTAGCAGTAGACTCGGAATCAAGCCCACACTATACTTCTCAATTAAGAATTGTTCTCCATCATGCAAAGCGGCGATCGGCAGCGAACGTAACCCCGCATCCATGCTAAACACTAAAATATCTGTGTCCAGTTTTTCTAACTCTTCTGCGATCGGAGCAATCAACCATTGATATAGTTGTTGAGCATAGGGAAGATAACTATTCGTGTTTCGCTTCCGCACATTAGTTAATTCGCTTCTAAATTGCTGGAGCACTTCAAGTAATTGTTCTCGTTTAGCTTCTGGAACACTTTTGTAAATCGATTTTCCCCTAGGAGTCACTAGAACCAAATCCAGTTGATCTGGCCGAGCTAAAACATAAGCAATAGCAGTAGTTTTTCCCGTAATACGTTCTATTTCAGACAGATGTTCTTGAAATTGTTTAATAGAACGCACGTCCGCATTAACTTGATAGGGTTCTCCTGTATAAATCGATAATTCATCGCTAAACAATCCATCAATAGATGGTACCGCTTCTTCAAATTTTCCCCCATCTAATTGGGTGTGGATTTCCCCTCGCGCTAGGGTCAAAGCTTCCATTTGAGCGACACGATCAGGTACATTAGCACCCGCTACACTAGGAGTAGGGGTACTGGGAGCCGGTTTGTTAGGACTAGGGCTGGCAGTTTCACCCGTTGAGTTACCTGGTTTGTCTTCTGTTGGTTGATCTGCTGAAGGTTTAGCAGCCGGTTCTGGCCCAGTTCTGTCTGGAGAGTTTGACTCTGTAGGTCTGGCAGTGTCTCCTTGGGGGCGGCCTTCAGGAGCAACTCCTCTCAAGTCTCCTTGGGAGCCTTCAGGGGCAACTCCTCTCAAGTCTCCTTGGGAGCCTTCAGGGGCAACTCCTCTCAAGTCTC
>CAZTRW010000077.1:17256-17486 GCA_964616725.1 uncultured bacterium
CTTGGGAGCCTTCAGAGACAAGTCCTCTCAACTCTCCTTGGGGGCCAAAGTCTTCAAAGTCTCCAAAATTCCTAAAGTCTCCAAAGTCTCCAAAGTCTCCAAAGTCTTCAGGAGGGGCAAATTGATTAAAGTCGTCGTTATTACCTTGAGGAGACTGCAATGGGTTTAAACCCAACTCGCCGTTTGGAGGAGGTTGTTGTCCCTCGCCGTTTGGAGGAGGTTGTTGTCCC
>CAZTRW010000078.1:0-17430 GCA_964616725.1 uncultured bacterium
AGTTTACCACCGGGAAATTCCCAGAGTCCGCCTAATAAGCCTTTTTCTAACCGACGATCAATGAGGACTTGTCCTTGATCATTCCAGATCACGGCGACACCGATGGTTTTGTGGGGACGGACAGGAGGAGTTTCGCGCATGGGCCAATGGGTGGGGGTTGCGGTGGGGTAAGCGAGACAATGGGTTTGCCAAGGACAGCGATCGCAGTGAGGATGCTGAGGAACACAGATAGTCGCCCCTAGATCCATCAGAGCTTGATTAAAATCCCTAGGATGCTGGCGATCGAGCAAACATTCAGACCATTGCCAAAGCTGTTTTTCAGCTTTGACTAAAGGCATAGATAACGTTGTTAGTCTAGCTAAAATCCGCTTCACATTGCCATCTAAAATAGGAACCGGTTGGTTAAAGGCAGCACTGAGAATCCCTCCGGCAGTGGTTCGTCCAATACCAGGTAAGGCTAACACTTGCTCTAGCTGATGGGGAAAGATACCTCCATAATCTGCCATGACTTTTTGAGCCGCTTGATGCAGATGGCGGGCCCGAGTATAATAGCCCAATCCTTCCCAGAGTTTCAGGACTTGTTGGCGGTCAGCAGTGGCCAGGGTAGCAAGAGTGGGGAAAGCTTCTAGCCAGCGATCGTAGTAAGGTAAGACAGTCTTGACTTGGGTTTGTTGGAGCATAATCTCTGCTACCCAAATCCGGTAAGGGTCTCGATCTTCTCGCCAGGGGAGGGTACGTCCCTGGTGACGATACCAACGTAAGAGGGAGACCCTTAAGGCGGTGAGAACGGTAGGGTCAGTGAATATCTCTAGTGTAGCGATATTTTGAGGGGAAGATACCACTGACTTGAGTCCTATTCGGTCCCAGAAACGTAGGATTCCGAGGCAGAAAGGGTATGTTCAAAGATCATGCGCTGCTCCGCATTTCGGAGGAAATACCCACTAATCATAGCTGATGCCAACAGTCGGCCGAGGTTTTCCCGATTGGTGGTGACGGTAACCCCAAACTGTTCTGAGGGGAGATGTCCCAGCAGTCCGATAATATTGTTTTCCATGACTTGAAAAACTTCAGAAGAGGTAGGTTTGGAAAGTTGAGCGATGGTTTCTGGACTCAAGGATTGAACATAGTCCCATAGTAAATTCTTGTCATCGTCGCTGGGAAAAAACTCAGAATTTTGATTGGACGGGTTATTCACTTTAGACCTCCGTACAGTTCACTGCGACAATTTATAGCCTTTTCAGTTACAGTCGCTTTTGCTATTGGGGTTGTTTGCTATTAACTAATGTAACAGTTTCCGGCAAAAGGGGACTGAATTGGGCCGAACTTCCTATGGCAGGGTAGATTTTTATTTTAAGGGATGGGGGTTGGGGTGCGGGTGATGTCAATCACGACTTGTCCGCCAAAGTTGGGAATGGGGGGGCGCTTGGTGACACGAACGCCTATTTTTTGGAGAGGGGGGCGTTGATGGGGTTGGCGATCGAGGTTGAGGATGGCTTGGGCGATCGCTTCTGCTAGTTTTTCGATTAAATCATATTTTTCGGTACTGGCGATCGCTTTTACTGTGTCGATCACTTGGCAATAGTTGAGGGTATCCTCAAGGCGATCGCTGTTTCCGGCTACAGATAGGTCTAACCACAGAGACAAATCGACTACAAACCATTGTCCTAAGATTTTCTCTTCGGGTAAGTAGCCAATGTATCCATAGCAGCGAATCTCTGAGATATGCAGACAATCCATAGATAATGGGATTTAGAGAGTCAGTATAATGATCCTATCATTGAAGTTCAAAATATTCTCCAGGTAATTATGACACCGATCGGCGATCGGGTAGGTTTAGGGGATTCTTCCCGGCCAAAATACTATACTCTCGAATCTTTTAATTGAGCAATCTTTCAAAACGGGAAATAAACAATGGAGCTACCGTGAATAGGATCGGGAAGGGGAAGGGTTGTGTTTCTATTCGTTTTTCTGAGAAATTTTACTGTCTGATATTTACGAAAAAGTGGAGAGGAGGTGAGAGGAGAGTCATCTTTAAGTGATTTGGCAGGTTTTGAGTTTATGGATGAGTAAAGAATAGGCGATCGCTGAACCGAGATAGGGTAAATGGCCTATAGGTGCATGGTTAGCATAGTTTAAATCCTGGGGTTGGAGCCATTGGCGATCTTTACGCCATCCGAGGCGATCGCAAAACTGACCATAATCTCCTCCCACCTGCTCATAAATTTGACTTTGCACACTAAAACCAAATTGACCTCCACTATATTGGCCCCAAAGTTGGTTGAGCGTGGTTAAATCGGTACAGGGCAAATCATTTAAATTGAGGGCATCGAGCCATCCCTCGCTTTGTCGTCGAGTCACTCTGAGTAAAATATCGATAGTCTCTGTATTGGCTTGTCGCCAATGGCGATCGGCGAGGAAATCCCGTAAGCGAGTATAATCAATGCCACTTTCGGAAAGCAGAAGGATAGTGGGGTTGGGTACATAAGGGGGAGGCACTACCATAGACTTCTGGAGGGGCGAGATTGGTTCTGGCTCAGGTGGTGGCATCTGGGCAATCTCTGGCGATCCCGCTGTGACAGGCTCTGAGCGGGGGGGTTGAGGCTGACGCATGAACAGATCAATACCTTCAAAAATTTCTGCGATCAGTTCTTGTAGCCAATGATAAGCTTCTGCGGGTAAGGCAATGATGAGGGATTCTTCTTCGTGCAGGAGCTTTTTTACCTGATCGAGAAGGGTTTGGCGTTTAGTGATTTTGAGGCAGACGAGGAGCAAACACCACAGGAGGGAACTGAGGGCGAGCAGTAATAGTATGGGAAAGGCGAGGGGAAACACTAGGATTAACCCGCGATGATCTTTGAGGGAATGGTGATAAATTTGGCGATCGCCTACAGTCCAATTCCAGAGTCGGGCGTTCAGATGGCTACTGAGATCGATCAACCATAAACAGACCCATCCTACAATCAAATAACTCGTCAGGGGAAAGGCTAGGATCATTAAACGCAGTTGTGGGTTAGCCATGGAGATTCCTTTCCACTTTTTTCAAGGGTGAACTGGCTTGAGATTGTGGCTTCTGGTTGGTATTGTACCTGAAACAGCACCCGATCTAAAAATCTCGATCCAAGGAATAGGGGTATGGCATTAGAATTGGGAGGGTATTCTGTGTCACATTGCTCTATGTCTCGACCAGCTTTGTATATCGCCATTACCAATCATGGATTTGGCCATGCGGTGAGGGCTGCGTCTGTGGCGCAGGCGATCGCCCAACGAAACCCTGATATCCTTTTAATTTTAGTCACCACAGCCCCGCGCTGGCTGATTGAATCCTATCTTCCCCAAGCGTTTATTCATCGTCCGAGAGGGTTTGATGTGGGCGTGATTCAATCTGATAGCCTGACGATGGACAAAGGCGCCACCCTTGAGAAACTGGAACATATCTCTCAAACCCAATCCTCGATTATTGCGGCGGAAGTGAATTTTATTCGCCAAAATCGGGTGGGCTTGGTTTTGGCTGATATTCCCCCTTTGGCGGTTGATATTGCCCATGCCGCAGGGATTCCCTGTTGGATGATGGGTAATTTTGGCTGGGATTTTATTTATCGTCCTTGGGGGGAAGGGTTTGAGCGCATGGCTGAGTGGATTGGGACTCGTTATTCACAGTGCGATCGCCTTTTTCGTCTGCCTCTCCATGAACCGATGTCTGTTTTCCCTCACATTGAAGACGTAGGCTTAACGGGAGGAACCCCTCAGTTTACCCCAGAAGAATTGCGACAAAAACTATCCTTATCTTCCCCTTTAGATCGAACCATTCTATTAACTTTTGGGGGTTTGAGTCTCCAAGAAATTCCCTATCATACCCTCGCTCAATTTCCTGATTGGCAATTTATTACCTTGGATCAAAATGCTCCCAAATTGCCCAATTTGATTAAAGTCAAAGGTCATGAATATCGTCCCGTTGATTTTATGCCCATTTGCGGTAGAATCATCTCTAAACCTGGATACAGTACCTTTTCAGAGGCGTTACGCTTAGAAACGCCTATCGCTTCTTTAACGCGGGAAGGATTTGCGGAAGCTCCTGTGCTGATGGCAGGATTACAAGCTTATGGCTATCATCAAATTGTTGATCCCGCAGCGTTCTTTGCTGGAGATTGGCAATTTTTACACGCTACGCCTGAGTTACCGCACCGGAATGGTTCTCTGGATAAAGAGGGAAATGAGGCGATCGCCCAAGCTGTAATTGACTATTTTAATCATAATTCTCTATGACTCACTATCAAACTCAACTGAAAATTAAAACTCTGGGAAAAGAGCTATGTCCCATTACCCCTCAAGTCAAACAAGTCGTGAAAGACTCAGGGATTACCACCGGATTGTGTACGGTGTTTATTTGCCATACTTCTGCGAGTTTAATCATTCAAGAAAATGCCGATCCGGATGTTTTACAAGATTTGGCTAGGTTCTTTGCTAAACTGGTTCCTGAAGATGGTATTAGTTATCTGCATGGTACAGAAGGCCCCGATGATATGCCTGCTCATATTCGCAGTGTGCTCACTAAAACCTCAGAACATATTCCCATTCACCAAGGGCAATTGGTGTTAGGAACTTGGCAAGGAATTTATCTATGGGAACATCGCAGCCGTAGCCATATGAGAGAAATTATTGTTCATGTCAGTGGTAATTAGCGCGTGTCGCCGACAGGAAGGGGAGAGTGATTGACAAGGGTATGGGGAATCATTAACAATAATCAAAAGCCTTTAGTCGATTCATGAAACCTAAATTTAAGGATGCGATCGCCTGGCAACAAGCAGAACTGTTAATGCAGCCGTCTTTGTTACGGGTGGTGGATAATCTGCGTGTGATGCTAGAAAATTCGGTGTGGCAAGGAACCTATGAGGAAGTACAAGAACCTTATCCTGGTTATGTTTTATGCTTAAAATATCAGGATCGGGAGGTGACGATTAGCTTGTGGGAGCTATGCTACCGAGTGTGCTTTGTGGAGTATCCGATCACTCATTCTATCTATGAAAGTCGCGAGGTGGAGATTGATACGAGTTTAATCGATCAAACCGGGGAGGTAGATTGGATTCGTTTAGAAGAGAAAACGAAGCAGGTGATTCAAGAGGTGTTTGAGGGTTTACCGAAATAGGATCAAGTTATGTTGGATGAAGGTAAAGTAGGATTTTACGATCGCAGTCATTGGGGAAGATTGGTGATTACAGGAGGCGATCGCTTAAGATTTCTCCATAATCAAAGTACCAATGATTTCCAAAAACTGCAACCGGGACAAGGTTGTGATACCGTTTTTGTCACTGCTACCGCACGCACCATTGATTTAGTGTCTGCTTATGTAACGGAGACTAGTGTCATCCTGTTAACTTCTCCTGAGCGTCGCGAAAAATTACTGCAATGGTGCGATCGCTACATCTTTCCCAGAGATGATGTTCAAGTCGCAGATGTGACAGAAGCCACCGCTTGTTTGAGTTTGCTGGGCACAGACAGCGATGCTCTGTTAGGGCAATTGGGAATCCCCCCTTTGAGCAGCGCACCTCTAGGAACCCATCAAGAAGCCATCTGGGGCGATAGGGCTCTGCGCCTTGCCGTCGGCAGTGGATTAGGGTTACCGGGATATACCCTCATTTTGCCCAGAGAAGAGAAAACTAGGTTAGTAGAAACCTTAGCAGAAAAAGGAGCAGAAAAAATAAGCGATCGCCATTGGGAAATCCTGCGCATCCAACAAGGTCGTCCTACCCCCAATTACGAACTCACAGAAGACTATAATCCCCTAGAAGCCGGCCTATGGCAAACCATTTCTTTTGAAAAAGGCTGTTATATTGGTCAGGAAACCATCGCTCGGCTCAATACCTATCAAGGCGTAAAACAACAACTCTGGGGGATCGAATTATCCGCCCCTGCCTCCCCTGGAACCCCCATATATCTAGGCGAAGAAAAAGCCGGAATTCTCACCAGTTGTATTGCCACCGCACAAGGCATCCGAGGATTAGCTTATATTCGCACCAAAATCGGCGGCAAAGGCTTAACCGTTCAAGTAGGAGAAGCTTCAGGAATCGTAGTGGATATCCCCTTTATCACCCGTGGCTATTTGTCAGAAACTTCAAGCTGAGAGGATATAGCGCTTTGCGCTAGGCAAAAGGCAAAAGGCAAAAGGCAAAAGGCAAGAGTGAGTCTTATTGAGGGTTTAAGGCTTTTCGGCCGTCGCCGACCTGAAAAGGATGTACCTCATAGCAGCGCAAAGCGCTGTATATCCCCGTTAATAAGATGGCTTTTGCCAAATCGGAAGCGCAAACCAACAATATCCTAGTTTACCATCAGGCAGAATAGCTTGGCAAAAATGAGTTCTGAGCAGGCGGATATTTTCTGTCGATACATTCAACAAAATCGCTCCCCGTAAGTCCACATTTTGCAGAAATATTCCCCGAAAATCCGCCCCTGCTAAATCCGCATTACGTAAACTGGTATGTCGTAATTGAGCATTGCGGAAATTGGCTCTGGCCAGATAGGCATCTTGGAAATTGGAACTGAGAATAAAAGAGTTCTCAAAGTTGGCATCGTTTAATCTTGAGCCGCTAAAATCGAGTTGGATTAAGCGAGCATTGGAGAAATTAGCTTCTCTTAAGTCAACTCCCGCTAAATTGAGGCGACGGAGCACAATTTCCCCTAATTCTGTATTGCTGAGATTAGCACCAAATAAGTCTGTTTCGTGGAGATTGGCACCGGACAAAATAGCGGAGTCTAGATCGGCATGGCGGAGACTGGCTTGGCTAAAACTGGAGTTGTTTAAGTTGGTTCCCCCCAATAATACTCCTTGCAGATTGGCTTGATTAAAGTTGGCATTTTGGATGTGGGAATCACGCAAATCGGCAATGACAATTTCGGCGTTTTGAAGGTTGGTATGATCCAGGGAGGAGGTTCTTAAGTCGGCAATAAATAGGCGGGAATTTTGCAGTTGAGCTTGATTTAAGTTGGCTCCTACTAGACGAACTCCTTCTAAGAAGGCTCCGGCTAGATTTGCGCCTTGGAAATTGGTGTTTTCTAAGTTAGTACGGCTTAAGTGAGTGCCGGATAAGTCTACGCCTGCTAAATCGCGATTTTCTCCGCCTTGATGCATCAGTTCCCAGGCGAGTCGCCATTTGGGATCAAGTAGGGTGTTTTCGTCGATGCGGGTATGACGTAAGTTGGCTTGATGGAGGTTAGCGCCACTTAAGTCGGCACCGCGCAAGTCGGCTCCTCTAAGATTGGCTCTTTCTAGGTTGGCTTGGCGCAGAAAGGCTCCTCTGAGATCTGTGTTGGTGAGTTGAGCTTGTTGGAGATTGGCTCCAGAGAGGTTGCTCTGGCGTAGGAATACGCCTGGGAGTTGTACTCTTTCGAGATTACAGCGATCGCAGTCTCCTGTGCGCCTGAGTCGCTCTAAATCCCTGGGTTGGAAAGCTCTAGCAGCAGAGCCAGAGGAAAGTGCTAATCCCAGGCAACAGGCAAGGGTAAGGCTTTGTAGGTATTGATTGAGGTTGGACATGATCGGTTGACAGGGGATCTGAAGATCGGGGACAGTGGTAGTCAGCAATGGTATTTTCAGTTAAACTAAGGGCACAAAGAAGGGGCGATCGCTCTTTTGGCTCATCCCATTGAGAGACAGTGATTCAGGAGTGCTAAGGATAAAGTGCGATCAAGGGAATTAAATGTTGAGTTAACCTGTGTGGACAACAACGACCTTAACTCATTATGAAGTTTAGCATTGTGATCTCTACTTATAATCGGTTGTCCTTGCTCAAACGGGCAATTCATTCAGCTCTCTTCCAAACAATTCCTTGTGAAGTAGTGGTTTCTGATGATTGTTCCCCAGATGACACCCAAGCCTATGTGGAAAGTTTGGGAAATCAGGTGGTTTATCATCGCAATCCTGTCAATAGTGGACATTCGGCGACAGTGAATGCTGGAGTGGCAGCTGCTTCTGGTGATTGGATTAAGTTTGTTGATGATGATGATTATCTGGCTCCTAATTGTATCGAAGAAATGACGAAGGCGATCGCCCTTCATCCTCAAGCAGTCATTTGTTCCTGTCAAGCCGCTCAAGTCGATATCAACGAAGTAGTATTAAGTATCACTCGTAAACCAGGACCCGGTAACGTTTTTTATATTCCTCAAGAGGATATTCACTATGGAATGCTCCTAGAGCTAGTACCTTTTGGTACCCCAATTCAAGTCGCATGTAGACGAGATGCCTTTCTCAAATCACAGGGATGGGATTCTCGTTTAGACGCTAACTGCGACGATATTGATTCTTGGATTAAAATTGCTCAATTTGGAGATGCTCTTTTTATTAACCAAAAGCTGGCTTATCGTACCATTTGGCCCGGTGCTTATAATCAAAAATTTACCATCACGAAACGATTAGAAACCAATCTGTTGATTAAAAGCAAAATTTATAGCTTGGTAACGGAAAAATACCGAAACTATATCCCCAAAATGGACGATCTAGAATCTTATTTAAAAATCCATTGGGGACTTTCCGCATTAAAACAGCGGCGAAGTCGAGAAGGGATTATGCTGATTTTATCCCATTTATTTTCTCTCTCAGCATGGCAACTGTTAATTCAAGCTAAACTGTATCATCATTATCCCAAGCTGTTGCCACAAAATCCTATCTATCATCGGATTATGCGTAATCTTCCTGGTGCATCAGCCGATGAAACTCAACCCAACTTTAAAAACCTAAAAATGATGCAAACTCAGGTGAGACTTCGCGCCAGTCGTCTGGCTTGGCAACAGAGAAATGTGATCTTAGCAATGCAGATGGGATTACCTGTCTTATTTTCTCTGGAGGCTTGGAAGTTGTTAGCCAAAAATTCTAGAGGAGATAAATTTCGTTTCTCTCTCAATGATGAAATGGATAAACCACCGGGGAATATTCAAAATAAATTTTATCAAATTCTACAACGGAATCCGCGATCGCCCACACCTGAATTAACCGCCATTCGAGATTATTTACGATTACACTGGGGATTAGTAGCCCTCAAAGAAGGAAAAATCAAACAAGGACTCTCCCTGATTACCCCTAGCCTATTATCCTCCCTCCCTTGGCAAATCCTCATCAATGCCATCAAAAACCGTTTCGGGATCTCAAACACCCCCCAAGTCCGCAAAATCGTTTTGATTGAATCCTATAGTAGTCTCAGCCGAGAATAAAAAAATCTCACGCTCCCAAAGCCTGTATCCACTAAAACTTATCCACAATCCTTTGGAATACCCCATCAGGAATAGAATGCTCGTCCCTATAGACTTTATTATACCGATCTTCCACTTGCTGCCAATCAATCAAAGGATCTGCCAAAACATCCTCTCGGAACACCTCTAACGCTTTACCCAACAATCCTTTTTCCAAACACTTTTTCATAAACAAACGACTTTCATCAATTTCACCAATACACTCAAACGGCGTATGCTCCTCTAATCCGATCATTGCCCGAAAAATAGGAAGCAAATCATCATCATCAAATAAATTCACCCCAAAAACCCCATCCACATCACTCGGATTAAACATAGACATCAACCCCAGCCATACATACGCGCATTTGGGACATTTTTTGCACCAAGGCTTCTTGATATTACAGGAATGAATTTTAGGCAAAACCTCTGGATACTGACTCAGTTTCCTGAAAATCCGAAAATCATAGACAGGCTGTAAAATGCTAAAATAAATAAAATTCGATAAAACATAATTTTGAATAAATTCATTTAAAACCTGTTCCGCTGCATAACCTTTACCCCATTGATGATTGACTTCCTTGCCAATTTTTGCCCAGAATTAAGTTGCCCGTATTCGCACTTTTTTCATGCGCCAAGCTCAGAAACTGATATCCTTCATTCAGCATCACAGGTAAAGCTTCAAACACCGAAACTGGAGTTTCTGGGGCAATCATTCCTGAATTCTCGGGAAAATATAGAGAAAAAAAAGGAAAATCAACAAAGTTATCAAAAATTGAGATTTTATGGCTTTTAATAGGATTGACTTCTCCCACGACTTCAGTAATTAAACTATGTTGTAAATTAGATTTTCCATAGACACTATGGGAATATTGCATAGTGGCAAAGAACAAATCTGATTCTGACAAAATTTTCATCCCCACCACACTATCTTTGCCCCCTCCACAACCGATTAAAATTGCCGGATTCTCTCCTAAGATAACCCCTCGATTAGTTTGCCCTAACTCTTGGGAATAAATGATTTTAGGTTGCCAATAATCTGTGACCTGATTTTCATACCAATGTTGACCAAATACCCCTTGGTAGATGGTAACGAATAGCTCTAAAGCCTCCGGTTCTAGCTGTGGCGAAACTCTAGAGATATCATAATATTCTGGGAATAAAGAGCACAACTTCATTCCTTCAAATAAGGCAATATAAGCCACGATTTTGTCGATCAGTTTTTCCGAGTATCTCTGCCGGAGCAAAGGGAAAGATACATCGTGGTAAAAAACCTGGGTAGAAAATCTAAATTCATCGGCACTATACCGAATATTGAGATGATGTTTATGGACTGTTAAATCATCTATCCGTATAATTTCTATACTCATTATTTACCATCCCCGTGTACCTGGTGCTCCTTTAAAGGGGCCAACAATATCCGCCGTAATCCATCCTCCATAAAAATCACCGGCTTGAGGAGTAACTAATTCATCATTGACATAGCAAGCATCCATTAAACTGGCCAAAAAACCATAGTAGGTTTGAATAGCCATAAATTCGGGACTCGGTTGTACACATCGCCACGCACCCTGTTTAATGTATTTATCCCCAATGTGAATATCATAATATTGGTAAATGCCTTTCCATTCGCAAAAGCCTTTTTTAGGAGTTTCAATAATATACTCCATTTTAATATCTTCTGTGGGGAAATAATAAGTGGGCGGATGACTGGTTTCTAAAACTCTTTTTCCTTGGGTGGTTTCCGCTAAAACAATTCCATTACAAATGACTTTGAGGTGTTTTGGGGTATCTTGCCAAATGGCTGGGCGTGGGTAATCCCAAACGGATTCTTGACCAGGTTTAGGGGGAATAGGAGTGGGTCTGGGGATCATTGGTAAAATTTCCTGTGTGCTTAATTTAGGAAGATGGAAAATAGACGAAGACGCATCAATTCTATTCCTAGAATTATTTTTCTCTTTAAGATCTTAAAGGGGTTGAGCAATCCGAAAACCGGAATACTGATAAAAGTTGCGCCGGAACCAATTGCGGCAAGAGGGAGAGGCGTAAGTACCTGTACTAGCCCAAGATCCTCCTACCATCATTTTGTGCTGGGGATCAAAGTAGGGGTGAGAATAGTTTTCATAGAGGGGATGGGGTTGGAATCCAGGTAAGGGATTAAAGTCATCACTGAGCCACTCCCACACATTACCACGTAGGTCATACAGTCCAGAAGATTGTTCGGAATTTTTTAAGTATCCGACTGGAGAAGGGGAACCAAATTTTATATTGAGGTTAAAGTGTTGTTCTTCTTGATGAGGAGATGCTGCTATTTTCCATTCTCCTTCGCTCATTAGGCGTATGTTGTCTCCTTGCCAGCGACAATAGGCTATGGCTTCGTAATGATTGACTTCTACTGGCCAATCTAGGGGTAAGTCAATTTCATCAAAGAGAGCGCGATAGTGATAAGTGCCGTTTTTAGCTATCCAAAATTTGGGATGATTGACTTGATTTTCTCTCTTCCAGTGCCAGGCTTCTGGTTCCCAAAGTTCTGGGTTTTCATAGCCTTGATCCTGGACAAATTGCAGAAATTCTCCATTGGTAATCAGATATTGGGTGGCTAAAAATGGCTTGATTTCTACGGTGCGAGTGCCATATTCATTGTCCCAACCGTAGGTGGGAGAATTTTCTGGTTTGCCGAGGTGTACTTTTCCTCCGGCAAGGGGAATCATGGGGTTGTCTGGCGCTGGTGAGTGGGAGGGGGCATATTGCCAAAATTCAGGAGGTTTGAGATGGTTGACGGAGAATTGTCTGATCAACATGGCAGAGGTTTCAAAGTGAATCCGATTGTGTTCCATTGCCATAATTAGGGCCCAAAGGGGGTGTTTTTGAGTAATGGGGAGATTGAGAGGAGCGTGGTTAATTATGTGAGTAATTTCTGCTTTTGCTTTGTCTCGATATTGCCAAACTTTTTCAACTTCGGGCCAAGAGATGTATTGGGTAGTTTGTTTGAGTTCTTCTGAATTGGTGGGATCTACGCCAATGGCAAATAGTTTTTCGTATTCTGGGTGAATGGGCTGATCTAGTAGGCCTACTGCTGTGAGTTTGTTGATGTAGAAGACGGGGGAGTGCCCTAGGTAGAAAATGATGGGGTTTCTGAGGGGATCGGGGTTGAGGTAAAAGCTGTCGTTGTTGATGATGCTTTTCATGAGAATTTCTTCTAATTCCCAGGAGTTTTGAAAGTAGTTGAGTAGGGTTTGGCGATCGCATCTATCGAGTTGAGGCGTAGCTATTGAGGTTAATTTATCCATAGTGACTAGCTGGCTGGATGTTAAAGATCTATGAGGGCTAGGGAATAGAGCTCATGGGATTTGTTTATAGTAGCATAAGGTTTGTCTCTGGCACAAAGAAAATCTAGCGATCGCCCACTAATTCTCCTTTTCCTGATACCACTTTACCGATCATAAACGCTTCTATTCCCTCTGCCTCAAAGGTATTCAACGCAAACTCTTCTTGCTCTGGATCAACCAAAACCACAAAACCAATCCCCATATTAAATGTATTGAACATTTCTGCTTCAGCAACTTTTCCTGCTGCTGCTAACCATTGAAAAACCGGGGGAATTGTCCAAGCTTTCCAATTCATTTGAATGGATTGATTGGCTCCCAAACAGCGAGGTAAATTCTCCGGTAATCCTCCCCCAGTAATATGAGCCATACCATGAATGTCTAACCCTCCTGATATTGCCTTTAAAATTGGCTTCACATAAATGCGAGTGGGAGTGAGCAACAATTCTCCTAATGGCTGATCTAAACCGTCGGGAATATCTTGCCAACTTAATCCTTGCGTTGCCACAATTTTGCGAACCAAACTAAAGCCATTACTATGAACACCACGACTGGCTAAACCAATTGCCACATCGCCTAAACGCACCTGAGATCCATTCAGTAATTGCCTCTTTTCGACAATGCCTACGCAAAACCCTGCTAAATCATATTCGCCTACTTGATAAAATCCAGGCATTTCGGCGGTTTCTCCTCCTAACAGAGCGCATCCTGCCTCTCGACAGCCTTGGGCAATTCCGGCAACCACAGATTCAAGTTGTTGTGGATTTAACTGACCAGTAGCTAAGTAGTCAAGGAAAAATAAGGGTTCCGCGCCAGAAGTTAGAACATCATTGACACACATAGCCACCAGATCAATGCCGATAGTTTGATGGCGATCCTCTGGTGGAGTCGCTTTCCCTACGGGACATATAACGCGATCGCACGCTTGAGCAATCTTCAGCTTCGTCCCCACCCCATCTGTACCCGACACCAATACCGGCTCATCATACCCTCCCGGCAATTGAAAACAACCACTAAAGCCTCCCAATCCCCCCAACACCTCTGGCCGATAGGTACTTTCCACCCAGCGACGAATCTGGCTCACAAAAGCGCGACCTGCTTCAATATTTACCCCAGCCTCTTGATAATCCATGGTTTTCGCCCCTTGTTCATCTATTCCGTGATCAATCTATCAAATATTCTTATCCTTAGTGGGATCAAATGCTAGAGGCCAGTCTCCACGCCACCTGTAGAACCTTTAGGCGGAAACAAGTCGGGGATCAAGGCCTTTCCCAATTGAAAAAAACTGTGATACCCTATCGCTGTCTACCTTAAAAACTAAATTCATAACGAGTTCGATCTCAAATCTTCAGGAAGACTAGCCCTCCCCCTAAGACATTCTGATTCTTAGTAAGGAGTGGCCAAGCACAGCAGGCAGGGAAAAATGTCATTGGCAACTGACAAGCTTCCAATGACGTTTGGCAACAGCCCCGATCTCCCCAGGAGATCAAAGTCTGGATTCCATCCCTTACCTGACTTATTACCCCAGATCCTATGAAACAACATCTTTGGAAAAGCTTAACCGTTTCTGCCCTACTGATTACCCTGGGATCAGGGACTTCCAGTCATGCAGAGCCAACTCACCCCCTTTCTCTGGGTTCCGCCCCTAACCTCCCAGGGAGTGAACCGCTAAATCTCCCAGAAACAGCCGTTTCGGAATCTGTCAAACCGAGAGCAGTTGATTGGGAAACCCCAGGAAAGTTGGCCACCCAAAAACCGCTTGGGAAGCACGAGACAAACTTGTTAGCTTCCCAAGCGGTTTTGCCAGCAACGGCAACGGTTACGAAAATTTACCCTCACATGATGGACGGGCAAGTCGCAGCAACCTTGTATGTAGAAAACATTCCTGTCCTCACCTTTTTGGGAGAAACGGTGACTCAACCCCTCCCCCCAGATTCTGTCCTCTCTGGTAAAACTCCAGCCTCAGTGCCAGTGGCTCAGATGAGCGTGGTCTCCTTATCGGAGACGGAGCCGGTTCGCCAAGCAGAGGCAGTGGCGCAGAAATTGAGTGAATGGGTGCGAACTCCAGAAGATGCGAAGGCGATCGCCCTCAAATGGGATAAAGATTTAGAAACCTACATCATTGCAGCCCACGACCAAACCCTGGTGGTAATGGGAAAAGAAGTGATCCTCCCGGACACAACCCGCAACTTTACCCAAGATGCCGTCCAAGCCACAAACCGTCTCCGTCGGCTCCTGGGAAATGCTCCCCCTCTCACAGAAATTTACGGCAAACCCGTGAGTGCTCCGGCTCAAGAACCCAACAACACCAACCCCTTCCCAGGAGAATGGGTAGTGGCTAAAGCACTCAGCGGTTGGGCTTCCTGGTACGGCCCCGGTTTTCACGGCAACTTAACAGCAAATGGAGAAGTTTACAATCAATATGGCTTAACCGCAGCCCACCGCTCCTTACCCTTTGGCACTATGGTTCGGGTCACCAACATGGATAATGGTCGTACCATTATGGTGCGAATTAACGACCGAGGGCCTTATACTCGAAATCGAATTATCGATTTGTCAGCCGGTGCTGCCCAAGAACTGGGATTAATGCAGTCTGGGGTAGCTCCTGTGCGAGTAGAAGTGATGACTCGCTCTTCTCCAGTAGCCAGCGATACTTCTCGCACTCTGGGCAATCCTGAGTAGACTATCTCCTTTCTACCCCTGACCGATTCTGTGTATCTGTACAAAACGGTGGCTGCTGTACAATGTTATCTCCAGCAGCATCCCCCCTCACAACTTATCGGTCTTGTGCCTACCATGGGTGCTCTTCATGGTGGGCATCTGCGCTTGATTGAGTTAGCAAGGCAGCAAAATCATCTGGTCATAGTCAGTATTTTTGTCAATCCTCTGCAATTTGGCCCCCATGAGGATTTACAGACCTATCCCCAGGATTTGGAGGGCGATTGTCAACTGTGTGAGCAAGCTGGAGTAGATGTGGTCTTTGCCCCTACTCCACAAGCTCTGGGTATTGCAGCCGATCGCCCATTGACATCCGTCGTTCCTCCCCAGAAAATGACTGAGGGACTCTGTGGCAGAACGCGCCCTGGCCATTTTCAGGGAGTGGCAACAATTGTGACGAAGTTACTCAATGTGGTGCGTCCTCACCGCGCTTACTTTGGGGAAAAGGATGCCCAGCAGTTGGCGATTATTCGCCGCTTGGTGCAGGACCTAAATTTGGGGGTGGAAATTGTGGGCTGTCCTACGGTGCGGGAGGAGTCAGGGTTGGCCATGAGTTCTCGCAATCAGTATCTGACAGTAGCCCAACGGGAACAAGCGGCGGTATTATATCGGGGGCTGCAAGAGGCATTGAGGCAATTTCAGGCGGGCGATCGCACTCGCTCCGCGCTGATCGGTGCGTTTCACCAAATTGTCTCGGCAGTGGAGGAGGTGAACCTAGAATACGTGGATTTAGTCGATCCTCAAACCCTAGAGCCTTTACAGGTGGCCGCGTTTGAGGGATTATTAAGTGTTGCTGCTAGAGTGGGTTCTACTCGTTTGATTGATAATCTTCTGTTGCGCGATCGCCGCCCCATTATAGCCATTGATGGCCCGGCAGGGGCAGGAAAATCTACCATTGCACGACGAGTGGCGGCTCGATTAGGATTGTGGTATCTCGATACCGGAGCGATGTATCGTGCTGTAACTTGGTTAGTTCAACAACAAGGACTACCGTTGACGGATGAACCGGCGATCGCGGAATTAGTCCATACCTGCGAGATTCGTTTTGAGCGCTCTTGGCCCCATCGAGAAGAGATCAAGACGCATCCCTCCCTCGCCCCAGTGAATACACCTGTGTCCACGGTTCTGGATAAGGAACAGCGAGAAACGGTTCAGGTGCTGATTAATGGTCAAAATGTCACTGAGGTAATTCGCTCGGTACAGGTGACGGCTCAGGTTTCCGCGATCTCCCAGATGGCAGTAGTCCGCCAAAAGCTGGTGTCCCTACAACAAAATTGGGGAAAAGAGGGTGGCTTGGTGGCGGAAGGCCGAGATATTGGCACTTACGTTTTTCCTGATGCGGAACTAAAGGTTTTCTTAACAGCTTCTGTGGCAGAACGGGCTAAACGGCGACAACGGGATTATCTCGCCCAACCACCGCTGTCGGGAATGTTGCCCACCACAGAACAGCTAGAGCAGGATATCCGTCAGCGGGACTATACTGATAGCCATCGAGAGATCTCCCCCCTCCAAAAAAGTCCAGAGGCGATCGAAATTCATACGGATGCCTTGACAATCGAACAAGTCACAGAGGAAATTATTGCCCTTTATCACTCTACTGTTTTGAAATTGAATTAGGGGTTAAATGCCCAGGGTCGAAATTGGGTAGAGCAATAGGTTCTAGTGCCAGTGTAAAGATCACAGTCTGTGAGTTACTAAGATCACCTCTGAGATCCGATCCATCCTCCATATTAGACACAGGATCGGTAAAGGCCTTTCCAGATGCCATCACTTGCCGACTCTGCAAAAATTAACGAGGAACTTGATAGCGCGTGTTACCTTCATTTAGCTCCGATCATCTCAGTCTCACCCAAGCTCTCTATCAGAGAGTTTTAGACTCAGTTTATCAATCTTGTAGCCCATCTCTGCAAGGTTGCCTGGATCGGTGTAATTTTGGCATTGCACCCGATGCTCAAGGGATCAGAACCTTTTTCATTATTGCTCCTAATCAAGAGGTGGCTCAAGAACTCCTGCAAGAGCACTTGGATTTTCTGTTGGATCAAATCTCTGAATATATGGTGGGAATGACTCAAGCGGCTATTTGTTTTATGCCGATGGCAGCGCTTGAGAAGGGTTGGCAATATTCACCCAAACTAGGAAGTTCCCAGCTATTAGTCGGCAGAGTGTTTCC
>CAZTRW010000079.1:0-17424 GCA_964616725.1 uncultured bacterium
CCTCAATGGGGCGATACTCCAACCCTTTGTAGTCAAGAATGAGTCTTACCTTCTCAGAATATTGGGACAGTTGAAATTGATAGAGTTCTAGCATGATCAAAAACTAACGTGATTGGGTCCTAATTGCCACCATATCATCAGATCGCGAGAGAATCGACACAGCCCTTCATCAGTTGACACAGAGGAATGGGGCAGTTAATCATAAAGGTTTAAACAACTAGCCATTCCTTCTCTGGAAATCCTGTTTCTGTCAGTGACAGCCGTAACCCTTATCCATGATTGATTCTCCCCATCCTTCCCTCTCTCCCACTCCAGTTTCCCCCATCCCTTCAGGAGATGGATGGTCTCTAGACGAGCGTGACCCAGCAGTGATTCAATCGTGGATGCCCATTTGGGCGTGGTTGTATCAATACTATTTTCGGGTACAAACCTCTGGGTGGCATCATATTCCCCCAGCCGAACCGGTTTTGATTGTGGGATCTCATAATGGAGGATTAGCCTCTCCTGACATGATGATGATGATTTATGACTGGTTTCGTTATTTTGGCACCCAACGGCTGGTGTATGGCTTAATGCATCCCCATGTATGGACGATTAATCCGGCTTTAGCTAGACAAGCAGTTGCCCTAGGCGCAGTGCGTGCTCACCCGAAAATGGCGATCGCCGCCTTCCAACGACGGGCCAGTGTGCTAGTCTATCCCGGAGGGGCCCAAGATGTCTTTCGTCCCCATAGCCAACGGTATCAAATTCAGTTGGCTGGGCGCAAAGGATTTATTAAACTTGCCTTACGAGAAAATGTCCCCATTATCCCTGCTATTTCCTACGGGGCCCATGATACCTTGATTGTCCTTACCGATCTATATCCTTGGGTCAAACAACTCCATGAATGGGGAATGCCTTGGCTATACAATCTGGATCCGGAAGTTTTTCCTGTCTATCTGGGATTACCCTGGGGAATTGCCTTGGGGCCTTTACCGAATATCCCCTGGCCTATTCAGGTACACACTCGCATCTGTAAACCTATCTATTTTGAGCGGTATGGTTCTCAAGCCGTTGGCGATCGCCCCTACGTCGATCAATGCTATCACCAGGTGGTCAACCAGATGCAACAAGAACTCGATCAACTGATCCAAACTATTACCCCTTAACCTTCATCCCCTCCCAGCCACTCTCCTGATGGATACTGAAAGTCCCAGCCTAACCTCATCATAAAGTTTTCATAAAATTTACATAATAACAATCCAAATTCTAATGATAAGATCGCCAATGAGTGCGCTTCGAGGGTTTGTCGTGATCCGTTCTGCGACTTTGGCGATTCAGCCAACGCTACCATCTGTCAATGAAAATAACCGCCTTCGGTTATTTGCCGGTTCTGCTAACTTAATGTTGGCTCAAGAAGTCGCCCGTTATCTAGGGGTAGATTTAGGGCCAATGGTGCGTAAACGCTTTGCCGATGGCGAGCTTTATGTGCAAATTCAAGAATCGATTCGCGGTTGTGATGTTTATCTGATTCAACCCTGTAGTTCCCCGGTGAATGACCATCTGATGGAACTACTGATTATGATTGATGCTTGTCGCCGAGCCTCTGCCCGTCAAATTACGGCAGTAATTCCCTATTATGGGTATGCTAGGGCCGATCGCAAAACCGCTGGTCGTGAATCCATCACCGCCAAATTAGTGGCTAACTTAATTACGGAAGCAGGCGCGAGTCGAGTTCTGGCAATGGATCTCCATTCTGCCCAGATTCAAGGATATTTTGATATTCCCTGCGATCATGTTTATGGCTCTCCCGTATTAATTGATTATCTCTTAAGCAAACAATTACCTGATTTAGTGGTGGTCTCTCCTGATGTGGGTGGAGTGGCTAGAGCCAGAGCCTTTGCTAAAAAACTCAATGATGCTCCCCTCGCCATTATTGATAAACGTCGCCAAGCTCATAATGTGGCTGAAGTTTTGAATCTGATTGGAGATGTAGAAGGGAAAACGGCTGTGTTAGTTGATGATATGATTGATACAGCCGGAACTATTGCGGAAGGGGCGAAAATGTTACGCGAAAAGGGAGCCAGGCAAGTCTATGCTTGTGCAACTCATGCTGTCTTTTCCCATCCGGCAGTAGAACGCCTTTCTAGTGGGATTTTTGAAGAAGTAATTGTGACAAATACGATTCAGTTACCGGAGTCTAAACAGTTTCGCGAACTGCGGGTTTTATCCGTAGCAAATTTGATGGGAGAAACGATTTGGCGCATTCATGAAGATAGCTCAGTCAGTAGTATGTTTCGTTAGTTTATCTGTGTAGAGACGTTCCCTCGGAACGTCTTTTTATGTTTTTATGAGCGAAGAATGGAAATCCCTTCAACCTGGCAAGTCGTTGGTGGAGAACAACCTCCGCTAGAGTTTCAGGAGGCGATCGCCTCCTATTTTCCCCAGTCTACCAGAGGCAATTATTTAGCACAAGTGCTCTGGCAACGGGGCATACAAGATCCTCAAAAAGTCGCAGGCTTTCTCTGTCCAGAAAAATATCAACCCACCAGTCCCTTCGCTTTTGGCGAAGAAATGGAGAAAGCCGTTTACCGGCTCCAACAAGCACGAGTTCAACTGGAAAAAGTGACCATTTGGGGAGATTTTGATGCCGATGGAGTCACGGCAACGGCAGTATTGTTAGATGGCTTAGGCCAGTTTTTTGATTCGTTTCACTTAGACTATTATATCCCCAACCGCTTAACAGAATCCCATGGATTAAATGTACCAGGAATTGAGCGATTAGCGCAACAGAAAACAACATTAATTGTTACTTGTGATACCGGCAGCACCAATTTAGCAGAAATAGAACTTGCCCAAAATTTAGGAATTGATCTGATTGTCACCGATCATCATACCTTACCCGATTGCCGCCCTCCCCTCACTGCCATTATTAATCCTCGTTACTTTCCCCCAGATCATCCCCTATTTCACTTATCGGGAGTAGCCGTTGCCTATAAACTGATAGAAGCTCTTTATCAGCGCTTTCCAGAAATTCCTCAAGCGCCTTTAGCCGACTTATTAGATTTAGTGGCGATTGGATTAATTGCCGATTTAGTACAACTTAAAGGGGATTGTCGCTATCTAGCACAACAGGGAATTGATCGTCTTCAAAAAGACTTTCAGCAACCTCCCCACAAGCGCCGCCGTCCGGGAATTGGACAATTATTAGACTTATGTAAAAAACAGGGCGATCGCCCCACCGATATCTCCTTTGGCATTGGCCCCAGAATCAACGCCGTCAGTCGCATTTATGGCGATGCCACTTTTTGCGTGAACCTCCTCACCCATCGAGATGTAAATGCCTGCCAAAAGTGGGCAGAAGCCGCAGAATTAGCCAATACTCGCCGTAAAGAAATTCAGCAAATGGTGGCTCAAGAAGTCCTAAACAAAATCGCTCAACTAGATCTTTCTACTACCCCTATTATTATCTTAGAACAACCTGAATGGCCCCTAGGCGTGTTAGGATTAGTCGCCAGTCAAATTGCCCAAGATTACCAAAAACCGACCATTTTGCTCACCAGAGATTATGATCAGGAACATCAAACTTTTTTTGCCAAAGGATCAGCTCGCTCTGTCGCTAATATTGACCTCTATGAACTCGTCAAAACCCAAGCCCATTTACTCCATCGATTTGGTGGCCATCCCTTCGCCGCTGGCTTAAGTTTACCCTTGGATAATCTCTCCTTATTTACTGAAGGAATCAGTCAAACGCTCAATCAAACTCTCCTGACTCAGAATGCTCCCAAACAATTAGAGATTGATTTACAACTGACTGTGGCTGAGTTAGGCAAAGATTTATTTCAAGAATTGAAAAAAATAGAACCCTGTGGTATGGGCAACCCTGTACCTCGTTTGTTGATTAAAAATTGTTGGTTTGAAGATGTTAATAATACAAATATTAGAGACTATAAGGGCGGAAAAGTTAGATATATTAAAACCGAGTTTATTCTGAAAGATAAGACCTGTAGCGAAGGAATACATGGCTCTTGGTGGGGTCACCATAAAGAAGATATTCCTGTGGGTCGTTGTGATGTAGTCGTTGAGTTGGATTATAATGAGTATCAGAAGTATCATGTAAGAATTGTTGATATTCTTGGTGGGAAAGACTCGATTATCGAGGGCGATCGCCATAGAGTCGAAGCACCCCTTGCCCCTACCATTCTATCTCAAGAAACATCAGATTTGAGCGCCCTAAAAATCTGGGAAACTCTGGTAGGGATAGCAAAATATTTGAGTGAAAATCAACAACCAGTTTCCCTGGAAGTATTACAAAAAAAACTCCAACTCAGTCCCCTTTGTGTTCAACTCGGATTACGAGCCATAGCCGAAGTAGGATTTAAGATCGAGACAGAGCAAAATTCCCTGACAATCCGCTATTCCCCGGCAGAAAAGACCGCCTCCTTAGACAGTATCTATGATTTTATTGCCGGGATAAAAGAAGAGCAATTTCGCTATCAATACTGGCGTGAAATGAGGATGGGTTGATGGATGCACCTATAGAACGGATACACTTATCTCAAACGGCCAAAGATCAACTGATTAAACTGAAGCGCCAAACCAAAATCGAACAGTGGAATATTCTCTGTCGCTGGGCATTATGTCGATCCTTAGCGGAATCGGCTATTCCTGCAGTGGTGCCAATTCCTCGCGACAGCAATTTAGAATTATCTTGGCGCGTGTTGGGGGGAGAATGGGCAGATGTATTGGCGATCGCCCTAAAACAACGATGTATCAACGACGGACTCGGAACCGATCCAGAAACTCTGTCACTACAATGCCGCCTCCATCTCCATCGCGGGATTGGATATCTAGCAGGAGATCCCAATCTCACAAAAATTGAAAACTTGATTGCCTGTTCATGTTGGACGAAGGCTCCTTGACTTCCACTGATGAATTAGAGAGATATTCCGCTAAAATAAGCTAGTGGTTAGGGTGAGGACGTGAACCCATGGGAGTGATCAACGGTACACCAGGCGATAACTTCATTGTTGGCACTTTCGCCAATGACCAGGTTTTTCTGCTAGCAGGCAATGATACAGTCTTTGCTCAAGAAGGCAACGACCTAGTTTTCGGCAACTTTGGCAATGACTTATTATCTGGAAATGAAGACAACGACAGTATCTTCGGAGAACAAGGCACAGACATCCTCATTGGCAACCAAGGTAACGACTCCCTCAATGGTGGTCAGGGGAACGATACCATCTATGGTGGTCAGGGGAATGATATTGTCAGAGGTGGTCAAGGCAATGACTTCCTATCAGGCGATCGCGGCAACGATGTCCTCCATGGCGATCTAGGAGCCGATCTCCTATTTGGAGGTGAAGGACAAGATATCTTCGTCATGGGCAGACGGAATATCTTCGGACAACCCCCCACTACGGGAGGATCACTGATCGCCGATGCCGATATTGCCCTCGATTTCCAAGACGGCCAAGACTTGCTAGGTTTAGAAACCGGTTTACTCTTTGAGCAACTCTTAATTACCGCTGGAACTGGCTCCTTCGCTGGCAGTACCATCATCCAAGACTTAGTAACCAGTAACTTTTTGATGATTTTGCCTGGGATCAACCCCAATCAAATTACCCGAGAAGACTTTACCACCAACCTGAATCCGATTGGAACCCCTGTACCCAGTCCCAGTCCCACCCCCACCCCCCCTGAGCCAGAACCCCCAGCCGGACCTGCTACCATCTCTTTAGTGGCCACTCAAAATCTTGCTATTGAAGGAAATCCCGGTACCAAGGGTGCATTTACCATCACCCGCACAGGTAGCTCCTCCCTAGAGCCTTTAACGGTAAACTATGCGATCGCCGGCACTGCCCAAAATGGCTCACGCTATCAACTCCTCAGCGGCAGCGTTGACTTCTCCACCGGACAAACCACCGTAGAATTACCAGTAATTCCCCTCAACAATACCATCACTGATGGAGTCCAAAATGTAACCCTAACCCTCTCCCCTAGCGGATTCTACATCGTCGGCCCACAAAACACCGCCGAAGTCAAAATTCTCGATGATGATTGGGTCTATGTCGATGACAACTGGGCAACCCTAGCCAATGGGACCCTAGTAGATCCTGATGGATCTGGGCCCCTCACCACCGGTGATGGGGTAATTGGCACAAACGCCTTTGGCACTATTCAACAAGGAATTGACCGGGTATCAGTAACACCCACCGGCAGTATTGTCCAAGTCCTAGCCGGAAACTATGTTCCTGGACAAGTGATTAACATCAACAAACCCATTCAACTTCTAGGACCGAATGCCAATCAACCCCTCGGTGCAACTCGTAACCCAGAAGCAGTTATTGGTGGTACAGGAGGTTTTGTCGAATTTGATCGTGCGGGTTCTCCTGGGGGCCCCATTGTAATTAATGGATTCCAATTTAACAGTGATGGAATTGCTGAAACTGCCGTACTGAATTTGAGAGATCCTGGTAGTGAAGTAATTATTCGGAGCAATCGGTTTACTAATCTCATTGAAGATGGAATTTTTCGAGCATTGAATTCTCCAAATCCCCAGGCATTTGATACATTAACGATTGAAAACAATCAGTTTGACTCAATTACTGGAGATGGTAAACGGGCGATGTTTATCTATGAAGTAGGGAATGTCAATATCATTAACAATGCAGTTAATAATGTGGGACTACCGGGCCAAGATGCGCCGGGAATCTTGTTAGATACGATTGGTTCAGCAAATATTAGTGGCAATCGCCTCAGTAATGTCCGCCAGCAAGGGATTCAAGTGGCAGGAGTGAGAACGGGCGGCGGGACAGTCACGATTCAGAATAACCTGTTGGAAAATATTAATACCAATAATGGTGGAACAGATGGGGCAATTCGCTTGCGGGAATCTCCCTTGGGAGCAGTGCTGAGTAATGCCGGTAGTATTGTGGTGCGAGATAACCGGGTGGTAACGAGTAATAATGGGTTGGCGATTCGCCCGGGTACGAATTTGGGGACAGGTGGGTTCCTCACTGTGACGAATAATGCCTTGGGAGTGAATGGGGGAACCTTTTCAATTGTCCACAACGGTACGGGCACACTGAATGCGGGGGGTAACTTCAGTGATACGATTGGCGGAACACCCTTAACAGCGGCCAATATTGGTGGAGCTAGTGCTGGTAGTGTGGTGATTTAGGGGGTTGACTAATCGTGGTAATACATTTAAGTGGTTATATTGTAGGAGTGGGTCATGGGAAAAACTAGGGCGATCGCGATCGGCATTAATCAATACCAAAATTTTCAGCCGTTAAGTTGTGCCCAACAAGATGCCCAGGCATTCTGTGATTTTTGGATCTATCAAGCCGGTTTGCCCAGCAACCAGTGCTTGTTATTTAGTGAAGTCTCACAACCCGTTCAGGGAGAATCAACTTATCCCGATCGCCGTAATCTTGAATACTGGATCAATCAGATCAGTACAGCCGGGAACCCTCTCTTTCCCCTCGATCCAGACGACCATCTCTGGGTCTTCTTTAGTGGTTATGGCTCCAGTATAGACGGACAAGACTATCTGATGCCCATAGATGGCCACCCCCATCAAATCCCTAGCACTGGCCTCTCGATAGAATGGCTCTTCAGTCGTCTTCGTGCCCTGCCCACCTCAAATCTGGTGGTAATCTTAGAGATGAATCGGGCAGCCAGCCTCCAAATCGGTGGATTATTGGGCAACCAAACGGCTCATTTAGCTAGAGAATGGGAAGTGCCCGTTCTTCTTTCTTGTCAACCGGGTCAATTTTCCCAAGAAACCTTAGAATTACGACAAGGGTTATTTACGGCGGCTTTGCTGGAAGGATTGCGATCGGGTCAATGCAGTACATTAGGGAGTTTAGATGCCTATGTGCAACGTCGCCTAATGGAATTGAGCGATCAACATAATCGACCGAACCAACAAGCGCTGATGGTCGTAAGTCCCCCGAGCCAAATGCATCGGGTGATTTTACCCGTGGAGGAATCTCTAGAACCAGAAGAAGTCTCTTCTGAGGGGGTTCCCCAGCCAACCCCTGTTCTCCAGACAACCTCAACTGAAATCAGCAAGCCTATGGAACCTGACAAAAAACCCCAATCTCCCGATCCCAAATCCAATGCGAATGAAGAAGATGCCCAATTTTGGCGATTGCTTATTCTCGCTTGGGGGGGTATAGCCCTGATTTTGATTGGAGGGGTCTTTTTACGCAACCGCACAGCATTTACGGCAGTGGAGGGAGAGCCAACTCCGGCAGTGACGGAGACGGTGAATGGCTCTCCCAGTCCATCCCCCCAAATCAGCCCTTCAGAGGTGGTGGTGATTCCCACACCGGCTCCTTCTCCAGAGACCGCTAGTCCAGAACCGGTGGCTTCGGCTCCGCCGGTGCAAGAGGTACCCACCGCACCTATGACAGCCGAGGTGGTGGAATCTCCTGCTCCCCCAAGTCAGCCTGCCGGAGGAAGTCCGCCAACGTTAGCCACAGTAACGGCAGTTTTAGGGAGTCAACAAGCGTCATTGTATCTGAAGGCGATTGAAAAAGCACGACAGATTTCTGCCAGCGATCCCTCCTATGCTGAGGCTCAGACGAAGATTGAGCAATGGAGTCAAGCGATTATGGATATTGCGATGGGACGAGCAGCTCAAGGCCAGTTTGAAGGGGCAGTGGCGGCAGCAGGTTTGATTCCCAAGGAGGTGTCGAGCTATGCCAATGCCCAAAATTTGATGGCTACCTGGAAGCAGAGTGCAGTGCAGGCGAAGGCGAATGAGAAGGTGATCCAACAGGCGAAGGGGATGGTGAAAGGGAATCAGGCTTCGTCTTATAATCAGGCGATCGCCAAGCTCAAAACTATTCCCCCAGGTCAACCTGGCTCTGAGGTCGCCCAAAAACTGGCCAATCAATGGAGTCAAGAGATTCTCAAGATTGCTTATCGGCGCTTACCGAGCAATGGTCCAGCCGCGGCGATCGCTGTGGCTCAGTTGGTGCCGCAGAATACTGCTGCTTATACTGAGGCGCAGAAGGCGATCGCTGTTTGGCGCACTCGCTTGTAAAAGTAACTTCAACCACGACAAAACCGATCAGGGATACAGCTGGCCAGCCGTATCCCTTACTTGTATTAATATTAAGAACTTTACCTAAACTCACTCCTGTGTGATCTCAACGAGAGATTGAGACCTCATCACCGATCAAAGGGCATTTACAGGCCAAAATGAGCCAACCATAACGTCATACTTCTTTACGGCTATACCGCCTCAAATCTTTTATACTGACTAAACTAGCCTGCAAAAGCTTTGCTGCCATTGGCTTAAGTCTCTGCACCTATCCCCTGTAAACTCTTAACTGTCCTCCCATGTCCGATGAGCCTACGATTGAGCCTACTATTTTTCCAGCCAGTGAATATACGGCTCTCCAAGAGGAAATTGAGCGCCTGAGAGAGCGGGTATGGGCACTGGAACAGACAGAAGCCAGAAAACCAGAACCGATTCAAGTGGCGCAACAAAAAGCCTTACTGGCGGTGGTGACTAAAATTCGCCAGTCCCTGGATCTACAAACTATTTTTCAATCAACAGCGACAGAAGTCCGACAGCTATTAAATGCTGATCGCGTAGGGATGTACAAATTTGAGCAGGAGACTCACTATCAATGGGGACAATTTGTCTCGGAAGATGTTTTACCTCCGTTTCCCTCAGCCTTAGCCGCCAAAATTAACGATCATTGTTTTGGGGATAAGTATGCTCAGTATTATCAACAGGGCCGAATTTGGGCGTGTAACGATATCTATGCTCAGAATCTAGACTCCTGTCATATTCAAATTTTAGAGCGATTTTCTGTCCGGGCAAACTTAGTAATTCCTCTGCTAAAAGGAGAAATTCTCTGGGGATTTCTCTGTATTCACCATTGTCAGAGTTCGCGATGTTGGCAAGACCAAGAAATTGAATTTGTTGCTCAAATTGCCCTTCATTTAGGGGTAGCTTTGCAACACGCGGAAATTTTAGCAGGACAACAGGAACAGTCTCAAAAATTAGGGGAGGCGGTGGCTCAGGCAGTGGAAAGAGAGCGGGCGATCGCCGCTGTAATTACTAAAATTCGCCAATCTCTCGATTTAGATACCATTTTTCGGACAACCACTCAAGAAGTCCGACGCTTACTCAAGGCAGATCGAGTCGTAATTTATCGCTTTAATCCCGATTGGAGTGGTGAATTTGTGGTGGATTCCGTCGATCCTATGTGGAAATCTTTGATTTTTTGGCAACAAGAACATCCCGACTTAAACCAAAATATTAGTGAGTGTAGTCTAAAAAATTTGGAAAACTTGCCAGTCACCGATACCTATCTGCAAGACACTCAGGGGGGAGGATTTGGTAATCATGTAGATCCTTCAATTCAGTTATTTCGTGTCTGCCATGATATCTATCAAGCTGGGTTTTCTGAGTGTTATATTCAGGCGCTGGAATCTTATCAAGCCAGAGCCTATGCGATTGTCGCTATCTATCAGCATCAAAAGCTATGGGGATTGTTAGCTGCTTTTCAAAATGCGACCCCTCGCCATTGGGAAGAAAGCGAAATTAATTTTTTAATTCAGATTAGTAGTCAGTTGGGAGTAGCCATTCAGCAAGCACAATTGTTAGAGGAAGTTAAGGACTATTCTGCAGAGCTAGAAAGCCGATTAGAAGCTCAGTTACAAAAGCGGGAAAATGAGTTAGTAGAAGAGGCAAGACGGGAGAGGGCGATCGTCGAAGTGATTGATAAAATTCGCCGTACCTTAGACTTAGAAACCATCTTTCAAACCGCAGCGACAGAAGTCCGACAACTCCTCAATGCCGATCGAGTCGCTATCTTTGAATTTAATCCTCAATCGAATTGGCAAGATGGTGAATTTGTCTCCGAAGATGTCTCCCCTCCATTTCGCTCAACCCTAAAATGTGCAGTTCATGATTATTGTTTTAGTCAGGAGCATGCTGTTAATTATCGCCAGGGCAAAATTCAGGCAATTTCTGATATTGAAAATGATCAACTGAACTCCTGCTATATCAATATTCTCCGGCGATTTGAAATTCGAGCTAATTTAGTTTTGCCTTTATTGAAAGGAGAGAGCTTGTGGGGTTTACTGTGCATTCATCAATGTTCAAAGCCTCGGATTTGGCAGCCTCAAGAGGTGGATTTTACTCGTAAAATTGCGATTCAGTTGGGTGTGGCATTACAACAAGCTGATTTATTAGCTCAAGCCCAAAAACGCTCTAGAGAATTGCGAACTACTTTAGCTGACTTAAATGCTATTGTAGATAATTTAGCGGATGGATTACTGGTAACGGATACCCAAGGCAGAATTACGCGATTTAACCCGGCTTTTTTAGCCATGTTTAATTTGCAAAAATGGGAATTAGAAGGCAGAAATATTTGGACGATATTTTCTCCAGATTTAGATCAGCTTATTAAAAAGATTCATCAGCGCAATCAAGAGGTGGTTACTTTAGATGTAAAATTAGGGAATAATCGAGAAGGGCAAGCTTTAGCCACTAGCATTATTAAGGAAGGAGAAGAAGGCGAGGGAGATCAGTGTATGGGTTCAGTAATTTTAATTCGAGATGTGACGGTGGAAAGAGAAGTAGATCGGATGAAAAATGATTTTCTGAATACCGTTTCTCATGAGTTGAGAACTCCCCTTACTTCTATTCTAGGATTTGCAGAAATGATTCAAGAAAAGCTAGAAGATGTAGTTTTTCCAGCAATTTTAGTACAGGATCAATCATCTTTAAAACAGAATCAGAAAGTTCAAAGAGCTATCAATGTGGTTCAAAGCAATATTGAGATTATTGTTTCAGAAGCTGATCGACTCACTTCTTTGATTAATAATGTCTTGGATATTGCTAAAATGGAGTCAGGACAAGTAGACTGGCATATTCAAATGGTAGAGTCGTCGATTATTTTAGAGAGGGCGATCGCCGCAACATATTCATTAATTGAAAAAAGTAGTTTACAATTTATTCGCGATTTTGATCCTAATTTACCCTTGATTAATGTCGATAGAGATAGGATTATTCAAGTGATCATTAACTTGATTTCTAATGCGGTTAAATTTACTGAAGAAGGATCGATTACTTGTCAGGCAAAAAAATCAGAAACTTCCCTGATTATCAAAATTATTGATACCGGAATTGGCATTGCTCCTGAAAACCAAGAAACTGTATTTGAACGATTTAAGCAAGTTGGGGACATTTTAACTGATAAACCCAAAGGTACGGGTTTAGGATTACCAATTTGTAAACAAATTATTGAATATCATGGAGGTAAAATTTGGGTTGAAAGTGCCTTGAAACAAGGAAGCACATTTGCTTTCACACTGCCTTTAAATACCCACTCGGATTAGCTCAATTTCAGGAGAGTTTATGATTAAAAAAGTGTTGATTGTTGATGATGAACCGAATATTCTAATTCTGATGGAGCAAGCGTTAGAGAGATTAGAAGATGAATATGGTGTAATCTTACTGACTGCTAAAAATGGTGAAGAGGCACTAGAGGTGATCCAACAAGAACAACCTAATTTAGTTTTTCTGGATGTGATGATGCCCAAAATGAATGGTTTGGAGGTTTGTCAAAAAGTAAAACAGGATGAAAGATTTAATAATATCTATATTATTATGTTGACAGCAAAAGGTCAAGAGTTTGATAAAAAAACGGGTATAGCTGTGGGTGCAGATTTGTATATGACTAAGCCATTTCGCCCCAAAGAAGTGTTGGCTAAGTCTAGAGAACTGCTGGGATTTTCAAACCAATGAGTGAGTTGTTTGATTATGAAAAATATTAGTTTAAAAAAGATAATTTTCAAGTCTAGAATAAAATTAATTATTGAAAATATTATGGGGAGCGGGTATGAGATAATTGTCCTAGATGAAAAAAAAATACCTTTGATGGGTACTATTCATTCTTCAGGACTTGATGCTTATGAAGTGATGATAGAAGATAAAACTTTAGGATGGATTCTTTGTCGCGATCGCCAAGATCCTATTGTCAAAGCCGTTATCTATATGATAGAAACAGAAATCAACCAAAAAATTCTAGCGGCTGATGCTCTAGATAAATATGAAGAATTAAATTTCCTCTATGATATTTCCGCCAAAATTGCCACTTGCCTGGATGTTAATGAAGTGATTGAATTGATGGCGAATGAAGCCTTAAAAGAAATCCCTGGCAACACTTTAACAGTGATGCTTTACCAACCAGAAGAGCAAAAATTACAATCCTTTTATTCCCATAACCATGAAATTGTTATTGGACAGTTTCTCAATCCTCATAAAGGAATTTATGGAGAAGTTTTCAAATCGGGAAAAGCAGAAATTGTCAATCAGGTTACCTCTGATCCTCGATTTGTACCTCAAGATTTTGCCATTGCTTCTTTAATGTGTGTGCCTCTGATTACCCAGAAAGGCAACTTAGGAGTCATTCAAATTACGAGCGATCGCCCCATTCAATATACTGCTCAAGACTTGAAACTGTTTACCGCTCTTGCCTCTCAAGCCGCTGCCTCTATTCAAAATGCCCTATTTTATCAACAGCTAGAAGAATATTCTCGCACTCTAGAAATCAAAGTTGCAGAACGAACAGAAGAATTAGAAAAACTCAATCAAGAATTAAATCGACTCGCGAATTTAGATGGACTCACCAAAGTGGCAAACCGTCGTAGATTTGAAGAAGTGTTTAAGCAAGAATGGTATCGACTAGCGCGGGAGAAATCCCCTTTATCAATCATTGTCTGTGACGTAGATTATTTCAAACGCTATAATGACACTTATGGCCATCAAATGGGAGATGAATGTTTGCAAAAAATCGCCCAAACTATCGACAAAATCTTAAAAAGGCCAGCGGACTTAGTGGCGCGATATGGAGGAGAAGAATTTGTGGTATTACTGCCTAACACCAAAGCTTCAGGGGCTTGGATGATTGCCCAAGAAATTCAAAAGCAAGTCAGACAACTAGGCATTGAACATGAAGCCTCCCTAGTGAGTTCATTGATTACGATCAGTATGGGAATTTCGGCGATTATTCCCAATCATGAAATATCAGGAGAAGAGTTTTTTGAAATAGCCGATCAAGCCCTGTATGCGGCTAAAAAACAGGGACGCGATCGCATGGTATTTCGCCAATTTGATGTGAGCAAAAACAAATAATGTAATCATCAACACCCTAGAGATTAAGCCCTACTGCTACACTAGAAACGCCCAATCCAGAACCCCAAAACACACCTATGGTTGATCTCAGCCCAAAACATCAGCATCATGTCGTGATTGTCGGTGGGGGATTTGGTGGACTCTATGCCGCCAAAGCGTTAGGCAACGCACCCGTTAAAGTCACCTTAATCGATAAACGCAACTTCCATCTATTTCAACCCCTCCTCTATCAAGTCGCCACTGGCACCCTTTCCCCCGCCGATATTTCCTCACCCCTGCGTCTTGTCCTCAGTCAAAATCAAAATACCCAAGTGCTCCTCGATGAAGTCACCGACTTAAACCCAGAGCGCCAAACCCTCACCCTCAGTAACCGAGAACTACCCTACGATACCCTGATTCTCGCTACTGGAGTGAGCCACCATTACTTTGGCAATGAACAATGGCAAACCATCGCTCCGGGTTTGAAAACCATTGAAGATGCCCTACTGATGCGCCGCCGCATTTATGGAGCCTTTGAAGCCGCTGAAAAAGAAACTGATCCGGAGGCTCAACAGGCCTGGCTAACCTTTGTGATTGTTGGTGGGGGCCCTACTGGGGTAGAATTGGCAGGGGCGATCGCCGAACTCGCCCATAGCGTCCTCAAAAACGACTTTCGCCACATCGACACCACCCAAGCCAGAATATTACTCCTGGAAGGCATGGATCGGATACTCCCCCCCTACACCCCCGAATTATCCGCCAGAGCCGCCGCCGATCTCACCCATCTCGGCGTAACCGTACAAACAGGAACCTTAGTCACCAATATTACCCAAGGAGCCGTCACCGTCCGTCATGGCGATCAAGAAAACCTGATTTCCGCCCGTACCATCCTCTGGGCAGCCGGAGTCAAAGCCTCTGCCCTTAGTCAAGTGCTCCATCAAAAAACCAAAGTCCCACTCGATAGAGCCGGAAGAGTGATGGTAGAGCCAGACTTGAGTATTGCCGGATATCCGAATCTCTTTGTGATCGGAGACTTAGCCCATTTTGCCCATCAGGATCATCGCCCCCTACCGGGCATTGCCCCAGTCGCCATGCAACAAGGGGAATATATCGCCCAACTGATTAAACACCAACAGCAAGGAAAACCCCATCCCCCCTTCCGCTACCATGATGTCGGTAGTTTGGCGGTGATTGGCCAAAACTCAGCCGTTGTGGATTTAGGAGGGATCAAACTCACGGGATGGATGGCTTGGTTAGCTTGGGTATTTGCCCATATTTACTATCTGATCGAATTTGACAACAAGCTGATTGTGATGGTGCAGTGGGGATGGAATTATGTTACACGCGGCCGAGGCGCGCGGTTGATTACCGGGAGCGATCCTCTATCCCAACCAGAAGTACCAGAAACTGCTGATGGGACTTCTAGTGTACCCTTAGAAGTTAACCATTGATGATTGATTGTCACTGCCGATGAGTTTTCAGGAAGAATTGGAGCTGCTGGTGCGTTCCCGTTATCCGGTGATTTATATTCCCACGTTGGAAGAGGAGCGAGTGGAAAAGGCGATCGCCGCATCTGCTCACACCCTAGGGAACCGAGCCGTTTATACTTGGGACTTTGTGGATGGCTATCAGGGCAACCCCAATGATGCCGGATTGGGTCGGCGTAATCCTCTCCAGGCATTAGAATTAGTAGATAAAGTGCCCTCCACCGCAGCAGCGATCTTTGTCTTACGTGATTTTCAGCGCTTTTTAGACGATATTTCCGTCTCTCGAAAACTGAGAAATCTCACTCGGAGTTTGAAATCTCAAGCTAAGACTTTGGTAATTCTGGCTCCCGAAATTAGCATTCCTACAGATTTGCGCGAAAGTATTACTGTTCTGGATTTTCCCCTCCCCCACAGCGGCGAAATTCGGGCAGAAGTGACGCGGTTATTGAGTGCCCTAGGACAGGCGATCGCTCCAGAAACCTTAGAAGAAATGGTGCGCTGTTGTCAAGGGTTATCCTTAGACAGAATTCGGCGAGTGTTAGGTAAGGCGATCGCCACCCATGGCGCACTACGGCCCGAAGACGTAGAATTAATCCTGGAAGAAAAACGCCAAACCATTCGCCAAACTCAAATCCTCGATTTTTATCCTGCCCAAACCCAAATTTCTGATATCGGTGGCTTAGAAAACCTCAAAGATTGGCTATTGCGGCGAGGAGGTGCCTTTTCGGCACAAGCACGAGACTATGGAATTCCCCATCCCCGGGGATTGCTATTGGTAGGCATTCAAGGTACAGGTAAATCCCTAACAGCGAAGGCGATCGCCCATCACTGGCATCTCCCCCTCCTCCGCCTCGATGTCGGGCGACTCTTCGGTGGACTCGTCGGCGAATCCGAATCTCGCACCCGCCAGATGATCCAATTGGCAGAAGCCCTCGCCCCCTGCATTCTTTGGATTGACGAAATTGATAAAGCCTTTGCTGGCATCGGAGGGCGAGGAGATGCAGGCACTACCAACCGGGTATTAGGAACCTTCATCACCTGGTTAGCCGAAAAAACTTCACCCGTCTTTGTCGTCGCCACCGCCAATAATATCGAAAGCTTGCCCCCAGAATTGCTCCGCAAAGGGCGATTTGATGAAATCTTTTTTGTGGGATTACCCACCCAAGAGGAACGACAACTGATTTTTGCAGTCCATTTATCCCGGTTGCGTCCCCAGAGTCTGAGCAATTATAATTTGCCACGATTAGCCTATGAAACCCCTGATTTTTCTGGGGCAGAAATTGAGCAAACCATTGTTGAAGCCATGCATATTGGCTTTAGTCAAAACCGTGACTTTACCACGGATGATATCCTAGAGGCAGCCAGTCAAATTGTGCCTTTAGCTCGTACTGCCCAAGAACAAATTCAGTTTTTGCAGTCCTGGGCAGCGTCAGGAAAAGCCAGGTTAGCCTCTCGTTCTAGCCGTAGGAGTGAAGCGTTTCGCCAGATCTCCTCTGAGGATCGCTCAGATTAGCTGTACTCGAATTGAATCTCCTTTGTCCTCAAAACATTATGTTAACTCGATTGGTTTCTGGATTATTACAAGTGATTTTAGGGGTGATGTTGGCGATCGCCCTAACGATTGTCGGCGGACTCGCCGCTGCTCGCTACTTCATGGCAATCATGACAGCTCCTCCTCCCAAACCCCAATTCCCGGCTGTAGAACCCCTCAAAGCGGCTCCCCCTGCCTCTGTAGCCGTCTCTTCCGAATCTGCCGATACCCAACCAGAAGAACCAGAAGCTCTCCCCCCCGGCGCTTACCCAGCC
>CAZTRW010000080.1:0-17313 GCA_964616725.1 uncultured bacterium
GGATTGGCGATCGCTGGTTTAGTATCGGAGACAGCGCCATTCTCACCGTCATGGGAGAAATTGCCTTTATGCCTCTGCTGGTACTCTCGGCCCAACTATGTCCCCGTGGCATCGAAGCCACCTTCTTTGCCCTCTTAATGTCAATCTTCAACCTGGGATATACTATCTCCCAAGAATTAGGGGCGATCCTCATGCATACCCTGGGTGTTACCCCCCAGAACTTTGATCATCTGGCGGTGTTAGTATTGATCTGTAACTTTTCCTCTCTACTGCCTTTGATCTTGCTGCGTTGGTTACCCGGCGATCGCCCCATCCCTCCAGAGACCGAGGATACCCCTGACTGGAACCATCAAATCTCCCACAGTGACCTCCTAACCCACCACCTCACCGGCTCTCAACCCGATTCTGGCTACACCCATCAACCCATACCCCAAGACCTCTCCCCCTCCCTGAAATCTTAAAGTTTCCCCCCTCCCCCAGAAACCCCATCCTTTGATACCCTGAGATTAAGATCAAGTTCAACACCCTTGACTAGGAACCTCAGTTATTAATGAATCAAACCCGATCAGCGCTACCCCCCTTAGATACGGAAACCTTACACCAGCAGTTCTCCGATATCGACGCTAGAGACATTATCCAATGGGCAGGAGCCACCTTTGGCGAAGGACTGGTTATGAGTACCAGCTTTGGTATTCAATCCGCTGTCATGCTCCACTTAGCCACCTCCGTCATTCCCAACCTCCCCATTATCTGGGTAGATACCGGCTACTTACCCCCCGAAACCTACCGCTTTGCCCACGACTTAACCCAAAGACTCCATCTCAACCTCAAAATTTATCAATCCCCCCTGAGTCCAGCCCACATGGAAGCCCTCTATGGTAAACTTTGGGAAGAAGGTACCGTAGAATCCCTCAATCAATACGATCACCTTCGCAAAGTCGAACCCATGCAACGCGCCCTCAAAGAACTCAAGGCCACTGCCTGGTTAGCCGGATTACGCCGAGACCAAACCGATCATCGTAAAACCTTGCGCTTTATCAACCGTCAAGGAGAAATTTACAAAATCCTCCCCATTCTCAATTGGCACTCGCGAGACGTTTACCAATACCTCACTATCCATGATTTGCCCTATCATCCTCTCTTTGACCAAGGGTACATGACAGTTGGAGATTGGCATTCTTCTCGTCCTTTCACGCTCGAAGACACTCATGAGCGCAATACTCGCTTCCAAGGTCTCAAACAAGAATGTGGACTACACCTACCTCAAACCCCCGATGAGGCTCAAAGTCTTGATTCCAGTAGCTTGTAGCCCCTATATCGTTAATGGGTAATATCCAACTTAAACCAGAAAGGGACATTGAGCAGATCTGAGTGTCCCTTGTCAATCTGTCTGGTTGATCTCCAGAAACCCTACCGATACGAATCCAAATCACAAAGTAAATTACAAAGAATCACACAGGAGCAGTGGAGGCTGTCACCAAGTCTATTCAAGAGTTCGGTGAGAATAAAAACATGATGAGTTAACGGTGCGAACCATGTTATCCCCCACTGAAAAATTTTCTGAGCATATTTCTGACATCTTCGGAGCCGTTGGTGCAACCGGTATTATTTCTTCTGAAGATTACCATACCCTCAAAATTGCTTCTCACCATCCTGGGCTAGAGCAGCATGAGCGCAAATCGATTCATCGTCTCTTGCGAGCAGTACAACGGGGCAAAGTTCATGTCATTGCTGGCTCTGTGGCGTGCTAAGGATCGTGATGGGTGTGGCTGGAAACTCTAGGATCGATGTGGGTTATCCTGGATGGATTGCTCTGATCAAAAAACAGGCAACCCCACCCTCTCGGAGTAGGATTGCTCAGGGTTCCTAATTCAGTTGAATCTAAGGGGTTAAATCCCTTAGAGTGAAGCCAGATAGTTTCCTGAAACCCAGCCGCCATCGGACAGTTTTGCCCAACCGTAGTCATCAAAGTAGTCTACGGATACTCTTTCTTGATAGTAAACCACATCTACCACAGCAGCGGAGGTTGAACCTCCTGTCCGCACGTTGAGGGCACTGGCAGTCACCATGTAGTCTCCGCTACCAATTGCTGTGACTCCTTCCAGGGTGGCAAAGGTGGCAGCTCCTGCTATGCCGTCTACGGCTAACCCCATATCACGTTGGTAGTTCATGACAGACTGTTGGGTGATTTCCAGATATCTTCCTGTGGAAGGTACGTTGTACGGGAAATATCCTGCTTCTTTGAGGAGATTTTGGAGATATACTACATCTGATCCAGAGGCTCCATAGCTGAGATAAGCCATGGCGTTTTCTGCTTTTGTAATGACGGATATTGCTACTCCAAAGGCTAATACACTGATCGCACTTTGGGTAAATGCTCTACTAATCCCCTGAAAAGACCGCAGTTGGGGAGCGGGGAAGGGATCTGCATAAGCTAACGCTGCATGGGTAAATGCTAGAGATTCCATCATAGGGTTGTATTGCGTGAGAAAATACGAGTCTTCTCGCAGTGTAAACCAAGAGAGTAAGAATTCAGGTGTAAATGTAATTTATTGTTAGATTTCTGGTTGAGGGTGCGATCGCGCTTGTAAGGCGAATCGAGCTTGTTCGCGATCGTCGAAGTGGATTTTTTCTGTACCGAGAATCTGGTAATCTTCATGACCTTTGCCTGCGATTAAGATCCCGTCTCCAGGTTGTGCTTCTAGGATAGCGGTGCGGATGGCTTGAGCGCGATCGCCCAGAACGATTGGTTGAACTGATGCCGGGATTCCTGCCAAAATATCTTGTAAAATTTGTTCGGGATTTTCGGTGCGAGGGTTGTCGGAGGTGACGACGGGGATATCGGCTAGTTGAGCAGCAATTTTACCCATGATCGGGCGTTTGGTGCGATCGCGATCGCCGCCACAGCCAAACACGCAAATCATCCTCCCTGGAATAAAAGGACGCGAAGATTTCAGGAGATTCTCTAGGCTATCGGGAGTATGGGCATAGTCTACAATCACGGTGATATCTTGATCTGGGCTAATACTGACTCGTTCCATCCGTCCGGGCACACCGAGAAATTCTGGTAAACTAGCGACCATGTTGTCTAAGGGAATTCCTAGATGCAATCCTGCACCTATGGCAGCCAGTAAGTTGGCGACGTTAAATTGACCAACTAAGGGGGAGTGAAAGGCAATTTCTCCCCCAGGCGTATGTAAAATGCCGTTGACTCCTTTGGGTTGATGCTCCAGGTTACTCGTCCATAGGGTAGCAGCAGGATTATCAGTACTATAACTCCAAACTTGTTCTTGAGGTAACCGCTCTATTAGTTGTTGTCCGTAGGGATCGTCTTGGTTAATAATGGCTCGTCCTTTCAGGTATTGTGGGCTAAACAGAAGCGCTTTGGCTTCAAAGTAGGCTGCCATATCGGGATGATAATCCAAATGATCTTGAGTGAGATTAGTAAAAACTGCAACTTTAAAAGGACATCCCCAAACTCGTTTTTGATCGAGGGAGTGGGAACTGACTTCCATGACGGTATGGGTACACCCGGCACTGAGGGCTTGGGCGAGTTGTTCTTGGAGAGTGATGGCAAAGGGAGTCGTATTGATGGCGGTTTGATGGAATCCTGGCCATTTGGCGTAAAGGGTGCCGAGGAGGGCGGTGGGATGTTGGGTTTGGGTGAGAAAGAATTCGATCAGGTGGGTGGTGGTGGTTTTGCCGTTGGTGCCGGTAACGCCGATGAGTTGTTGTTGGGTGGCGGGGAACTGGTAGAAGGTGGCGGCGGCTTGAGCGCAGGCGATCGCTAAGTCTGTCGCGGAAATGACACAGGCTTCTGCGGGGGGATGTTTGGCGATCGCCCCTTCTGATACAATTGCTGCGATCGCGCCAGCGGCGATGGCGCTGGGCCAAAATTCTCCCCCATCCACACGAGTTCCGGGCATCCCTAAAAACACATCTCCTTCTTGACAAGAATGAGAATTTGTGCTTAACCCCTTAACTTCTTGGTCTAAAGCAGGATGGGAGGGCACAGTTCCCAGTCCTTCTAGGGTTGAGAGCAACTCGCGTAGTTTCATCGGGCTATCTCCTCACAGAACAATTTTAGGCGATCGGTAGAATTGCTCTTTACTATGGATCAATCGGCTGAGAATCGCAAGGAAGAGAAATGGCGATCGCTCTTCACCGAGTATTAAAATCAAAATAATTCTCCCCCAAAATCCCCATGGTCACTAACCCCTTACGCTGGACAACTAGAGATCTCAATGCCATGCCTGATGATGGCGGCTGGAAACGCTATGAAATCATTAATGGAGAACTATTTGTGACTCGTGCCCCCCATATTCGTCACCAGAGTGCTAGTAGTAATATCCAGTTTGAGTTAGAATACTGGTCTAGACAAACTCAATTGGGTAAAGCTATCCCAACGCCAGGAGTAATCTTGAGCACTACTGATGCGGTGATTCCTGATTTAGTGTGGATCAGTCAAGAGCGTTTAGCGGTGGGGGTAGATGAAGGGGGACATTTAACGGTAGCGCCAGAAATTGTGGTGGAAATTCTCTCTGAAGGTGAAACCAATGAGCGACGAGATAAAGAAGTGAAACTTAAGCTTTATTCTCTCTATGGAGTGCAAGAATATTGGATTGTGAATTGGCGGTTAAAAACGGTGGATGTGTATCGTCGTGATCAGGCTCAATTGCAGCGAGTGGGTACGCTGTTGGTGGGGGATAGTTTATCGTCACCGTTGCTGCCGGGTTTGGCGATCGCGATCGCTGACATTTTTCCGTAAACTGAATCCCTACAGATTCTGCCCAACTATTCTTCTGGTTCTATGCCAGCAGAGCGCAGTTGAGCAGCTAACCGTTCCGCCCGTTGGCGCTGTGCTTCCGCCCGTTGGCGTTCTGTTTCCGCCCGTTGCAAACTTTCTGTTAAAGCTGCGGCGATCGCCGGTTGACCAATATTATCCACTGGGTCGTCAGGCAGCACGAAGTCATCGGGCAACTTTTCCCAGGTAATGGTGTGAGTGGAGGAGGCAGCTAACATGATGATTTGTGCTTTATTTGATCCTGATTTTTCTATTATAAAATACGGCGATACAGCGCTTCGCGCTGCTATGAGGTACCTCCTTTTCATGTCGGCGACAGCCGAAAAGCCTTAAACCCTCAATAAGACTCACTCTTGCCTTTTGCCTTAGAATCGTCCTCAGTGGTAATTTTGCCCTTCCATTTTACCGTGAGCGATCGTGGCGATCGCCGAAGACCGGAGCTGGTTGGTCACAACAAGTTAATTCAAAAAACTCTCATATTCATCATGATCTCCGATCCAAATCCAATAATAATCGTCACCTTTTTTCAAGGCTAACGCTCGATATCCACTACTAACACGGGCAGACCAAAGGTTTTTACCCACTTTTTTGAAATGCAAAGAGGGATGAAGTGAGTTTTCTTGCCAAAGCTGATAAGCTTTCCGCGCTTGCTCTTGAATCTCAGGTGGCAATTGGGCATAGGCTTTCCAGAAATTAGCTGTTGCCAAGGATTTCATCTAGATCCCTCACCTTGTTTGCGGCGAGATCTTTTTCGGCTTGAGCAATGAGGCGATCTAATTTTCCTGATGCTAAATCTGTTTCAATTTGCCGATCCCACATCTCATCAAGATATTCTTGCAGCCACTTTGCCAGATGACGAACTTCACTCTCTGGCAATTGCTTAATAGCTGATTCAACTTCTAACCGAGTCGTCATAGGATATTTCACTTCTCAACAGCATTTCTATAGTATCGCCAATTACAGCGCTTTGCGCTGTTATGAGGGACAGTGTTGAATCCTCAAAGCTATGTACCAAAAGCCTATTCCCTATTCCCTATTCCCTATTCCCTAGCGCAAAGCGCTATATGGCGGCCGATGGGGGGTTGGAGCGGTTTGGGGTAGGTTGGCTATCTTAGGCTAAAAGGAGCAACAGGATAACGGCGATCATCAGGCCAAACATGGCTCCTGCGCCAAAGTCAGTGTCGCTCACTTTCTGTAAGCGGTATTTCTCGCCTGTGGTGAGGTCGATCGCCTCGTCGTGGTTGGTGCGGATGAGACGGCGATGATCGCGATCGTAGTCAGGATGAGGGTACATGGCTTTTCTCCGTTGACAAAGAGGGTTAGACAGAAGCCGAATCAATTGAGTCAATTCGGCTTCTGAAGGAAGATCAGGGGACTTTGATCAGAAGGTAAAACGAACCCAAAAAGGGTAAAGTAACCTTCAATAGCATCGTTTCTTGCTGGAGTGCTTTGCCTATCTCGATCACTTCGCTATAAAATGCATCCCAGATGGTGAGAATATCTTTGAGATTTCCAAAAGTCTCAACAATGACCACATTTTCAATAGCAATAGATCCCTTAAAAGAAAGATAAGTACCCATTCCAGAGATGCTTGAAGATCCCGCGAAGGAGGCTGTAAATAGCATCTGAAGGGCTTTGATTGCAGGTTTAGCGGCAGGATCGGTGGTTGTGATGTAGACAGCCAGCTCCGCAAAGCAGACCTTGACGATCTGGGGACTATTCAACAACTTCCGCAAAAAAGCAATAGTCTGAATGAAACTGATAACAATTTTGCGGAGACCGACCCTCTCGTAGTAGAGGGCTTTAGATTCTTTGTTCATGGTGTATACTTGAAACAGATCTTTTTTACGTTTTGAAAGCCGCTTCTATGTCCTAACCAGATGTAGGGCGGCTTTCCTGTATCCACCCCAAATTTAGCATAAATGTTTTAATGCGTCAAAAAATGAAACATTAATTAATCATTAGATTTCATTTTGGTAGCATACTAGAACTGTAAACCGATGACTATCGTCAAGAGTCGATGCCCACTCCCCTTGATAACCTGAGTCCCGAAGAGCGGAAAGACTGGCGCGAGCTAGAGCAACGGCTGCAACAAGCTGGCGGCACGCTCACGGAGGTCAGTCAACGCGAATTAGCTGAGGAGTTCCATTGCTCCCCGGCTACCTTCAAGCGCAGGTTAGACGAGTTCAAGAACAAGGGCTTGATTGATGTGGAGGTTAAAGGTAAGGGACGTTACAGCAAAACGACAATTACCCTGAGTGGGTATCAACCGCCAGATCAGCCATTGAATGACCGGCCTATGAGTCCCTTAGTTGGAGTGTTGCCCTTGAATTCTCTCTTCCGTCTGGAGCGGGAGGCAGACCACGCTTGTCAGCAAGCGTTTCAAATCCCGCGCACTTCCCGGATATTCCTGCGGCTCAAGGGCATCCGGCACAGTGGTAAATCAACCTCCTTGGCAGGTTTACGGGAGTGGCTAGAGCAAGAACAGGGGCATTGTGTTGGATATGTCAATCTAAGTAGCAGTGAGTTTTCCCCTAATGCTTTTGAGGATTTATCGAAACTGCTGTATGAATTCACCAATGTCATTACCACCGCCTTTCGGCCCCATCTCCGGAATCGAGAATTACCCGATTTGAGAACTGTTTGGCGCGACGACATTGCCCCCGGCCTCAATTGCGGAACCTACCTGGCTGACCATGTGTTTAGTCAACTTCCTACCCCTGCCACGCTCTTGATTGATGGATTAGACAAAGTGATAGGTCATCCTTCTACCCAAAACGATTTTTGTAATATTCTTCGTACCTGGAATGAGGAGAAAATGAAGAATGTGGGCCAAGGGCCAATGATTTGGCCCAATATCGTGGTTGCCTATTCTACTGAACCCTATCCCACCCATGGCATTGTTGGTTCTGTCTTCTACAATGTGGGTCTTGAGATTAACCTTTCAGAACTCACTGAGTCCGAGGTGACTGAACTGGCTGGCCATTATCAGTTGCCGGATTGGAACTCAAGCAAAACCCAGGAACTAATGAAGTTAGTGGGGGGACATCCGGCACTGATTCAAGAAGCCCTGTTTTATCTCTCTGGCTCAGAAACCCTCACCATTGCCGATTTAGGTGGGCCGAGATTGGGGTCGAAATTTTTCCGCAATCATCTTTTCGAGAAAATGCAGCTTCTACAACCGGAAAAGCCGAGTCCATTGCTGACTTGTTTCCAAACCATCCTCAAGGGAGAAGACTGCCGAGATGAATATGCTAAGTTTCAGCTAGAGCAGGCTGGGTTGATTAAATTTGAAGCCGGAAAAACAGAAGTAATTGAACTCTATCGGCAGTATTTCGGCAAAGTTTTATCGCCACAAATCCCAAGGTAAGAAAAGTTCCCGTTTCTAATACGGATTTAGGGAGATCAATAAAAAATCGGCAATTGGCTAAGGAGATGTATGGTTAATCACAATTTCTATGCAACTGAAGGAGGAGGACTTGAACCAGACGCAAGTACCTATGTGGAGCGTCCCATCGACGAAGAACTCTATCAGGTGCTGAAGTCCTCTGCTCGCCGTCACCGCGTCTGTGCCATCCTTGCCCCCCGTCAGATGGGGAAAACCAGTCTCATGACTCGCACAGCCCATCGCCTCACCGCAGAGGAGTCAGCCATCTGCGTTACGATTAACCTGCAAGGATTCGGAACCGTAGATTCGGAATCAGCTCTGTGGTTTAACCTCCTGCGGCGCATTGGTCAAAAATTAGAAGATTCTGTGTTGTTAGCGCAACTTGACCAAGCTTGGCAGCAAAATACTCTTGTTCAACCTTCCCGCCGCTTTCTGGAGTTCTTGAAAGATTCGCTGTTACAGTTTTTAGGTAGCAAGTTGATTGTGTTTTTGGATGAAATCCAAAATCTTGTGCAGTGGGGCTTACAAGATCAAGTCATGGGAGTGTTGCGCTCCTTGTTAGAGGAACAAGAGTCTCGTCTGGACAAAATAGCTTTTGTTTTGGTAGGGGTAGCGAAACCCAGTGACCTGTTGCAATCTAGCACAGCTACAGTCTGGAATATTGGTACATCCCTGACTTTAACAGGGTTAACTGGGAACTGTGATCCTCTTCTAGAGGGCTTGTATGGTGTATATCCCAATCCAGCAGCTGTCATGTCCCATATTTTACACTGGACAGGGGGGCAGCCATTCCTCACCCAGGGGTTATGTCAAGAAGTGAGGAATGCTGCGAGAAAAGGAATAAAGAAAGAGCCAGCCCAGTTGGTTGATCAGGTGGTGAGAGAACAGATCATTACTAACTGGCGACAGCAAGACAAACAGAACCATCTGCAAACGATTGACTATTGGTTCAATCCGCCATCTGGATATCATTCTAGATCACTGGGCAGAGTTAAGCTCATGGCATTGTCGGTCTATCGTCAACTCCTACAAGGACAACCCATTGACTTTTCAGGCACTAACCCCCAGTGGGATTTATTGACATCGGGGTTAGTAGTGAATGAAAGTTCTCAGTTACAGTTAAGAGTTACGAATCCGATCTATCAGTCCGTGTTTGATTTAGCATGGGTTGAGAGGAAGGAGCAACATCTGAAAGACTAAGGAGTGGAAATGGCAGATTTAAACAAAATTGTGGATCGCGATACCTTTATGCTCATCGATCAGAGCGGTTCCATGCTCCGTAATGATGGAGGAATAACCAGTCGCTGGGAACGGTTGCAAGAACAGTGCATGGGCGATATCAATGATATTTTGACTTACAACGAAAACGGGCAGAAGATTTGTGAGCAAATTATCATGATGCCCTATAACGTCAATCGTTACCGGGGCAATCGCTATCAAATTGACAGTCCAGCCCAAGCCGATAGTTTTTTCCCAGAAAATGCTCCCAAAGGCAATGCTAATGTTACGCCCACTCTACGCAAATGCTATGAGGAGTGGTTGGAAGGACGGGAAAAGATTACTGCCCAAGAGGTGGAAGCGGGTACTGCAAGAGGGGCAATGTTTCTCATCTATATTGATGGTCAATTTGATGATTCCCCTGCCTTTGAAGAGTTGGTGAAGGAGATGTGCAGCCGCATTGACGATCAACGAATTTTTAAGATCATTATTCTGGGCTTTGGTAATGAAGTTAATGCCCGCTATTTTGATGAACTGGATGTAAACCAGCGTAAGGGTAACCCCATTTTTAGGGATGCCCATGGGAACCCCTCTAATGTGATTGTGTTTGAGTTGGTAGAGGAGTTTGAAAATGAGGGGGTAGTCGAGGTGATGGAGCGGCAATTGCTCAATCCGAATACAGTCCGTAAAAACTTTAGGAAGTATGATTAGGATTCCCTCGCCGAATCATTGGCTCGGAGCGTTGATCTCCTTCTGACACAATTGCCGCCATGGCGCTAGGCCAAAATTCTCCCCCATCCACACGAGTTCTGGGCATCCCTAAAAACACATCTCCCTCAGTTAAAATCAAAATAATTCTCCCCTAAATTTCCATGATCGCTAACCCCTTACGCTGGACAACTAGAGATCTCAATGCCATGCCTGATGATGGCGGCTGGAAACGCTATGAAATCATTAATGGAGAACTATTTGTGACTCGTGCCCCCCATATTCGTCACCAGAGTGCTAGTAGTAATATCCAGTTTGAGTTAGAATACTGGTCTAGACAAACTCAATTGGGTAAAGCTATCCCAACGCCAGGAGTAATCTTGAGCACTACTGATGCGGTGATTCCTGATTTAGTGTGGATCAGTCAAGAGCGTTTAGCGGTGGGGGTAGATGAAGGGGGACATTTAACGGTAGCGCCAGAAATTGTGGTGGAAATTCTCTCTGAAGGTGAAACCAATGAGCGACGAGATAAAGAAGTGAAACTTAAGCTTTATTCTCTCTATGGAGTGCAAGAATATTGGATTGTGAATTGGCGGTTAAAAACGGTGGATGTGTATCGTCGTGATCAGGCTCAATTGCAGCGAGTGGGTACGCTGTTGGTGGGGGATAGTTTATCGTCACCGTTGCTGCCGGGTTTGGCGATCGCGATCGCTGACATTTTTCCGTAAACTGAATCCCTACAGATTCTGCCCAACTATTCTTCTGGTTCTATGCCAGCAGAGCGCAGTTGAGCAGCTAACCGTTCCGCCCGTTGGCGCTGTGCTTCCGCCCGTTGGCGTTCTGTTTCCGCCCGTTGCAAACTTTCTGTTAAAGCTGCGGCGATCGCCGGTTGACCAATATTATCCACTGGGTCGTCAGGCAGCACGAAGTCATCGGGCAACTTTTCCCAGGTAATGGTGTGAGTGGAGGAGGCAGCTAACATGATGATTTGTGCTTTATTTGATCCTGATTTTTCTATTATAAAATACGGCGATACAGCGCTTCGCGCTGCTATGAGGTACCTCCTTTTCATGTCGGCGACAGCCGAAAAGCCTTAAACCCTCAATAAGACTCACTCTTGCCTTTTGCCTTAGAATCGTCCTCAGTGGTAATTTTGCCCTTCCATTTTACCGTGAGCGATCGTGGCGATCGCCGAAGACCGGAGCTGGTTGGTCACAACAAGTTAATTCAAAAAACTCTCATATTCATCATGATCTCCGATCCAAATCCAATAATAATCGTCACCTTTTTTCAAGGCTAACGCTCGATATCCACTACTAACACGGGCAGACCAAAGGTTTTTACCCACTTTTTTGAAATGCAAAGAGGGATGAAGTGAGTTTTCTTGCCAAAGCTGATAAGCTTTCCGCGCTTGCTCTTGAATCTCAGGTGGCAATTGGGCATAGGCTTTCCAGAAATTAGCTGTTGCCAAGGATTTCATCTAGATCCCTCACCTTGTTTGCGGCGAGATCTTTTTCGGCTTGAGCAATGAGGCGATCTAATTTTCCTGATGCTAAATCTGTTTCAATTTGCCGATCCCACATCTCATCAAGATATTCTTGCAGCCACTTTGCCAGATGACGAACTTCACTCTCTGGCAATTGCTTAATAGCTGATTCAACTTCTAACCGAGTCGTCATAGGATATTTCACTTCTCAACAGCATTTCTATAGTATCGCCAATTACAGCGCTTTGCGCTGTTATGAGGGACAGTGTTGAATCCTCAAAGCTATGTACCAAAAGCCTATTCCCTATTCCCTATTCCCTATTCCCTAGCGCAAAGCGCTATATGGCGGCCGATGGGGGGTTGGAGCGGTTTGGGGTAGGTTGGCTATCTTAGGCTAAAAGGAGCAACAGGATAACGGCGATCATCAGGCCAAACATGGCTCCTGCGCCAAAGTCAGTGTCGCTCACTTTCTGTAAGCGGTATTTCTCGCCTGTGGTGAGGTCGATCGCCTCGTCGTGGTTGGTGCGGATGAGACGGCGATGATCGCGATCGTAGTCAGGATGAGGGTACATGGCTTTTCTCCGTTGACAAAGAGGGTTAGACAGAAGCCGAATCAATTGAGTCAATTCGGCTTCTGAAGGAAGATCAGGGGACTTTGATCAGAAGGTAAAACGAACCCAAAAAGGGTAAAGTAACCTTCAATAGCATCGTTTCTTGCTGGAGTGCTTTGCCTATCTCGATCACTTCGCTATAAAATGCATCCCAGATGGTGAGAATATCTTTGAGATTTCCAAAAGTCTCAACAATGACCACATTTTCAATAGCAATAGATCCCTTAAAAGAAAGATAAGTACCCATTCCAGAGATGCTTGAAGATCCCGCGAAGGAGGCTGTAAATAGCATCTGAAGGGCTTTGATTGCAGGTTTAGCGGCAGGATCGGTGGTTGTGATGTAGACAGCCAGCTCCGCAAAGCAGACCTTGACGATCTGGGGACTATTCAACAACTTCCGCAAAAAAGCAATAGTCTGAATGAAACTGATAACAATTTTGCGGAGACCGACCCTCTCGTAGTAGAGGGCTTTAGATTCTTTGTTCATGGTGTATACTTGAAACAGATCTTTTTTACGTTTTGAAAGCCGCTTCTATGTCCTAACCAGATGTAGGGCGGCTTTCCTGTATCCACCCCAAATTTAGCATAAATGTTTTAATGCGTCAAAAAATGAAACATTAATTAATCATTAGATTTCATTTTGGTAGCATACTAGAACTGTAAACCGATGACTATCGTCAAGAGTCGATGCCCACTCCCCTTGATAACCTGAGTCCCGAAGAGCGGAAAGACTGGCGCGAGCTAGAGCAACGGCTGCAACAAGCTGGCGGCACGCTCACGGAGGTCAGTCAACGCGAATTAGCTGAGGAGTTCCATTGCTCCCCGGCTACCTTCAAGCGCAGGTTAGACGAGTTCAAGAACAAGGGCTTGATTGATGTGGAGGTTAAAGGTAAGGGACGTTACAGCAAAACGACAATTACCCTGAGTGGGTATCAACCGCCAGATCAGCCATTGAATGACCGGCCTATGAGTCCCTTAGTTGGAGTGTTGCCCTTGAATTCTCTCTTCCGTCTGGAGCGGGAGGCAGACCACGCTTGTCAGCAAGCGTTTCAAATCCCGCGCACTTCCCGGATATTCCTGCGGCTCAAGGGCATCCGGCACAGTGGTAAATCAACCTCCTTGGCAGGTTTACGGGAGTGGCTAGAGCAAGAACAGGGGCATTGTGTTGGATATGTCAATCTAAGTAGCAGTGAGTTTTCCCCTAATGCTTTTGAGGATTTATCGAAACTGCTGTATGAATTCACCAATGTCATTACCACCGCCTTTCGGCCCCATCTCCGGAATCGAGAATTACCCGATTTGAGAACTGTTTGGCGCGACGACATTGCCCCCGGCCTCAATTGCGGAACCTACCTGGCTGACCATGTGTTTAGTCAACTTCCTACCCCTGCCACGCTCTTGATTGATGGATTAGACAAAGTGATAGGTCATCCTTCTACCCAAAACGATTTTTGTAATATTCTTCGTACCTGGAATGAGGAGAAAATGAAGAATGTGGGCCAAGGGCCAATGATTTGGCCCAATATCGTGGTTGCCTATTCTACTGAACCCTATCCCACCCATGGCATTGTTGGTTCTGTCTTCTACAATGTGGGTCTTGAGATTAACCTTTCAGAACTCACTGAGTCCGAGGTGACTGAACTGGCTGGCCATTATCAGTTGCCGGATTGGAACTCAAGCAAAACCCAGGAACTAATGAAGTTAGTGGGGGGACATCCGGCACTGATTCAAGAAGCCCTGTTTTATCTCTCTGGCTCAGAAACCCTCACCATTGCCGATTTAGGTGGGCCGAGATTGGGGTCGAAATTTTTCCGCAATCATCTTTTCGAGAAAATGCAGCTTCTACAACCGGAAAAGCCGAGTCCATTGCTGACTTGTTTCCAAACCATCCTCAAGGGAGAAGACTGCCGAGATGAATATGCTAAGTTTCAGCTAGAGCAGGCTGGGTTGATTAAATTTGAAGCCGGAAAAACAGAAGTAATTGAACTCTATCGGCAGTATTTCGGCAAAGTTTTATCGCCACAAATCCCAAGGTAAGAAAAGTTCCCGTTTCTAATACGGATTTAGGGAGATCAATAAAAAATCGGCAATTGGCTAAGGAGATGTATGGTTAATCACAATTTCTATGCAACTGAAGGAGGAGGACTTGAACCAGACGCAAGTACCTATGTGGAGCGTCCCATCGACGAAGAACTCTATCAGGTGCTGAAGTCCTCTGCTCGCCGTCACCGCGTCTGTGCCATCCTTGCCCCCCGTCAGATGGGGAAAACCAGTCTCATGACTCGCACAGCCCATCGCCTCACCGCAGAGGAGTCAGCCATCTGCGTTACGATTAACCTGCAAGGATTCGGAACCGTAGATTCGGAATCAGCTCTGTGGTTTAACCTCCTGCGGCGCATTGGTCAAAAATTAGAAGATTCTGTGTTGTTAGCGCAACTTGACCAAGCTTGGCAGCAAAATACTCTTGTTCAACCTTCCCGCCGCTTTCTGGAGTTCTTGAAAGATTCGCTGTTACAGTTTTTAGGTAGCAAGTTGATTGTGTTTTTGGATGAAATCCAAAATCTTGTGCAGTGGGGCTTACAAGATCAAGTCATGGGAGTGTTGCGCTCCTTGTTAGAGGAACAAGAGTCTCGTCTGGACAAAATAGCTTTTGTTTTGGTAGGGGTAGCGAAACCCAGTGACCTGTTGCAATCTAGCACAGCTACAGTCTGGAATATTGGTACATCCCTGACTTTAACAGGGTTAACTGGGAACTGTGATCCTCTTCTAGAGGGCTTGTATGGTGTATATCCCAATCCAGCAGCTGTCATGTCCCATATTTTACACTGGACAGGGGGGCAGCCATTCCTCACCCAGGGGTTATGTCAAGAAGTGAGGAATGCTGCGAGAAAAGGAATAAAGAAAGAGCCAGCCCAGTTGGTTGATCAGGTGGTGAGAGAACAGATCATTACTAACTGGCGACAGCAAGACAAACAGAACCATCTGCAAACGATTGACTATTGGTTCAATCCGCCATCTGGATATCATTCTAGATCACTGGGCAGAGTTAAGCTCATGGCATTGTCGGTCTATCGTCAACTCCTACAAGGACAACCCATTGACTTTTCAGGCACTAACCCCCAGTGGGATTTATTGACATCGGGGTTAGTAGTGAATGAAAGTTCTCAGTTACAGTTAAGAGTTACGAATCCGATCTATCAGTCCGTGTTTGATTTAGCATGGGTTGAGAGGAAGGAGCAACATCTGAAAGACTAAGGAGTGGAAATGGCAGATTTAAACAAAATTGTGGATCGCGATACCTTTATGCTCATCGATCAGAGCGGTTCCATGCTCCGTAATGATGGAGGAATAACCAGTCGCTGGGAACGGTTGCAAGAACAGTGCATGGGCGATATCAATGATATTTTGACTTACAACGAAAACGGGCAGAAGATTTGTGAGCAAATTATCATGATGCCCTATAACGTCAATCGTTACCGGGGCAATCGCTATCAAATTGACAGTCCAGCCCAAGCCGATAGTTTTTTCCCAGAAAATGCTCCCAAAGGCAATGCTAATGTTACGCCCACTCTACGCAAATGCTATGAGGAGTGGTTGGAAGGACGGGAAAAGATTACTGCCCAAGAGGTGGAAGCGGGTACTGCAAGAGGGGCAATGTTTCTCATCTATATTGATGGTCAATTTGATGATTCCCCTGCCTTTGAAGAGTTGGTGAAGGAGATGTGCAGCCGCATTGACGATCAACGAATTTTTAAGATCATTATTCTGGGCTTTGGTAATGAAGTTAATGCCCGCTATTTTGATGAACTGGATGTAAACCAGCGTAAGGGTAACCCCATTTTTAGGGATGCCCATGGGAACCCCTCTAATGTGATTGTGTTTGAGTTGGTAGAGGAGTTTGAAAATGAGGGGGTAGTCGAGGTGATGGAGCGGCAATTGCTCAATCCGAATACAGTCCGTAAAAACTTTAGGAAGTATGATTAGGATTCCCTCGCCGAATCATTGGCTCGGAGCGTTGATCTCCTTCTGACACAATTGCCGCCATGGCGCTAGGCCAAAATTCTCCCCCATCCACACGAGTTCTGGGCATCCCTAAAAACACATCTCCCTCAGTTAAAATCAAAATAATTCTCCCCTAAATTTCCATGATCGCTAACCCCTTACGCTGGACAACTAGAGATCTCAATGCCATGCCTGATGATGGCGGCTGGAAACGCTATGAAATCATTAATGGAGAACTATTTGTGACTCGTGCCCCCCATATTCGTCACCAGAGTGCTAGTAGTAATATCCAGTTTGAGTTAGAATACTGGTCTAGACAAACTCAATTGGGTAAAGCTATCCCAACGCCAGGAGTAATCTTGAGCACTACTGATGCGGTGATTCCTGATTTAGTGTGGATCAGTCAAGAGCGTTTAGCGGTGGGGGTAGATGAAGGGGGACATTTAACGGTAGCGCCAGAAATTGTGGTGGAAATTCTCTCTGAAGGTGAAACCAATGAGCGACGAGATAAAGAAGTGAAACTTAAGCTTTATTCTCTCTATGGAGTGCAAGAATATTGGATTGTGAATTGGCGGTTAAAAACGGTGGATGTGTATCGTCGTGATCAGGCTCAATTGCAGCGAGTGGGTACGCTGTTGGTGGGGGATAGTTTATCGTCACCGTTGCTGCCGGGTTTGGCGATCGCGATCGCTGACATTTTTCCGTAAACTGAATCCCTACAGATTCTGCCCAACTATTCTTCTGGTTCTATGCCAGCAGAGCGCAGTTGAGCAGCTAACCGTTCCGCCCGTTGGCGCTGTGCTTCCGCCCGTTGGCGTTCTGTTTCCGCCCGTTGCAAACTTTCTGTTAAAGCTGCGGCGATCGCCGGTTGACCAATATTATCCACTGGGTCGTCAGGCAGCACGAAGTCATCGGGCAACTTTTCCCAGGTAATGGTGTGAGTGGAGGAGGCAGCTAACATGATGATTTGTGCTTTATTTGATCCTGATTTTTCTATTATAAAATACGGCGATACAGCGCTTCGCGCTGCTATGAGGTACCTCCTTTTCATGTCGGCGACAGCCGAAAAGCCTTAAACCCTCAATAAGACTCACTC
>CAZTRW010000081.1:0-16637 GCA_964616725.1 uncultured bacterium
TAACCTCATCTAGAAAAAACGCTCTCCGTTAGGGGGGCGTTTTTTTTCGGGTTTAATCAACACCGAGGAGCCAATAGGTTTTCATTTCTCCTTTGCCTTTGACGGCAATCATACCCCGTTCTTCAAACTGATAGCGGTGTTTGAGGGATTGATAAAAGCGATCGCTCACTTGAATTTTACCTGGAAGTCCAGAGGATTCCATGCGGGAAGCTACATTAACAGTATCTCCCCATAAATCATAACTAAATTTGCGAACTCCAATCACTCCAGCTACCACTGGACCCGTATGAATCCCAATCCGAATTTGAATGGATTCTCCATTTTCTAACCGAAATTGTTGCATTACTTTTTGCATATCCAGAGCCATGTCTGCCATCGCAGCACCATGATCGAGTTGAGGGAGAGGTAAGCCTCCTACTACCATATAGGCATCGCCGATAGTTTTAATTTTTTCTAAGCTATGTTTTTGGGCTAAATGATCGAAACAAGAAAACATTTGATTGAGCCAACTCACCAGATCAATCGGAGCCATCTGTGCGGATAAGGCGGTGAAATTGACAATATCAGAAAAGAGAATAGTGACGGATTCAAAATGCTCGGCGATCGCCTGAGTTTCGTGCTTGAGTTGCTTGGCGATCGCCTCTGGTAAAATATTCAGTAACAAGGCCTCGGATTTCTCCTGTTCTCGACGTAAATCTGCGGTTCTTTTTTCTACTCGTAACTCCAATTCTTCATTACTTTTTTCTAAAGCCGTAAAAGACTCATGTAACTGATAAGCCATTTGGTTAAAAGATTCGGCCAGAATTTTTAACTCTGCCACGCCTTTCACTTCCACATTTTCAGCTAAATTATCACGAGTGCGCTGGGTTAAAGCGGCTCGAGCTAATCGACGGCTACCTGCACTTAACTGCATAATCGGTTCAGTAATCCAATTAGCAGTGATCCAACCAAAAGCAGTTGCTACCAATAGAGCAATCACACAAAGTTCAATTGTCCGGCGAGTATTTTGATGAATTTGTTCCATAAAATCGGCTTCTGGAACTAGGACAATAATTAACCAATCTAGGTTATTGCCCTGATTAAAAGGAACCACCTGGACAAAATACAATTCTCGATTAATCTGCAATTCGAGATTTTGAATCTTTTCAATTTCTTGAAAATTATCAAACTGGTCTTTTAAATAGATAGATGCTTTGCGAATAATTGGATTATCAATATCGATCGCTTGTAATCGTTCTACTGAATTTTCCGTAATGGTAAATGGCTGGTCTGGTGTGGAAGTGGCAATCAAAGAGCCAGCACGATCAATGATAAAAATTTTGCCTGATTCACCAATTTTAATTTCTTGTAAAAAACTGCGAATATGAGATAAAACAAAATCTACACCTAATACTCCCATCAATTCTCCTGATGGATTCAGTACAGGTTGAGCCAGAGTGATTTTTAATCGCGGTTCTTTGAAATCAACGTAAATATCGCTCCAAGTGGGTTGATGGCTACGAACTGCTTTACCATACCAAGGTCGAATTCTCGGATCATAAGGATTGCCTTTTTCTAGAAGAGTGGTAGGAGTGCCTTGATCATCGGTAGCATAACTGTAAAAATGAAAACTAGTCTCTGCTCCCGATCTTCCCACTTGCCAAGTTTGATCATTTTGAAATCCTAAACCGGTAAACTCTCCCGTTTCTGTGCCAAAATAAATTGCTGAGACTTCGATCGGATTAAAGATATTTCGTTGTCGCCAAAATGTCCGGGTAAGATTAGCAGGGTTCCGGCTATCTAATTGGCCTAATTCGATACTATTAGTATTGACTTGAGCAATGATGCGAGGGGCTTCTAAGTAATCTTCTAAATTTTGTTTAATTCTGCTACTGACTTCATCTCTAAGTTGCAGGGTGACTTGACGAACGGCTCGCTGTCCATTGAGCAAAGAAAACCATCCGGTTAGTCCCAGTGCCACTGCAATTTGCAAAATAAAGGGGATGACTAATAAGGATCTTAAGGGAACATATTTACAAAAATTAAGGGCGCGATCGCCAAAAGATTGTCTATTATCTACCATCTCTATTCTCCTGCCAGCTCATGACCAATTCGTTTTTTTGCACCCCAAATGTATCGTTCTCAATCGATTAAGATTCTGAGATATAATCCATTATGGCTACTTGATTTCGACCTTGGGCTTTCGCCCGGTACAATCCTAGATCAGCCGTATGAATTAAAGTTTCTGGATTTAATCCAGGGGAAGGAATGAAGCTAGTGACACCCAAGCTTACAGTAATGTAATCACTCACTTCCGAGGTTTTATGAGGAATCTTTAAATTCTCAATCGCCTGCTGAATTAAGAGAGCAGTTTGTCTCGCATGCTCTAGGTTAGTATTAGGCAAAATAACTGCAAATTCTTCTCCTCCATAACGACAGACCAAACTCCCCTCCTGTTTAACCACACGAGAGATCGCCTGAGCTACACTTTTTAAGCAGTCATCCCCAGCTAAATGACCATAGGTATCATTATACAGCTTAAAGTAATCGATATCCAGCAAAATTAAAGCAATAAATTGTTGTTCTCGTTGTATTTTGCGCCATTCTCTGAGGAGATATTCATCAAATCGGTAACGGTTAGCCACTTGAGTTAATCCATCTAGATTAGCCAACCGTTGTAGTTTTTCATTCGCTTGTTTTAATTCTTCTTCACTACGCTTGTGCTCAATGGCGATCGCCGCTAATTTTGCCGCTGATTCTAGGATTTCTACCTCTCTATTTTCTGGCGATCGCGGTTCATTTAAATAAATCGATAATACTCCTAACACTTTTCCGCGATCAGAGAAAAAAGGCTGAGACCAGCAAGCCTTTACCTGGTGAAATAGCAAACTTCTTTGACTACAAAATAAACCCGTATTTTCTCCTAGATCATCCACCACAACTCTTTCTCCCAAATAAGCTGATTTACCCGCAGGATCACTATCTAAACTGATGGCAATATTTTTCAAGGAACTAATCCATGATTGGATTGGATTTGATGTCGTTAATAAATATAAGCTCTCTTGTTTTTTTCTAATTAAAAAAATGCAAATAAAATAGTTAGGATAAATTTGCTGGACTTGAACCGTTAGTTCCGTGAGAATTTGTCTAATTGAATGCCCAGATATAATATGAGTTAATACTCTACTTTGCATTTGTTGCCAAAGTTCCGATTGCTTTAGATAAGTAAAGTCATAAATAGTACCTTGTGCACCAGTAATTTGACCAATAGTATTCTGAATCGGCATTCCATTTAACATCATATACAGTTGTCTACCTGTTTTGCTGACATGAATGGTTTCATAATGAAGTATTTTCTTACCACTCAAAATATCTTGGATCATTTCATCATCTTTTTTGACATAGCTTTCTAAGCAAAATTCCGTTAATTTTTTTCCCAAAACCTCCCCTGGAGAATAACCATAAATCAGATTGCTTGCTTCATTGATAAAGGTGACTTTACCATGGCAATCAACTGACCAAATAATATTCTGAGAAGTCTCCACTAAATCTCGATACTTTTGCTCATTTTCCCGTAATTCTATATCAACTTTTTTACGAGATTCTATTTCATCTAATAACTGTTTTTTCTGGCGAATAAACTTGAGTTGATTATTAATTCTAGCCAGAACCTCTTCCCACTGAAATGGCTTGGTAATATAATCAACACCCCCCACCTCAAATGCCCTGACTTTATCAAAACTTTCATTTAAAGCACTCAGAAAAATCACCGGAATATCAGAAGTAACTTTTTCTGCTCTCAAACACCGACAAACCTCATATCCATTCATCCCCGGCATCATAATATCGAGTAAAATTAATTCTGGAGGATGAATACGAGCCACATTTAAAGCTAACTGACCATTAATAACTCGCCTCACCTTATAGCCGTAGCGTTTCAACAGGGTAGATAATACCCTTAAATTATCTGGTTGATCGTCAACAACCAAGATATCTCCTGTATAGATGTTACTCACTTGGCTGTTCACGACAGTTGAGATAAAATTGGGTTACATTTGAGAGAACGATCCAAAGAATAGGTTTCATTCTGGAAAAAACCATCAATCAGAATAGAGAATTCTCAATCGATTGACCAGAATCCTGAGTCATTTGAAAATTAGCCTGGGTTAATCTTGATATTAATTATACCCATATTGGGGATTGACTGTCTCCTCATCTTTAGGAATGGATCGTTCTACTCGGCTAACATCTCAGGAGTCGTTAGCCTACTTCGCAGGTACTCCATGTCAAATGATTGAGTTCCTCAAAAGGACGAAACCCTCGCTACACTGTAGAAGGGGAGGATCAACCTAAGCCTCTGATAAAGATACCTTAGCTTCTGCCCAACTCCTTTTAGAAGATTAGCATACTAATCATGAATTTGATTCCCAATAGTCCAATCCCTCTTGACAAGGTTGTCATTCTGATTGTGGATGATCATCCTACGAACTTAAAAGTATTGTCAGATGCTTTAACCGATTTGGGCTGGGAAATTTTAGTAGCTGTTGATGGAGAAAGTGCTATTGAGCAAGCTGAATATGCTCAACCTGATTTGATTCTTCTGGATATTATGATGCCTGGTATTGACGGATTTGAAACCTGTCGTCGTCTGAAAAATTCTGCTTTAACACAAGATATTCCGATCATTTTTACTACGGCATTAGGGGACATTGACGATAAAATTCGAGGGTTTTCTTTAGGGGCAGTTGATTATATCACAAAGCCTTTTCGTCAGGAGGAGGTGATGGCGAGGATTAAGGTTCATTTAGAATTGCGATCGCTCGCGCAAAACCTAGCTCTAAAAAACCAGCAACTTCAGCATGAGATTCAGGAAAGACAGCTAGTAGAATCGGCTCTTTTGCAATTAGCAGAAGAATTAGAACACCGGGTAGAATCTCGCACTCTTGAACTCCAAATCGCTAAAGAACGCGCTGATATTGCCAATCGTGCTAAAAGTGAATTTCTCGCCCATATGAGCCATGAACTAAGAACTCCTCTGAATGCAATTTTAGGATTTGCACAACTGTTAAAACGAGAAGTTATTCTCGCAGAAAAGTATCAAAACTATTTGGATATTATCCTGCGGAGTGGGGATCATCTCCTCAAATTAATTAATAATATTTTGGATCTCTCTAAAATCGAAGCAGAAAAGCTACAGTTAAATGAAACAAATTTCGATTTTTGGCAGTTATTAGAAACGGTTAAGCAAATGCTAGAGATTAAGGCAAAATCCAAAAATATTGCTCTGGAATTTTATCAATCCAAACGAGTTAGTCAATATATTGTTAGCGATGAAAAGAAATTGCGTCAAATTTTGATTAATCTTCTGGATAATGGGATAAAATTTACCGAAAAAGGAGAGGTTAAGCTTTCTATTGACCAGGAGCCGATAGAGAGAGATGGTGTATCAGATCATGACTTTATTCTGAAAATGAGGATAGCAGATACTGGTGTAGGCATTGACGCTCAAGATATTCCTCATTTATTTGATGCTTTTTTTCAAGCGAACGAGGGTATTAAGGCAACGGAGGGAACAGGATTGGGTTTACCCATTGCTGATCAACTGATTAAACTGATGGGAGGGGATATTTCTGTACAAAGTGGTGTTAATAAAGGCACAATATTTGATTTTTTTATTCGGATAAAATCAGTGGAAAACATAGATTTTGTGGAGAAAAAAGAACGAAGAATTATCAAGATTAAAGAAGGACAACCTAATTATAAAATCTTGGTGGTCGAAGATCACTGGCCCAATCGATTATTACTAACTAGTTTACTGATTAGAGTTGGATTTGAAGTTCGCGAAGCTGTCAATGGTGAAGAAGCGATCGAAGTCTGGAAAACTTGGCATCCTGATTTAATTTGGATGGATATGCGCATGCCTGTGATGGATGGATATACTGCAACAGAAAAAATCAAATCATCCTGGCAGGGAAAATCTACTAAGATTATTGCTTTAAGTGCTCATGCTTTTAAAGAAGATCGAGAAATGATGCTGGCGAAAGGTTGTGATGATTGCTTGAGTAAACCATTCCAAGAAGTAGAATTGCTGGAAAAGATGTCGGAACATTTAGGTGTAGTCTATCTTTATGAAGAGGAAACCTGTTTAGATGAAAAAGATGGGACGTTCCCAGTTGAATCCCCATCCGTTGGACTGACTCCTTATGCTCTGAAAATCATGTCTCAAGATTGGATTACTCGTTTGCATCAAGCTGCTACGGAAGCGGATAGCGATCAAGTGCTAGAGTTGATTGCAGAAATCCCAGAGAATGATGATAATCTGTCTCAAACCCTGCTGATGTTGATCAATCATTTTGACTTTGAAACGATTACCACAGTAACAGAGGCGATCGCTCATCCCCAATCGGATTGAGCCAGTGAGTCTCACTCTATGTCAAACTAGAATAACTTCTCGGAGATCATCAACGGCAACGCTGGACGCAACCCCTGCTATGGCAACTAAAGTGAGAGCTAATGTAACCCCCTCTGCCACTCCTTCAGCCCCGGCGAAAAACGCCTTACCGCTGCCGCGTGTTGCGATCGCTCATGATACCCTCATAACAGAAACCCCTACAGAAACTCCTACTGTGCAAGCGGCTCCGGCGACTCCTCCTCCGAATGAGCAAAGAAACTCCAATTTAGGATACCGTTTCGGGCACATGGCGGTAGCTCCTGGAAAGGGGGGAGTGACAGCGAGTCCCTCTGTGGAAGCAAGAATTCAGGCAAAACGAGGGAAAGGGAAACCTTTACCGGCGGCAACGAAATCTTTTATGGAAGAGCGCTTTGGGAATGATTTTAGTCAGGTGCGAATCCATACAGATCATACGGCGGTGCAATTAAGCCAAGATTTACAAGCGAAAGCATTTACCCATGGCCATGATATCTATTTTAATTCGGGACAATATAATCCCAGTTCTACGGCAGGAAAGCGGTTATTGGCGCACGAATTAACCCACACGATTCAGCAAAAAGGACCAAGGTTGAAATATACGGTGGCTCAAATGAAAGTGAATCAGGAGGTGCGGAAGATGCGAGGGAAACTCCTAGCCCAGAGAATTCAACGACAAGAAGAGTATCAAGGGATTGATGTAAATCTGAAACCTTTAGCCAGTGGCATTGCCCGCATCAGGTTAGAGGAAATTCAGCCCGATCTGATGGTAGGCGCACCGGGCGATCGCTATGAACGAGAAGCCGATCGCATTGCCGATCAAGTCATCACCTTTACAGACATCCCCCCATCCCCTTTAACTCCTCAAGCATCCAGCAGCATTGATATCAATCTCCAACCCCTTGCCCATACCCTCCAACGAGGCAATGGCAAACCTACCGCGCGTCGCCCCAAAGTGATTCCCTATGGCGCTTTATTTAACGCTAACCAGGAAGACGAAGACGAGAGAAACGTTAACATTACCCTGAAACGGGAAGATGCTAGTAGCGATGGCTCTTTTCCAGCCAGTGAGAGCATAGAAACCAAGATTAAAAGCCATGAAGGGGGAGGAAACACCCTACCCGAAGACACCAAAACCTTTATGGAATCTCGGTTTAATCATGACTTTAGTGAGGTACGAGTGCATACCGATAGTGATGCGGTACACATGAACAAGGACTTAGACGCTAAAGCATTTACTCACAAACAAGATATCTATTTTAATTCGGGACAATATCATCCCAGTTCTCAAACGGGAAAACATTTACTTGCCCATGAACTGACTCATACTATTCAGCAAACTGGGCCGAATGTTAAAACCAAATTGGAGATTCAGCGAGAAGAAGAGGAAGGGCAAGCAGAGGATGTGCTCACAGAAGAGGATATGCCAGAAGAAGAATTAGAGAAGATGAAAGATGAGGCGGATACGACTGAAGCAGAGGTAGAAGAAGAGAAAGAGGGAGAGGAAAAGACGGAAGGCAGTGAAGCAGAGGAAGAGGAAGAGGAAGAAGAGGAAGGCGCAGAGAAGATTACTGCCGAGGGGAAGTCGGCAGAAATGGATTTAGGGGCGGAATTGCAACAGGGATTGGGAACGCAGAGTGAGGAAGAGCCGATCGCGATCGCCGTCCCTGAAGTATCCTCCGATCAAGGTGACTTTACCGATCCTCGTCGCAACCCCGCCGTGGCTGCCGTCACCGAGCAAATTAGGCAACGGAGCCAACAATTTGCCAAACACGATCCCCCTAAACAAGAAGCCGCAGAAGTCCAAGAGGCAGTTGTTGATCCCCATAAACAAGAGCGAGATGCTAAGGAAACCAAAACAGATACGGCATCTAGCTTAAACCCAGAAACCTTTGATCGAGAAGCCTTTGTGCAAAAACTCTTTGCTGCTCTGGGGATTGAAGAACCCAAGAAGATGGCAGAGATGGAATCGGGAGGGGGCATCGGTGCGCAAACGGAGGGAACCGCTAAAGAAGAGGTAAATACTGCCAAAACCGATGCTGGCGGCGGCATTCCGGAAGCGACTGCCCTTCCTCCCGATCCTACGGTGGAAGAGCCAAAAGAAGTGACAGAGATGCCCAGCCTGGAGAGTAAAACTCAGGTGGAGGAAACTCCGGTAGAGGCAGATAAAGCCGTTCCTCCTGTCGCTGCAGAAGAGGACATAGAGGAGCCTTTGCAGGAGCAAACGGAGGCACTGGAGGACACTTTTGGCCCTATTCAGACTCAATTAATCGTGGGAGGGGCGGCAGATCAGTATGAGCAAGAAGCTGATCAAATGGCAGATAGAGTGATGCAAATGTCTGATTCTGGAGCTGAGGATGAGCAAGAATCGATGCAACGACAACTTCATCCAGGGCTGATGCAAGCCAAGTCTTTAGCGGGGATGATTGGGCGATCGCGAAGTAACTCCGCAGGAGGATCGCCTACTTGGATTTTACAACGAAAAAATGAAGTTGAATCCCAAGAGATTGGGCAACCCGATCCGGAAGTGAGCCTCAATACGGAGCGGATGGAAACCTGGGGTGAAGTCGGCGGTGATGCAGCCATTGAGAGTTTGCAAGCGTCGAAAAAATTTAGTCAAGAACAGCCGAAACAGTTTCGCATTCAGGAACAAACGGCGATATCGGAGACGAAAACGCGCAATACAGAACAGTCTCAACAAACTCATGAAACCATGGAAGGCGATCGCACAGCTATCATGCAAGAGGTAATCGCCCAAAAACAAGACACCAAAACCCAAAATGAAGAAGTCCGTCAGCAAGTTACCACCCAATTAAATCAAATTTACGAAGCATCTCAAACCAAAGTCAATGGCATCCTCGCGGAAATGGATGCCGAAGTTCAACGCCGCATGAATCAAGGACTTGCCCTCGCTCGCCGTGCCTTTGAAATGGTGCAAAAAGAAGCCTTCAAAAAATGGCAGAAAAACTACTACTACCATCGCCATGGCATTAAGATCAGATTCTTTGGTAAAACCTGGAAAATTTTTAACTTTGTTCTTTGGGCAAAAGAAAAACTCTTTACCGGATTACCCGATGAAGTAAATCGGATTTATACCGATGCCAGAGAAGTTTATGTCGCTTTTCTCAGACAATCGATTAGCGGTAATGCCACCTTTCCTCCTAATCTCCAAACCGATGAAGTCAAAAGTGTCGTGAAAGGGGTAGACAAACTCTTCACCCAACTTCAACCCATCGCTCCCTACGTCGAGCAGAAAATGATTGAAGCCAAAGCTGCCATTGATGAAGGGAAAGCCCAACTCAAAAGTGCCGTCGATGCCTTGAGTCCAGAGGAAAAACAATTGGCACAAGGAGCCATTGGAGAGATTGAGAATCAGTTCAATACCTTAGAGTCCAATGTCAAAAATCACCAAGATAATTTAGTGAATAATATTGTCGAAAATTACCAGCAAGGATTAGACGATATTGATAGTCGGATTGAAGAACTGAAGTCAGCTAACGAAGGATTAGTAAAAAAAGCTTTGGCAGCCATTGGTGATTTACTCAAAGAAATTCTCAAGATTTTAGTGTTTCCCCTGAAGGCGATCTTAGCCAGATTTGGTGTGGATACCAAAATTATCGATGCCATCATTGATGATCCTGGTGGGTTTATGAAAAACTTCTTCAAGGGACTGGGAGATGGATTTAAGAATTTTTCTAAGAACTTTGATAAACACTTTCTCAATGGATTAGTTGAATGGCTATTCGGCAATTTAGGGCCGATTAAACTACCGAAAAAATTTGACCTACAAGGCTTTTTTGATATCTTCATGCAGGTGATGGGATTTACCGTCGATGCAATTTTTGATGTCGCCGGTAAAATTTTTGGCTACGATCTCGTGGGAGCGATTCGTCAGTTGATTGAAGGCGCGAATCTCCAAGATGTGATTCAAGGGATGGACCCAAAAATCGCCATAATTTTTGAAATGTTTTATACCTTGATCAAAAAAGGAGTGGTGGCGGCATGGAGCTTCCTGGGTGATGCGATCGCCGAAATGAAAGATATGTTTATTAAAGAAATTACCATCACCGTCAGTGTGGAAGTCGTCAAAGCTGCTATCTTCTGGCTATTAGGCATCTTAAATCCCGCTGCCGGAATCGTCAAAATTGTTAAAGCGGTGGTGGATGTCATTGTTTGGTTTAAGGATAACTACGAAAGCATCAAACAATTAGTACAAACCATTTTTGATGGACTATCTGCTGTGGCAAGAGGCGATACCGCTCTGATGTCTCAATCCGTTGAAGCTACCTTAGCTCGCATGATTCCCATCGCCCTAGGCTTTATGATTAGCTTAATTGGTTTAGGGGGAATCTTTAATAAAATTCGCGCCAAAATCGAGAAAGTGGCAGGCTTTTTTCGCGCTCAACTAGAGAAAATGTTTAATAAAGTAGTAGCACCAATTAAGGCAAGATGGGAAAAAATGAAAGCCAAAGCCAAGGAAAAATATGAATCAGCCAAAGCCAGTGTGAAAGAAAAATATGAATCAGCTAAAGCGACGGTAAAAGAGAAATATGAGTCTGCCAAAGCTGCTGTGAAAGAAAAAGTCTATGATGCCAAGCAAACAGCGAAAGGCGCCTTAGGAATGAAGCAAGAAACCCCCGCAGAAAAGAAAGAACGGGAAGCCAAAGAAACCGCCTATAAGCAAAAGCTAACTCAGCAGAAAACGGAAGTGAAGCAAATGGTGAGTGAAGGGGAGAGAGAGGGAGAAAAGCTGATTAAAACAAGGCGCGATCCAGAAGAGGTAAAGAAGGGATTACCAAGCCTGGAATCGGCAGTAGAGGAAGGGAAAGAATATGCAAATGTTACGGGGGTTAAGTTGAAAAAACCTCTCCTCTCTTGGAGTAAGTACACCGTAGAAGGCAGTATTACTAAGACGAAAATTCAGCGCCAACCCATGGAGGGAAATTCCAGAATTGTTTTGACACAGTTTCCTTTCCAGAGAGTACAGCGCAAGAAGAATAAATGGTTAGATAAAAAGAATAAGCTGATTATTAAAGAGGATTCGAGTTCTACCAAGTTTTCTGTAGAAGCTAAACTCATAGATGAATCAGATGTTCTCCGAAATTTAGCGAAAGATATCGAAAAACGGGTACGTCGAGATTACGATCCAGAGGATGTGAAACTGTATTTGCCTCGATGGAAAAAAGAGTATGACTTAGCGTCCATTACCTTCAAAAACAAAACAGGACTGTTTGATAAACTCGATCGCGAAATAGAGTACGATATTATCGCCGTTGCCCCCAAAGACGAAGAAACTACCGCCAGCCGGACAGCAGAACCCGGCTTGTCTATGGCTCCGGTTCCGGGTAATGTAGAAGAAGCAATTGGGCGATCGCAAGGCAAAGGCGAACCCCTCCCCACTCCCGTACGAGCACCCATGGAGCAAGCCTTTGGAGTCGATTTTACCGGCGTAAGAATTCATCGTCATACAGAAGGCGATCGCCTCAGCCGCGCCCTCAACGCCAAAGCCTTCACCACCGGGCAAAACATCTTCTTCCGCCACCACACCTATCGCCCCCACACCCCCTCCGGCAACCACCTCCTCGCCCACGAGCTTACCCACGTTGTCCAACAAGCCGGATATCAACCCCAAATCCAACGTAGTCCCCTCTTCCCTCAGCCCCTCCTACAGCGCCAAGGAGACAGCCCACCTCCAAAACCCCTTTTCAGTCATTTTCCTCGCCCAACCCTGATTCAGCGCAATCCTGAAGAGGGTAGCAGCATAGATCTGGGCCAAATGGCCCTCGTCACAGGAGCCGTCGCCATGACAACCACAGCCAGCATGATGCAAAACAATAGCGCCTCCGACTCTCGACTGCGTACCGATGTAGACGTTTTTCACGATATTGATCGCCAGAAAAAAGAACTCACTGTCTACGTCAAAATTAAACGCTCAAAACTAGCCGCCCAACAACAGCAAAAGATGGCTGTAGCTGCCAATAAAGCAGAAGGCATTCCCGAATTTACCCGTACCTTAATTGGCAAACATATTGAAACTATTGTCCGCCAAGATCCCACCCTTGCCGCTGTCGAGAAAAAACTGCCCGAAGTCACCCTAAAATTCGATCTCGATCAGGTAAGAGTCATTGGTTATACCGAAATTGGTGCCAGTTTTGAGTACAAAATCTTAGCTCAAGGCAATCCCCAAGCTGTTGCCTTAAAAAAAATTGAAGATATGCTCAAACAAATGGCAAAAATGAGCACTCCTAACGCCAAAATACCCACCCCCCAAGAGGAAGAGAAACCCACAGCAGTACCAGAAGAAACCCCCGAACCAGAAACTAAACCTTCCGAGGATAAAACAGATAGCAATACCAGGACATCTGAGGGAGAAAACACAACTGAACCAGATCCGAAAACAACAACTTCTGAAACACCTAAATCAGCAGAAAAAACCAAAACAGCCAAGGTTCCCACAGCCCAATCTGATGCTCCCGCTGTCCCCCAAACCCTCAGTGCGAAAACTCAAATTAAACCCGGAGGCGATCCCAAAACTCTGTTTGTTACTGTTCGCGTTGATCCTGAAGAGGTTGGGTAAGCGGATCAGAGAACCACAAAGGCACAAAGAACACTAAGGTACAATTAAGTTTATGTCATTCACGTCGCCCGCAGTCGGAAAATCCTGGTAAGTTAGCGCCTGTAGCGCAGGCGTGTTCCGCCATGGCTTCAGCGACTGCCTCAAAAACGGGGGATGCCCATTGGGCGGCACTTTGCCAAGATCCCGCTTGAGCGAGAATTTCTCTGGCTTGAGCGACTTCGAGAATGGCAATGTGGGGATTATATTCGGCGGCTCGTTCAATGAGGGGATGCCAAGCGAGGGAATGACCTTCTTGATTGCTTTTGCCGCCTCGGACTCTGGGCCCGATGTTGCGTAGTCCTTGTTGTTGATAAAAGGGCTGGAGACGTTGTTGAATGCGATTTTCCCAGAGGCGATCGCGTGGATGCAACCCCGTCACCAGCATTTGTGCCCCCGGAAAGGGATTAGCAGCACTGGGGATATGAGCATCGGCGGTTAAGATGATTGTCTGGACATGGGAGTTACCCTTATGCACGCCCGCAATAAAGTGTTCTAAGGCTTGAAAGCCATCGAGGGTTTCTCCGTACATTTGAATGGTGGGAATGAGGACATAAAATCCCAAGGCACTTAACCGACGGGACATTTCATTAACGGTGAGGGTATTCCAATACAAGCCGATATGGGAACCGTTGACTTTGGCTCCGGGCTGAAGGGAGTTGGCGGTATATTGAATCGGTAGGATGGCAAGGGGACGGTCAGTGTTGATGGGGATAGGTGCGACATCCGCATGGGTCCAGTGGTTGCCGGTATAGTTATAGTACACTCGATAGATGCCTTGGCCAGCACTGAAGCGGTAGGGGTGGCTGGGACGATCTTGAGGTTGGGATAAATGGATGGGTGCTCTCCTGCCGAGTGGTTGGGCGATCGCCTTCTGATTGCCTGGTACACTGGCGATCGCCCCAATCGCTACAAGTAAGGATAAGACATTGAGGGCGATTGGTAGAGAGTTGCCAGTTTCGGATAGCGATCGCATAATAGATCATCCTGGTATTGTAATTGAGTGAGCAAACCTTGAGTTTCCACTAAAAACTGACGGATATCTAATCCTGCATACTCCGGGGAATAAGCACTTAATCGCTTCATGCCTTCACCGAGTAAGAGGATTGCTCCGCGGCGATTCTGATTACCTAAATGATAAATCCCTACCGCCACTTGTAAAATGCCTTGATATAAACTTCGTTCCGGTTCTGAGGCTTCTAGCCAAATCTCCTCTAGGGTATCATGGCAGCCATAGAAATCTTCCTGGTTGAATTGCTCAACCCCGTGCCAAAATTCGGGAGGTAGCCGATCGGACATGATAGATCCGGGTTAATTCAGAGAATCCGAGTCTTCCTGGAGGTCTTCGAGATGATGATGATGACCAGCGGCGATCGCCCAAGGACAAGACCAACTACTCGGTAACATCGCCGGCCATCCTCGCCGAATCGCTTCTGGACAAACCGCATGAATGGTCAATTGACAATCAATCATCTGTACTCCCATTTTACACGCTTGTTTCAAACTTTGTTTGAGAATCGTATCATTCTTAAATTCCAAGGTTTGGTTACACTGGACACAGACAATGTGATGATGATGGTGAGGATAGGGATGATTCAATTCATAATGTTTATGTCCCTCTGCCAATTCTAATTCTCTGACAATTCCCATTCTCGCCATTAATTTCACAGTGCGATAAATCGTCGATAAACTGATCTTCTCGCCCCTTTGCTTCAGTAACTCGTGGAGTTCTTCAGCGCTGAGATGGTTACCTCTCGGTAGATTTTGAAAGACGTGCAGAATCGTTTCTCGCTGGGGAGTTAAGCGCCAACCTTTGGCGTTGAGTTCCGCCTTCAGGGAGGTGGGGTTGTAGAGCGACATGAGAAATTTTTCACTAGAGAAGTCTATTTTAATTATAAGAGCCGTCCTCATCATTTGCAAGAAAGCAAAATTATTGAGAACTTATAGCAAATGGTCAGGGATCAGCCCATCAGTTTAAAATCAAGATAAGCACAGGAGAAATCAACAGATGAGTCAAACAGAAAAAATACTGAGTCAATTACCGGGTGAGGTTTTGGGGGGATTACGACAGGCGGATCGCCTCTGGGAAAATCTGCGATCGCCAAAAGCGATCTCTTGTTTACCTCATCCTTCAGTAGTTTACCAGGATTCTCATTTACTGGGCGATCGTGATACCGAAGTAGTCGTCAGTGGAGGAACCCTAGGGATTATCATCGCTTGCGCCTTACAATGTCGGGGGATTGCCGTGACCGTGATCGAGCGTGGTCAGTTGCGCGGTAGAATCCAAGAGTGGAATATTTCGCGTCGAGAACTAGAGGTTTTGCTAGAATTAGACTTGTTAACGCCCGCACAATTAGAAGCAGCGATCGCTACAGAATACAATCCCGCACGCATCAGTTTTCCTGGCAGCCAAGAGATCTGGGTACAAGATATTCTTAATATTGGCATTGCCCCCATCACCCTACTCGAAACCCTCAAACAGCGCTTTCTCCAAGCCGGAGGCAATTTATTAGAGTACACCCCCTTTCAACAAGTGACGATCCATCCCGATGGCATCGTGGTACAAGCAGGAAACCATCCCATCAAAGCCCGATTACTGTTAGATGCCATGGGGCATTTTTCTCCCCTGATGCAATCGGCGCGATCGGGCAAAAAACCCGATGCCATCTGTTTAGTCGTGGGCAGTTGTGCCCAAGGCTATACTCATAACAATACCGGCGATTTATTTGTCTCATTCACACCCCCTCTCCATCAATGTCAATATTTTTGGGAAGCCTTTCCCGCGGCAGATGGGCGCACCACCTATCTCTTTACCTATTTAGATGCCCATCCCGATCGCTTTAGTCTAGAATTTCTTTATGAAGAATATCTGCGGTTATTACCAGAATATCAGCAAGTTTCCTTAACAGATCTCAAATTCCAACGCGCCCTATTTGGGGTATTTCCCTGTTATCAAAATAGCCCTCTCCAACCCCCCGGCGATCGCCTCCTTCCCATTGGAGATAGTAGCGGTAGTCAATCACCCCTCAGCTTTGGCGGCTTTGGAGCCATGATCCGGCACTTAAAACGATTAACCCTAGGAATAGAAGAAGCCTTAAACATTGATGCCCTCCAACAGCAACCCTTAAGTCTCTTACAACCCTATCAACCCAGCTTATCCGTCACCTGGCTATTTCAGCGCTCCATGAGTTTACCCATCCAATCAGGAACCTCTGCCGAATTTTCGGTTCCCCCCAATCTCCTCTTAAGCCATGTCTTTGATATCATGGCAAAATCAGGAGAAGAAGTTCTCCGTCCTTTTCTACAAGATATCGTCCCGTTTCCCGGATTAACCCAAACCCTGCTCAAAACTTGGCTCACTCAACCCGGTTTAGTTCTGAAAATTATTCCTCAAGTCGGCTTACCCACCCTGCTCAATTGGATGATTCATTATCATAATTTAGCCAGTTATAGTCTCTTAGATAGGCTGGGGAAATCTGTAGAACCTTATCTCAAATTTCTTTCCCCCCAATCCACATATCTCTATCATCGTTGGTTAGATGCATGGCACTATGGATCGGGTAGAGATTACCGGTGAAACACCATAGCTCTACCCATTTTCACTACTCTAGATTAAAC
>CAZTRW010000082.1:0-16465 GCA_964616725.1 uncultured bacterium
GCCAAAATTACAGCGGAAAAAGAACGACTCTATGCAACTCGCCTTAAAGAAAATGACTCCATCGGCGAGCAAGTTGTTGCTGATACCCAACAAAAAATTAAGGGTTCAATTACCCTAGCAGATTTGTTGCGTCGTCCCCAGTTTCATTATGTGGATTTAGAACGCTATGGTTTAGGAAATCCCGATCTGAATTCCACCGAAAAAGAAGGAGCAGAAATCGAAATTAAATATTCTGGCTATATCCAACGGCAACAAAATCAAATTGACCAAATTCAGCGCCAAGCAAATCGCAAACTCCCCGAAAATCTCGATTATTTTGCCATAGAAACTCTATCGATGGAAGCGCGGGAAAAACTAACCCAAGTGAGGCCATTAACCGTGGGACAAGCATCTCGGATTGGGGGAGTTAATCCTGCTGATATGAATGCTTTGCTGGTTTATTTAGAAGTGCAAAATCGTCAGAAGAAACCAGTGGTGATGCAAGCTTGAGACTCCCTTACCACCCAGAAAATAGATTGGCTCCTAGGAGTAGAACACCAATGATACCAGAGGATAATCCTACTGTGTCGCCTCAGGCACAAAGACGACGGTTACGGGAATTGGGACAGGTTTTTTTGCGCTTAGGAACCATTGCCTTTGGAGGACCAGCGGCACATATTGCCATGATCGATGATGAAGTGGTGACGCGCCGTCAGTGGATGAGTCGTGAAAAGCTCTTAGATTTGATGGGGATAACTAATCTGATTCCTGGACCTAATTCGACAGAATTGGCGATTCATATTGGCTATGAGCGCGCGGGATGGCCAGGCTTATGGGTGGCAGGGTGTTGCTTTATTCTACCAGCGATGGTAATTGTATGGATCTTAGCGGCTGTTTATGTTCACTATCAAACGGTTCCCCAGCTTCAGAGGTTACTTTATGGTATTAAGCCGGTGATTATGGCGGTGGTGATTCAGGCGTTGTGGAAGTTGGGGAATAAGGTAGCGAAGGATACACCAACTATTGTGGCAGGAGTGGTGGCGATCGCCACTTATTTTGCAGGAATTAACGAAATTTTATTACTATCCTTGTTAGGAGTTGGGGTAATGGTGGTGAAAAATTGGCCTTCCAAAGGAACGACAACTCTTCCCCTCCTCCTACCGATTTTTTTAGCTCAGAGCATCGGCTCAACCCCCTTAGTTTCTCTAAACTGGATGAGGGTATTTCTCTTCTTTCTGAAAATTGGTTCGGTACTCTATGGCAGTGGCTATGTTCTCTTGGCGTTCTTACAGCGAGATTTGGTGGAGCGCCATCAATGGTTATCTTCGCAACAGCTTTTAGATGCGGTGGCAATTGGCCAATTTACCCCAGGTCCCGTGTTTACAACTGCCACTTTTATTGGTTATTTGTTAGCAGGAAATCAAGGAGCGATCGCCGCAACTGTGGGTATTTTTTTACCGGCATTTGTGCTAGTATGGCTAGTTAATCCTTGGGTGACTCAATTGCGCGCCTCTGGGTGGACAGCAGGATTTTTGGATGGAGTCAATGCCGCTTCCCTTGGTTTGATGGCAGGAGTCACCTATACCTTGGGATTAACGGCTCTGGTGGATTGGCTCACCCTCAGTTTAGCAGGATTGAGTGCGATCGCCGTGTTCCGATTTGAAATTAACTCCGCTTGGCTTGTTTTAGGGGGAGGAGTGATTGGATGGCTCGCCACCCTAGGGTTACCCTAAGTTAATAAACTCCTGAAGGCAAGAGAGATAACTTGAGGGATCTTCCAGCATCGGAAAATGAGCCGTTTGCGGCATCACCCGATACTGAATTTGGGGATTTAAATCAGCCGCTTTTTTGCCCAGGGGAGCCGGGATAATTTTGTCCTTTTCTCCAGAAATGAGCAAGACTGGCATCGCCAGTTGGGAAAAGGCTTGAGGCATAATTTCCGCCATGTGTTGGCTAACAGAGGTATAAATAGTTCCTAATGCCGCTGGCTCATCGGCAAGGATGAAGTCTGTTAGAAACGCTTGGCGCATTGGGGCGGGAATGGGGCGACAGAGGAACCGGGCCATGAAAAAGCGATCGGCTAAGGGAATTTTCTGTAACCAAGGAGGGCGAAATTTTACTACGTAGCTGCCGAAGGTGTGGAAGGCTTCAAAGGAGGGGCGATCGTATTCAAAGATACCACTACAAGTGAGAATCAGCCGCTTGACTCGCTCTGGATAGCGTTGCGCAAAAAGGATCGCCACAGATGCTCCCATGGAATGGGCATTAATCCAAACCTGAGGTAACTGAAATTCATCCAGCAAATGGGCTAGATCTTCAGCATACTCTTCTAGAGCGTAGCTCAAATCCGAGCCTTTTTCTGGTAACCGCGATCGCCCGAATCCACGCAAATCGTACAGCAAACAGTTGAACTGATCTGTGAGGGCTGCGGCAGTGCTTTCCCAATACCTCGCCGAGCCTGCCCAACCATGGAGAAAAACGCATACGGGCTGAGAGGTTACAGAGCCAGAGGGAGGGAGCCACTCATAGTAGTGAGGGATTCCACGAATATCGATCTGGGGCATGATCTCCAGGGTAGATTAGGCGGATTCGGGTTTAGGCAGAGATGAGGGATGGACAAGTAGTTCGGCGGTAGAGCGCTTTTCTACCATGTCTTTGGTAATCACACAGCGGGTGACATCTTTACGGGAGGGCAGTTCATACATCACATCAAGCATCAGTTCTTCTACAATTCCCCGTAAGGCTCTCGCGCCGGTTTTGCGTCGGTAGGCTTCTCTGGCGATCGCTGCTGTCGCTTCCGGGCGAAACTCCAAGGCCACATTATCCATCTTCAGTAACTTCTGATACTGCTTCACCAACGCATTTCTCGGTTGTGTCAAAATACACTTCAAAGCTTCTTCATCCAGCGGATCGACCACAGCCACCACCGGAATTCGACCAATAAACTCTGGAATCATCCCAAATTTTACCAAATCTTCCGGCTCCAACTCTTTCAGCACATCCGCCATCCGTTTATCCTTCGGCTGGCTATCTCCGGGCTGAATAAAGCCCATAGATTTTTTCCCAGTCCGTTGACTCACCACCTTCTCTAAGCCCACAAAGGCTCCCCCACAGATAAACAAAATATTACTAGTGTCAATTTGAATACAATCTTGATAAGGATGTTTGCGACCTCCTTGAGGGGGCACATTAGCAATCGTTCCCTCCAGCATTTTTAACAACGCTTGCTGAACCCCTTCCCCAGAGACATCACGAGTAATAGAAGGATTTTCACTCTTGCGGGCAATCTTATCAATTTCGTCGATATAGATAATGCCCCGTTGGGCTTCTTCCACATCAAAATCGGCCACTTGCAGCAGTCGTAGTAAAATATTTTCCACATCTTCGCCCACATATCCCGCTTCGGTTAAGGTGGTGGCATCCGCCACCGCAAAGGGGACATCGAGCATTTCAGCGAGGGTTTGAGCGAGGAGGGTTTTTCCGCAGCCAGTGGGGCCAACCAGGAGTATATTGGATTTTTGAATTTCGATATTATCTTCCGGGCTAACTTTTGTCCCATTAGCTTTAGATTGAATAAAACTCAGGCGTTTGTAGTGGTTATAAACGGCTACTGAGAGCACTTTTTTAGCTTCTTCTTGCCCAATGACATTATCATCGAGATAGTGTTTGATCTCCTTGGGCTTAGGAATTTGACTGAGGGATAAGTTAGCTGTGCGCGATCGCCGTTTTTTCGGTACCGGTTGTTCTCTGCGAGGGCTAGGTGCACCTGAAGCCGAGCTAGAATCAAACAATTCCTCATCCAGAATCTCATTACAGAGTTCCACGCATTCATCACAAATGTAGACCCCTGGGCCAGCAATTAATTTGCGGACTTGTTCTTGGGATTTACCACAAAAGGAACATTTAAGATGGGAGTCATATTTAGACATAAGTGGCCTCTGAGTGAGCAGTGGAGTTAGGGTGAGATGCAAGGGATTGGGGTTGATCGATCACACGGTCAATCAGACCATAGGCTTTGGCTTCATCAGCCGACATAAAGAAATCCCGTTCCGTATCTTCGGTGATGCGTTCAATCGGCTGACCCGTGTGTTGGGCCAGTAACTGATTTAAGGTTCTCTTATGATAAAGAATTTCTCTGGCCTGAATTTCGATATCGACGGCTTGGCCCTGGGCCCCTCCCAGGGGTTGATGAATCATAATCCGAGAGTTGGGTAGAGACATCCGTTTTCCGGCTGTCCCGGAAGCCAATAAGAACGCCCCCATACTAGCGGCCAATCCATAACAGATGGTAACGACATCGGGGCGGATTTGTTGAATTGTATCATACATCGCCATCCCGGCTGTAACCGATCCCCCCGGGGAATTAATATACAGTTGAATCTCTTTTTCGGGATCTTCTGCTTCTAGGAATAGGAGTTGGGCAACTACCGAGTCAGCGACGAGATCGTCAATGGCTGTACCCAGGAAAATAATCCGCTCTCGCAATAGCCGGGAATAGATATCAAAGGCTCTCTCTCCCCGTCCAGACTGTTCTACTACCATGGGAATCACTGCTTGGGAGGAGGAGACCACATCGGATGAGGTGTAGCTATGGGGGGAAGTGAAGTCGGGTTGCGATCGGAGTATCATGGGATGGAGCACTTGATAAGGTTAGATAGGTCGATTTTGCTTTGATGAGTTGATTTCTCAGCAAGTACCTCTGGGTTTATTATGCCTTAATCGCTGCGTTTCTGGCAGGGAACTGTCAGAAAAATCAGGAATTTCTGGTCAATGGTTTTGGGTCAGAAACCAGAATAACGGATATTCTGGTGGGGGTGAACTCTATTAAGTCAACGGTTTATGACTCAAGTTTCCCTCAGTGAATTAATTGCAGGTGCGCGAGCTGGTCAGGTAGTGAGCTTTCCTACCGATACGGTTCCTGCTCTGGCGGTGCAGCCAGAGGGGAGTGAGTTGATTTTCCGGGCTAAAAATCGCCGTTTAGACAAGCCTTTAATTTTGATGGGAGCGAATTTAGAGTCTCTTTGGCCTTTTTGTGAAGGGACTGAGGCAGAACGGGAGATCTGGGTACAAGTGGCTCGGAAATATTGGCCGGGAATGGTGACGTTGGTGTTACCGGCTTCTGGGCGAGTGCCTCGGCAGATGAATCCTCTTGATCCGACTACGATTGGTTTGAGGATTCCTGATTGTGCGATCGCCCAGTCTATTCTGGTCCAAACTGGCCCCCTGGCAACTACCAGCGCTAATCTTTCTGGTCAACCGCCTTTAGAAACCCTAGGGGAAATTGATGCCCAATTTCCCCAGGTATTAACCCTAGACGAGAGGGAAATTCCCGCTCCGCTGATCCCCAGTGGCATTCCTTCCACGGTGGTTCAGTGGCGAGGTCATACCTGGAAAATTTTACGCCAAGGAGCCGTTACTCTGGGAGAGGACTAAAATAAACACACAGCGATCGCGGAGTATCTCGTTACCATGGATTGGGGAAAATGGCTTTATTTTTTCACTGGACTCATCCTGGGGATGGGAGCATTCGGGTTAGGATTTGCACTGCTCAAACCCCCAGGAAAACGCATAAGACGTAACCAAATCCGGCGCGATCTGCTCCCGGTTCCGCCTGAGCCTGAACGCTATCAACAATTAGAATTGGCGTATCAAATGGCTAGAGAGATGGCGCAATTGAAGCAGGGATTTTTAGGACGGATTTCCCATGAACTGCGATCGCCTCTCAATGGTATGATCGGAATGCATCAATTAATTCTCAATGATTTATGTGATTCGCCTCAAGAAGCACGGGAGTTTATCGCCAGAGCTTATGATTCTGCCCTCAAACTCATTAAGCTAATTGACGAGATGGTGATGGTGTCTAAAGCCGAACAGGGCACCGATGTGATGGAAATCGAAACCCTGCCCATCAGTGAAGTATTTCAGGGGATTTATGATTTAACCCATCTGCAAGCCGCGAACCGCAATTTACGTTTAGAGATTGTTAGCCCTGAGCCAGAAATTTATGTCCAAGCTGATTTACGTCGCCTCAGACAAGTATTAACCAGTTTAGTCGATAGTGCGATCGCCCACATGACCGAAGGCTCCATTCATCTTTACGCCCAAGCAGTCCCCCAAGAGCAACAAGTCTATCTCCATCTTCAAGATCAATGTCCCAGAGACTATTGGCAAGACCCACTCCAACTCCTCACCCCTTCCCCCTCTGCCGCCGACTTCTCTTGGAATGGAGTCCCTGCCCCCGGACTCACCCTGATGGCCAGCCAACAACTGTTAGAATTAATGAAGGGAACTTTGGCACTGGTCGAGTTACCTTCACCAGAGTCTCCTGCTTCTGATGCCACTCCAACCACCCATCTGGTGTGCAAATTACCCTTGGGAATGCCAGATTTGACAGAAAACTAGCCTTTGTTGCTGTTAAACCGTTCCCCAGCCAGGGGGAGGTAAGGCTACTTGATCGTCGATTTTAGAATGGGACACTGCCGACATGGAAGCAGATAACCACAGAAACATTTCCACAAAATTGAGTCCTTTGAGTCGCACGGGAGTTCGCACCACAATTTCACTTAATTGGGCTAAGTCGGCATTTTCTACTCCTACCGCAAAAAAGGCCACTTGTTTATTCGCTTCTGCTTGTTGAATGCGTTGAGCCGCTTTTTGGATCATCTCTTCTGATTCTCCTTGGGGTGCGCCATCGGTAATTAAAAACACCCAGGGGCGATAATAGGCAATGCCATTGGCGCGATATTCGGCTTTACGCGCTTCAATTAAGTCTAAGCCTGTATGGATAGCGCTGCCCATGTAAGTCATGCCTTGGGCTTTCAGTTTAGGGGTTTCCAATTGATCGGCAGTGACAAAATCTAGTTCAACTTTAATTTCATTATTAAAACTGACAATGGCTACTTCTACACGACGAGCCGCTAGGGTATCCTTGTTGAGGTCAGTCCGAAAGGTTTCCAGTCCTTGATGTAAGGCATCAAGAGCTTCTCCCTGCATGGAGCCAGAGGTATCGAGTAAGAGTACGCAGGGACAGCGCGGTTCGGGATTCTCGGCAAATTCAACGGCTTCATCTAGTCTTAAAGGTTCTGGCATAGGGAGCGGCTCACGTTAAGTTGAATTTAATCTCAATGGTAAGGGATGATGTTGGCTTTAGGAATTGATTTTGGCACATCTGGGGCACGGGCGATCGCCCTTTCTCCCCACCAGACTCTGGTGGCACAGGCGGAGTGCCGCTACAGGGAACCATCAGCTCAAATCTGGCGCACCAGTTTGTTTTCTTTGCTCTCCCAACTGCACCTCTCCTGTCGTCAGCAAGTTGATCGGATTTTGATTTATGGCACATCGGGAACCGTATGCTGTTGTAATCAGCAGGGAGAAGTGGTGACTGAGCCTCTCCTGTACAATGACGATCGCGCTCAAGTGATGATTCCCCATCTCCAGAAGATAGCACCCTCAGATCATCTGGTTTTAAGTGCGACCTCTAGTTTAGCAAAACTGCTGTGGTATTTAGAGTTTTCCCCTTTCTCTGAGTTTCCGGTTTATTTTCTCCATCAAGCCGATTGGTTAGCTTATTTACTTCACGGCCAGCTAGGCTTCAGTGATTATCACAATGCTTTGAAATTGGGGTATGATGTGCAGACCCTCCAGTATCCCCAGTGGTTTCCTCTGGTACCTGAGTGGTTAAAGCTCCCTAAAGTCCTGTCGCCGGGGGAACCGATTGCACCCATATTGCCTGCTGTGGCTAGGGAATGGGGCTTTCCTCCCGACTGTTGGATTTGCGGGGGAACTACGGATAGTATTGCTGCGTTTATTGCCAGTGGTGCTTCCATGCCTGGGGATGGGGTGACTTCTCTGGGATCAACTCTGGTCTTAAAGTTACTCAGTGAAACGCCGGTGAATAATACCCAGTATGGCATTTATAGCCATCGTTTTGGCGATCGCTGGTTAGTGGGAGGAGCCTCGAATACGGGAGGAGCCGTCTTGCGTCACTTCTTTACGGAGGAGGAACTCACTACCCTCTCTGGTGAGATTAACCCGGAACAGGAGAGTCCTCTAGACTATTATCCTCTCCTGAAACCCGGCGATCGCTTTCCCATCAATGACCCAAACCTCCCTCCACGCCTTCACCCTCGCCCTAACCATCCCGTAGACTTTCTCCACGCTCTGCTCCAAGGAATTGCCCGCATAGAAGCTCAAGGATATCAACAATTAGCCGCCCTCGGCGCGACTCCCTTACAACGATTATACACAGCGGGAGGTGGCGCAAAAAATGCTACCTGGTCTGCCCTCCGTCAACGGTATCTCCAGGTTCCCTTTTTCTCTCCCCTTAGTCCCTTAGCTGCCTACGGCAGCGCCATTCTAGCCTTGGAGGTAAACCACTCCGAAGATAAGTTGATATAATGTGTTCACTCACTCATTCGGCACGCTCAGGTGTGGATCGCTTTTCCCATTATTTCACGTCGCTTTTGCTCACAGTTTTGGTGTGAATTATGACCAAAAAACAGAGGGAATCACGAGAAAACCCCACTGAAAGCTCCCCCAATCAGAGTTCTAATCTCAGTACAGACTTCGGGGAGACAACCTCGGTTTTATCAATTTTACTGCTTGAGTCAGATCAGGGAATTTACCAGATCTGGCAAGAACAAATGAGTGCTTTTACATTTCAGGGGAAGTCCGTACGGTGGGAATGGGTGGAAACTCCAAAGCAAGCCAAAGTCAAGCTGAAGAAAGAGAATCATTTTTGTGCTATCGGATTAGCCATAGACACAGCCAAACCCAAAACTTCCCTAGATATGATTCGCTGGATTAAGGAAGAACTGGGTAATCCGGCACTGCGAGTGATTGTCTATGGAGATTGTGAGGATATTGCCTTAGAAACGTCCCTATTTTTAGACTATGGAATTCATGAGTATTGCCGGAAATCCGATCTGACTTCTGTGAAATTAACCACTCTGGTTATTAAGGCACTTCAATCCTATCAAGAAGTTCAGAATTTAGAGCACAATTGTCAATCGCTCACCACCTTATCTACTCAGTTAAAACACTTAAATGAAACCCTAGAAGTCCAGATAGAAGCGAGAACTCAGGAACTGAAAGCCAAAACGCGACAACTTGAACAAGAAATTAGCGATCGCACCTTAGCAGAAACGGCCCAACGTGCCCTAGAAGATAAGTTTTCTAAAGCCTTTCAATGCACCCCCCATCCCATCACCATCACCTCCATGAAAGATGGGCGACACTTAGAGGTGAATGATGCTTTCTTAAGAACCACAGGCTATACCTCAGAAGAAGTCATTGGCCGCACAGCGATAGAATTAAAACTCTGGACTAAAATGGAGCAACGGGTAAACCTGTTTGAAACTTTGGTCAATCAAGGATATATCCGAGACTACGAATTTGAGTTCTGTAATCGATGGGGAGAGCGGCGCACAGCCCTACTCTCTGCTGACATTATTAACCTGAGAGGAGAAGAATGTTTACTCTCAGTGACGAATGATATTACCCAACGCAAGCAAGCAGAAGAAGCTTTAGCGAAAGCCAAAGAAGCCGCCGAGCAAGCTAACCGCGCCAAAAGCGAGTTTTTAGCCAATATGAGCCATGAACTGCGAACTCCCTTAAATGCGATTCTGGGATTCACTCAAGTGATGAGTCGAGATAGTTCTCTGAAGCGAGATCAGAGAGAAAATCTGGAAATTATTGCGCGATCGGGCGAACATTTACTCGAACTGATCAATGATATCTTGGAAATGTCTAAAATTGAGGCGGGAAGAGTCACTTTAAATCCCAATAACTTCGATCTCTATCGCTTGTTAAGAAGTATTGAAGAAATGCTCCAACTCAAAGCCCAATCAAAAGGCTTACAACTCTTATTTGAATGTGCAGAGGATGTGCCTCAATTTATCTGTACAGATGAAGGGAAATTACGGCAGGTTTTAATTAACTTACTGGGAAATGCCATTAAATTTACGGAAGATGGGGGGGTCGTGCTAAGGGTATGGCAACCTCAACGTGCAGCAGAAACAGAGCAAGTGTGGATTCACTTTCAAGTGGAAGATACGGGTCCGGGCATTGCACCAGAAGAAATCGATCACTTGTTTGAGCCTTTTACTCAAACAGAAACAGGGAGAAAATCGCAGCAAGGAACGGGTTTAGGGTTACCGATTAGTCGCCAATTTGTTCAATTAATGGGAGGGGATTTCACCGTATCCTCCCAAGTGGATCAGGGATCAACGTTTGCCTTTACCATTCAAGTTAAATTGGTGGCACCGAGTGAGGTAGAATTATCTCTACCAACCCGCAAGGTGAAGGGTTTAGCGCCAGGACAATCTCCAAAACGGATTTTAGCGGTAGACGATCGCCTCGAAAGTCGAATGCTTTTGGTACAATTATTAGGGAACCTGGGATTTGAAGTAGAAGTGGCCTGTAACGGAGAAGAAGCGATCGCCCTTTGGAAACGATGGTATCCCCATTTGATCCTGATGGATATGCAAATGCCAGTGATGGATGGCTATGAAGCCACACGGCAAATCAAAAGCACCGCTAAAGGCAGATCAACCATTATTTTTGCCCTCACTGCCAGCGCCTTTGAAGAAGAACGAAATTTAGTCTTGACTGCCGGATGCGATGAATTTCTGCGAAAACCCTTCCGAGAAACAGTCTTATTAGAAAAAATCGCCCAACATTTAGCGATTGAATATGTTTATGAAGACACCGAAACAGAACTCTCCTCTGCTTCTAAGCCAGAATTGCCCTTAGAAGACTATCTCAAACAAATGGAATCCCATTGGATTGAAGAACTCTACCAAACTGCTGTGAAAGGATTTGATGATGAAATGGTTAATCTAATTGAAGCCATTCCAGATCATCTGGCTCCCCTTTCCCAAGTGTTATCTGAATGGGCCCATAATTTTCGCTTTGATTGTGTTGTTGCCCTCATCGAAAAGGTAAAATCATGAGCCTATCCACAGATCTCGCGGGACGTGATATTTTAATTGTGGACGATATGCCTGATAACTTGCGCTTGTTGTCGAAAATGCTCAGTGAGCAAGGCTATAAAGTCCGCAAAGCGTTAAATGGAGAAATGGCGATCGCTTCCTGTCAAGCCGATCCCCCCGACTTAATTCTCCTCGATATCAATATGCCAGGAATGGATGGCTATCAAGTCTGCGATGCCCTCAAAGCTGCCATCAATACCCAAGAAATTCCCATTATCTTTCTGAGCGCCTCCGATGAAACCAACCATAAATTACTCGCCTTTGAACGAGGGGGACTAGACTACATTACCAAACCCTTTCAGGTAGAAGAAGTGTTAGCCAGAGTACAACACCAGCTTACCCTATTTATTCAACAGCAAAACTTAAAAGAACAACTCAAAAAACTCCAGGAAGAAGTGACAATTCAGCAAAAAAATAAGGAAAACTTAGAACGATTAGTCATTATCGATGACCTCACTCAATTGAGTAACCGCCGTCATTTTAATGACTATCTTCATCAAGAATGGCAGCGAGTCTTGAGTCTACCTCCCCATTCCCAATCCTATCCCCAACCCCTTTCCTTGATTTTAGCCGATGTTGATTATTTCAAGCTTTATAACGATACCTACGGTCATGTTTCTGGAGATGAATGTTTGCAAAAAGTCGCTCAAACTATGAAATCAGTAGTTAACCATTCCAACGCTCTCGTCGCGCGCTATGGAGGAGAAGAATTTGCGATTATTTTACCCAATGCTTCCTCAGATTATGCCCTACAAGTCGCCGAGTTGATCCGCACTCAAATCCAACAGCTCCAAATTCCCCATCGCCAATCCCAGGTAAGTGCCTATGTTACAGTAAGCTTAGGAGTGGCGAGTCGCTTCCCAAATTTAGATCTCTCCCCAGAAGAGTTAATTGCCAGTGCTGATAAAGCGCTCTACTATGCCAAACAAAAAGGTCGCAATTCTGTTTACCGATAACGGCAAACTTGTTTATTTTTACTCACGTTAAGATAGGTTTATGGTAACTTCAGTTCCTGACTCCAAACGAATTTTAATCGTGGATGATACCCCAGATAACATTCGCTTACTGTCAAGTATGTTAGCAGAACAAGGCTATAAAGTCCGTAAAGCCCTTAATGGGGAAATGGCGCTCAATTCTTGCCAAGCCGATCCTCCTGATTTGGTAATTTTGGATATAAAAATGCCCGATCTAGATGGCTATACGGTGTGTCAGCGGTTAAAAGCGAGTGACTTAACGCGCGAAATTCCTGTGATTTTTATTAGTGCCTTAGATGATGTGATTGACAAAGTAAAAGCGTTTCATGTGGGTGGGGTAGATTATATTAGTAAACCTTTTCAATGTGAGGAAGTGTTGGCGCGAGTTAAAAGTCAGTTAACGATTCGAGAATTAACTTTTAAGTTAGAGCAGAAGGTGGAAGCTCGCACGGCTGCTTTAGTGGGTGCGTTTGAAAGTTTACAAAACACTCAAATTCAGTTGATTCAAAGTGAAAAAATGGCAGCTTTGGGTCAATTGGTGGCAGGCATTGCCCATGAAATGAATAATCCCTTGGGATGTATTACGAATAATGTGGAGTTTGTGGAAGAGGGATTTCAGCATTTAATCGAGCATTTGAAGTTGTATCAGGAGCAGTTTCCAAAACCGGGGGAAGAGATTTTAAGTCATGCTGAAAGGATTGAGTTAGACTATTTGTTAGAAGATTTACCGAATCTGATTGCAGCGATTAAGACAGGAGGCGATCGCATTCAACAATTGAGCGTTTCCTTGCGGAAATTTTCTCGCAAAAATAATCATGATCCCATGGAAGTAGATATTCACGATGGCTTAGAAAGCACGCTCCTAATTCTCAAACATCGTCTCAAAGGGAATAAAAATCGCTCGGAAATTGAACTGATTAAAAACTATCAAGAGTTACCTCTGTTGTTGTGCTATCCAGAGCAACTCAATCAGGTATTTATGAACCTGTTAGCCAATAGTATTGATGCCTTAGATGAACGGAGCGAACAGCATTCAGAAGCTGATGCTCTCTATCAGATTAAAATCGCCACTCAAATCACAGAAGATCGTCAAGCTATTCAAATCCTCATTACTGATAATGCCTTGGGAATTCCTGAAGGGATTCAAAAACATATCTTTGATTATCAATTTACGACAAAACCAGCGGGAAAAGGAACCGGATTAGGATTAGCGATCGCCAACCAAATCATCCAGAAACATGATGGTGCACTTGATTGCGAATCCATTCCCCAACAAGGGACTACTTTTACCATTACCTTACCGATTAAATCAGCCCCCAACGACTGAAATATTCTTAAATCGGCAAGAGATTACTGTACGAGATGAGTAACTCATCATTCGATAAACCAACCCTTTCCTCTTGAGGACTCCAAATCAACTCAAACACTAAAAGATAGGAGGGAGAAACCGATCCCAAACGTCCTAACACTGACTTGAAATCTTCTCTCGTTTTCACTTCCACAAATAAGGGTTGATCGTCGGCTGTACCAACTAATAGAGTCACCACTACATAAGCACCCGATTCGGAAAATTCAGCCCCCAAAGAGGGTGGTTTTTGCTGTACTTTGCCCTCAATATTTACCAGGGTTTCTGAACTGAGTTTACTCCGTTCTTCTAAGGATAATTGTTCAAAAACCTGTTGGGCTTCTGAGCGTGACTGAACGGTTTGAGAGCTAGACCCAACATAACACCAGCGATCGCTCCCTCGCATCAGCGCCAGCGCCGACTCTTGTAGCATATCTGCCAATCCCTCTGAGCTTTCCGTATCCCCCGTCAAAGTTAACTCGGTTAACCGACGCTGAATATCGCCATCTCCCATCAGCATTGCCACCTGCAACTTACTGACAGTGACAATATTATTTTCTACTTCATTGTCAGTTTTCTGAGGACGACGATGCAAAATCAGATAAGCGATAAACAAAATGCCACCAATAATTAATAGCCACAGCATAAATCCCATCCAATTAGGCGTAGAAGTTCTAGAAGTACTATAGATGAGACCAGGGTGAGCTTGAGTTCTCGGATGAGTATGATCGGGATATCCTGATGGACGATGGGGGGGAATTGGGTAGCTTCTTGGTGGAGGCACAGGAGCCACAGGCACAGGAGCCACAGGCACAGGAGGGGGAGGGGCAAAAGAGCCACCTCGCGATCGCCCCCCTGTGGGACCATGATTCTTATTGGTATCAGAGGGCTGATCAGGGGTTGAGGAACGAGAAGAACTGCTAGAGCTAGACTTTCGGCCTTCTGAGCTAGAAGATTGACTCCTAGATCTGCTACCACTAGAGCGCGAACCCGAAGAAGAACCGCCGCCAAACGAGCCTCCCGACGATCTGCCACCGCTCTTTTTCGCCAGAGCCTCGCTGCCAATGATAAACTCAACAGACGGTTGAGGATCTCCCAGAGAAATGGGTACTCCTTGAAGCAGGCACCAAAAAGCGATCGCCCCGATCCAAACTCTAGCTTTCAACACCATCTTACCCAGTCCTTACAGAGCATTCCCTCTAGTGTGCCTTTTTAATCCTCAACTGTCGAATGTTGTCTCTGTAACCAAGTGTGATATAAATCCGGTCGTCGTTGCTCAGTGCGATCAAGCTGCTGCTGCCAGCGCCATTGAGCAATCCGTCCATGATCTCCAGACAATAGCACCTCCGGCACCTTTTGTCCCCGAAACTCCGCCGGCCGGGTATACTGAGGATAATCCAGCAAACCTGCCTCAAAACTCTCCGCTTTCAGAGACTCCTCTTTTCCCACCGTACCCGGCAACAACCGAATCACCCCATTGAGAATAGTCAAAGCCGGAATCTCCCCACAAGTGAGGATAAAATCTCCTAAAGACACCTCACGAGTCGCCAGACTCACAACTCGCTCATCCACACCCTCATAATGGCCACAAATGAGCACCAATTGCTGATAATCCATTGCCCAACGTTTCAATAAGTCTTGGTGGAGAGTCTCCCCCTGGGGAGTCATTAAAATCACCTCCCGTTGAGGAGAAATGGGGAGAGATTCTACCGCCGCAAAAATTGGCTCCGGTTTCATCACCATACCTACCCCGCCGCCATAGGGTTCATCATCCACTTTGTGATGCTTATCGGTGGTAAAATCACGGGGATTGGTCAAATAGACCTGGGCAATATTTTTCGCCAGTGCTTTGCCGAGCAATCCTGAACTTAGGGGGGAAGCGAAAAAATCAGGAAAGAGGGTAATGAGATCAAATCGCAAGATTGACTCCTATTTTAGTCAAATGCCAGGACAGAAAAGGATTATCGCTACCATGGGATTATGTATTGCCCATTAAGCTATAGCATAGAAGATACCGGAAATCTGAGAGGTTCAAGGTGTGGGGGGTTGACTGGCTCAACCTATGCCCAGTTACCTGTTGACCGTTTCAGGAGAGAGTCGTTTTTTGCTCAGTTCTCTTCTAACTCCATAAGTCACCTGATGCGTACACTAAGTTCCATGTTAAAGTTTCAATCCCAACTTCACTCGCCACAAGCCCCTCGATCAACCAAAACTTCAATCATGATCATTGGCGGTGCGGAAGATAAAATTCATGGTCGAGAGATTTTGCAAACTTTTTTTCAGCGCTCTGGGGGACAGGAGGCCAAGTTGGCGATTATTCCCTCGGCTTCTCGCGAACCGCTAGTGGTGGGCGATCGCTACCGGGCTATTTTCACCGACATGGGGGCGAAAGATATGATGGTTTTTGATATTCGCGATCGCGAAACCGCCAGCGATCCCCAATGGCAAGTCTTTCTGGCAGAATGCACAGGTGTATTCATGACGGGAGGAGATCAATTGCGCTTGTGCGGTTTACTGGCTGATACCCCGATTATGGAAGCAGTACGCCAAAAAGCCCAAGCCGGAGAAATTACCCTGGCCGGAACCAGTGCTGGCGCAGCGGTGATGGGAGAATATATGATTGCTGGAGGAGGCAGTGGCGAGTCCCCCAATCGCTCTTTGGTGGACGTGACGACGGGATTGGCGATCGTTCCCCAACTCCTAGTCGATCAGCATTTCCATAATCGGAACCGCATGGCTCGACTCATTAGTGCCATTTCCGCCTATTCAGACCGTATTGGCATCGGCATTGATGAGGATACCTGTGTGATTGTGGAAGGAGATGGTGTCCTCTCCGTGATTGGGAAAGGAACTGTCACTATCGTCGATCCAGGAGAGTTGGTATTCAATAATGAACATCAGGTAGGAGCCACCGATCCCCTTAGCGTCTGTAATCTCAGGGTGCATATCCTGTGCCATGGCGGACGCTACAATATGCACACTAGACAGATGATTCTGGATTCTGGCCAAACTGGAACTCGGCAGTTTTCTGGTTAATTTCTGGTTAATTTTCCCCTGTCCCCATAATTTTTCGGAAAATTGTTCGTTATGGACAGTTTATTGTTCACTTTCCCCTTCATGCTTACTTGAGGGCGGCATCAGGATGTCAATATAGCCATGGGCGATCAGTAATGGAT
>CAZTRW010000083.1:0-16320 GCA_964616725.1 uncultured bacterium
TTTTCTCAAGTTGATGAGTTAGATCCAAGATTTATTGCGCTATGTCTTTCAAACAGATAATTCTTTAACCATCCCCGTTAGTGGTACCGGCAGCGCGGCAATGGAGGCCACATTAGCTAACATGGTCGAGCCAGGGGACGTGGTATTGGTCGCAGTGAAGGGCTATTTTGGTCAGCGCTTGGTAGATATGGCTGGGCGTTATCAGGCAGAGGTCCGTCAAATTCATAAGCCTTGGGGTCAAGCCTTTTCTCTGGCCGAACTGCGGTTAGCGTTAGAAACCTATCGCCCGTCTATTTTGGCGATCGTCCATGCGGAAACTTCTACAGGAGTTCGTCAACCTTTGGTAGGATTGGGCCAGTTGTGTCGAGAATTTGACTGTTTGCTGTTGGTGGATACAGTTACCAGTCTGGGGTGTTTGCCCTTGTTTGTAGATGATTGGCAGATTGATTTGGCTTATAGTTGCAGCCAAAAGGGGTTGAGTTGTCCTCCAGGCGCGTCTCCGTTGACGATCAATCAACGTGCTCTGGATAAACTGCATCAACGCCAAACCCAGGTGGCGAATTGGTATTTGGATTTATCTCTGGTAAGTAAGTATTGGGGGAAAGAACGGACTTATCATCACACGGCTCCGATTAATATGAATTATGCGTTATATGAGGGGTTGTGTTTGGTGGCGGAAGAGGGATTAGAAGCGCGATGGGAACGCCATCAAAAGAATGCTCAGTTGCTGTGGGATGGTTTGGGGCAGTTGGGGTTAAGTTGTTATGTGGATAAGGAGTGGCGACTGCCAACGTTGACGACGGTGCGAGTGCCGGAGGGAGTGAATGAAGGGGAGGTGCGCCGCCGGTTGCTGGATGATTATGATATCGAGATTAGTGGTGGTTTGGGGGATCTAGCCGGTAAGGTTTGGCGGATTGGTTTGATGGGGCATAATAGTCGTCGGGAGAATGTGGAGCGGTTATTGGAAGTGTTGGGTCGGTTAATGTAGGTGAGGGGGCGATCGCCTCTCCAAATACCCAGTGCCAGGACTGTGAGTGTTAACTTAACAAAACTTGGGAATTGGGGGAGAATTGCTCTAAAATGGGACACAAAAATATCTATTCACTTGATTTTCTGGCGATCGCCCCTTTCCTATGACCCTAACCAAGTCCTATGTCATCCCCACAACCCGCACCACAGAACGCACCATCGGGCGCAACTACCAAGGGCTAGTGATGCTGATTCTGATTACCTTGGGTTTAATTGGAGGCATCGGGGCACGATTAATCCATCTACAACTGCTCCAAGGAGAAACCTACGCCCAAGAAGCCAAAAACAACCGGATTCGCGTCATTCCCAAACAACCCGGACGAGGTAAAATTCTTGATCGCCACGGTAACATCCTCGCCGGTAGCAGCCTCTCTCACTCCGTCTATCTCTGGCCCCTAGCCAGTCGCAAAACGGAATGGCCCACCACCCTCAAACGCATCTCCCAAATCCTCTCAATTCCAGAATCAGAAATTCAAGCTCGCCTCGACCAAGCCGAATACACCTCCCCCTACCTACTTCGCATTGCCCGAGGATTAACTCCCCAAGAAGTCACTGCCCTAGCTGAATACAGTCGCGAACTGGAAGGAATTGAAATCGACGTAGAAGCAGCACGAGAATATCCCTATCGAGAAGTAGCAGCCCACGTCCTTGGCTACACTGGAGAAGTCGATGAACAAGACCTAGAAGAATCAGAAAATCAAGGATATCGTCCAGGGGATGTGATTGGACAAATGGGCATCGAAGCGACTCTCGAAAAGAAATTACGAGGAGGATGGGGAGGGCGAGAAGTCGAAGTAGACAGCCTAGGACAGGTGGTGCGCGTCCTCGAACACAAATCAGCCAAATCAGGGGATGATGTGCGCCTCACCCTGGATGTTGACCTCCAAATGGCAGCAGAAGCGGCTCTAGGAGATGCTAAAGGAGCGATTGTGGCGATGAATCCCCATAATGGGGAAGTATTGGCCATGGCCAGCAATCCCCGATTCGATCCGAATATCTTCTCGACGCGGATTAGCGAAGCCGCCTGGAAACAACTGCAAGGAAAAGATCATCCCTTTGTCAATCGTGCCTTACAAGGGTTTCCCCCCGCTTCAACGTTTAAGATTGTGACAACGGCGGCAGCGATTGAATCGGGGATATTCTCGCCCTACACTGTCCTAGGAACCTATCCTTATATTCAAGTGGGAGGGATTAGTTTCTGGGACTGGAACCGCGCTGGCTTTGGGCCTCTTGACTTTCCTGGCGCAATGGCTTGGAGTAGTGATACCTTTTTCTATCAAATTGCTCAAGGCATTGGAGGAGAAATCTTAATTGACTGGACTCGTAAATTTGGTTTTGGCCGCAAAACGGGAATTGAATTATCAGATGAAGAGTCCCCTGGATTAGTCGCCGACGGAGCATGGAAACAAGAGAATTTTGGAGAAGAGTGGTATGTTGGCGATACGGTGAATATGTCCATTGGCCAAGGCTATTTGTTGGCTTCTCCCTTACAAGTTGCTGTGATGTTTGCCGTGCCAGCGAATGGGGGATATTTGGTTAAACCCCATTTAGTGAAAGGCAATGAAGATGATTCGGTATGGCGTGAATCTTTAGACTTGAGTCCAATTACGATAGAGATTTTGCAGTCGGGTTTGCGTCAAGTGGTGAGTGCTGGGACAGGTACAGTGATGAATACGTTGACTTTGCCGGCTAATGCGGGGAAAACGGGAACGGCTGAAGATCCGCCTCGGTTGTCTCATGCGTGGTATGGGGGATATGCGCCTGTGGATAAACCCGAAATTGTGATTGTTGCCTTTGGGGAAAATTCGGGTGGGGGCGGTGGTAAGTTTGCGGCTCCGAAAGTGCGTGAGGTGATGGAGGCTTATTTTGAGTTGAAAAAGCGCCGAGAATTGGCGGGGAGTAGCTAGATGATCTAGGTTTCGTCTTCGTCTGCTGGTAGCTGATGGAGTTGAGTGAGCGCGAGTTGGATTATTTGTTTGACGGCGGTTTCTGTTTCTTGGTTTAAGGCGGTTTGCAGAGGGTTGATTGCTGTGCGATCGCCAATTTTCATTAAGGATAAGGCCGCCGCTTTACGACTTTCGGAATCTTCATGATGCAATAATACCAAGAGTGCTGGAATACCGGGAGTATATTTTAAGTTGCCCAACGCGGTGGCGGCTTCACAACGTACAATAGCAGCCGTATCCTTTAAAGAGTCTTGGAGTAAAGCCATTTCGCGATCGCAATTTTCCGGATTTTCTTGGGCCACCTGCGCCATCACTTCTACCACCGCTGCCCGCACTTCTGGGGAATCAGCACCCATTTCTTGATAGATTAAATCCTTAGCTGACGAGCCAATAAACGCCAAAGCCCAACCCACTAAACCCTTATAATTTTCGGGGTAATCGGGAGAGGCTAAAATCTCCAAAAGGGCGGGAACAGCTACTTCTCCAGTTCTGGCTAAGGCACCTACCGCCGAGCCTTTCACTACCATATCTTCATCGGTGAGTAGGGCACGCACTAAGGTAGGTACTGCCCTAGGATCGGCAATTAAGGTGAGGGTTTTAGCCGCCGCACGACGGACTACTGGATTAGGATGGGAACTTAAGGCGGCTTCTAATAAGGGCGTGGCGGGTGTACCAAGGGTTCCCAAGGTTTCCGCAAAGCTTAACCGCACCATACCCCTAGAGTCGCCTAGGCATTCGATCATCTCCCTGAGTAAGGAGCGATCGCCCCGATCCAAGGTACCTTGAGCCAAGGCCGAATGTACCCGAACCAGCAAGCGATCAGCCTCCTCTGGAGATAAAGGAGAACCCCAGGAAAAATCAGAGAAAGAGGAATCACTCATAGAAAAAGAGGGTAACCATACTTTCCATCCTATAATAACCAGTCCCTCTCACCCTGGATCGCTTGGGGAAATTGGCGCTGGAGTGCTGGCAGGAGGGGACAGGGAGGGCGCTTCTCTAGCGCTCCGGGATGGGGATGGACGTTAAACTTACTCCACAGAAAAGGAGTTTTCTGCGCTGCTGACATCCACAGCAGGCGTTTGGCGCGGGTCATGGCGACATACAGTAAGCGAAACTCTTCTGCTAATTTTAGCTGCTCTGCCTCTTGCCAAGCGCGATCGCCATCGGGAATCGGGTCACCATGAAGATGGGCGCGAATTTGGGCGCGAGCCACATCTGCTAAACTAAAATGGCCTAAAAACTGGGTCTGGGGAGCAGTCCAGAGGGAACCGGGAATCATATGTTCATGGAGAAAGGGCAAAAACACATAATCCCAGTCCAACCCTTTAGCTTTATGCATAGTAATAATGGTAAGCTGGTGGGGCCGCGTGTAAGGGGAATCCTCAGTGGTGTCTACTTCCACTGGCTCAAAATGTTCTGACTCGACAATTTCGGTCAGGATGGTTAATAGAGCAGCTAGAGACGAGTCGCCTTGGGTTTGCTGAGCGACTCGTTCTGCTAGTTTATCAGCAGTAGCCAGTTCGGATTGACTATAGCGTAGGGTAAGACCGAGAAAGGGAATCAGTTGGTAGACGGGAAGTTCTAATCGGGCACGTAATAGGCTACGACAATAACGGCGAGCAGGTTTGCAGGATTCGTCACCCGGCGGATCAACGGGACTGGGATAGAGGAAGGTTTCTGGAAAGGGTGCGAGAGCGTTGAGATCTTGAGGGGGAATGAGACGGCGTTTGACGAGCACGTTGAGTGCTCCTTTGAGTCCGTCGGGGGAATGGGGACGTTCGAGAAACTGGAGTAGGTGCAGGAGTTCAGCGGGGATGTGGGAATGGCGATCGCTCTGGGCAACTTCATAACAGTTTAAGGCTGAACCGTACAGCTCTTCCAGGGTACGGGCGACAAATCGACCTTGATCATTGGTGCGAACTAAGACAGCAGCGTTGCGAGGGAGATCAAGATCGCGATTGAAGAGATATTGTACCCGTTGGCCGATCCATTCTACGGTTTGAAAAACATCCGCCGGGGTGTAGAGTTCTAGTCCTGCCCCTTCGGGTGGAGGATTGGCATCGGGTTGGGGATCTCCAGGGGGCACAGGACGAATCATTTGGAGAGTGAAGGGCAGCATGGGATGATCTGAGGGGGATTTCTGTTGGATGTGTTGGTTGACCCATTGGAGGGTAAAGTTAGCCGCTTGTAGGAGGATGGCAGAGCTGCGTCCAGCACAGTCTAGGGTGATCAGTTGGTTTTGGGTGTGTAGGCGATCGCAAAATTGGCGAAAATAAATCGGATCCGCCGGGGTAAAGGTAGCATTAATCGCTTGGTTCGGATCGCCCACCCGCATCAGATTTACGGTATTACCCGTCTCCCCAGGGGATTGGGCTAAAATTTCTAATAGCCGCGATTGGAGGGGGGTTGAGTCTTGAGCTTCATCTTCAAAGACGGCAAAAACTTGATTTTGCCATAATCGTCTGGCTCCAATGTCTTCTAGGACGCGCAATGCACCTAGAATCATGTCATCATAGTCAATCAGGGCCCGCGATCGCAATTGCTGTTGGTAGGTTTGGTAGAGCAAGGCGGCAATCCGCAAGATCGGATAGGATTCTCCAGGGGTTTCTCCTTCTTGGATTGGCGCGAGATTCACCAAGTCTTGGGGAAGTAAGCCAGCGCTCTTAGCTTCGTGAATGACAACTGCCGCCAGAGAGGGGAGGACTTCAGTACGGAGAACAGACTGACGGCGCAGGATCTCGGCTTCTTCGCCGTCACACCAGTTGCCGGCCAGTAAGCGCTGGTAGAGTTGGGGATGGGAGAGTGCCCAGGATTCTACACTTTGGCGTAGCAGTTGGTGAGACCGTGTGGGCGAAATGAGGGTGTGGGTGTCGAGGCTGAGGGTAGACAGTTCGGGGTGACGGGTAGCAATTTGGAGCGCGAGTCCGTGGAGGGTGTGGACGATAAAGCCGGTGTGAGGTAAGCCGAGGGAGGTGAGATGTTTGCGGATTTTACTTTTGATACTTGCTGCTGCTGAGCGGGTGAAGGTGACAATGATCAGTTGATGGCGACTGTGGAGGCGATGGCGTGCAATGGCGATCGCCGCTGCACCTGCCATTCCCGTCGATTTCCCCGATCCCGGCACTGCCGCCACCGCTAATTCTCCTCCTTGCCAGTCTGCCATCCGTTGTTGTCCGGCTCGCAACTGATGGCGAATCTGGATTAAAGCCTTTTCCAGAGGATCTGGGCAGGTTATCAACCTATTGCTCATAAATTAATTAACCGATAGATATTGTTCTGACAGGGTTTCTATTTCTCTCATGTCAGGAGTTTGTTTTACAGGGATTTCTATATAAAAAGTAGCTCCTTTACCAACTTCTGAATCACATTTTAGCACACCATGGTGATGTTCTACAATAATTTTATAGCTAATTGATAATCCTAATCCTGTTCCTTTACCTACGGGTTTTGTGGTGAAGAAGGGATCGAAAACTCGATGAACTATGGTTGAGTCAATTCCTGGACCATTATCCCTAATTGTAATGAGAACACTCTCATTTTCCGGTTGATATTTGGTGGTCAGAGCAAGCGTGCGAGGGGAACATTTTTGATCGGGTTGAGACTCTAATACTTCAATGCCATTCGCCAAGATATTCATAAATACCTGATTCAGTTGACCCGGATAACATTCTACTAAAGGTAATTCACCATAGTCTTTTTGGAGATCAATTTCTTTTCCTTGATTAGCCGCACTCTTAAAGCGATGTTGTAAAATCAATAATGTGCTTTCTAACCCTTCATGAATGTTGGCTTCTTTTAATTCCGCTTGATCTAGTCTCGAAAAGTTCTTTAATGATAAAATGATTTCGCTAATTCGGGTAGTGCCAATATACATTGCTTCGATCAATTTCGGAAAATCTTCTTTGATATAATCAAAGTCAATCGCTTCCAGTTTTTGTAAAAATTCTGATTCCTCTTGGTAATAGGCTTCAATTAAACTTAGCAAATCTTGGGAATATTCCATCAAAGGGACTAGGTTGCCATGAATGAAACTGACGGGATTATTGATTTCATGAGCAATTCCAGCAATCATTTGTCCTAAGCTAGACATCTTTTCTGCTTGAATTAAATGGATTTGAGTTTCTTTTAAATTCAGCAAAGTAGTTTGCAGTTCATCATTTTTAATGCGAATTTCTTCCGTGCGTTGTTCTACCAAATGCTCCAGATTCTTATTATAATCTTCTAAGGCATGAAGAGATTGATTTAAAGAATTAGTCATTTGATTAAAAGTTTTAGCTAAAATCCCTATTTCATCGGTGGATTCAACTCTGGCTTTAATCTTGAGGTTTCCCGCCTGTACTTCGCTTGTGGCTTGGATGAGCCTTTGAATCGGATCGGCAATTTTTTTGCGGAGTACGACACTCATGATGGCAGCAAATCCTAGAGAAAAACAGACTCCGATCAGAGTTTGAATCTGGGTTGATCTTAAGTTAGAGACACCGGCTTCAAGCTCTGAGGTTAGCTGTTGTTGTTGGGTAGCAACGGTGTAGCTTAATATGGTAAGCATTTGTTCGGCAATGGGTTCGGCTTGGCTTTGATAAAGGTATAAGTCTTCTCGATAGCGATCGCTCGCTAGAACAGCAAATATTTCATTATTAATTTGTTCAATTTTATTGACATTTTTACCAATTTGATCTAACTTTATTTCCTGGCTTTTCATCAAAAATCTGGATTTTTTAACTAAATCATCTAGGTTTTGTTTGCACTTTCTATAATGAGATGTATAGTCATAACGATATTGTTGTTCCTGAGTAGAAATATAACTTTGAATATCAGCGACAACCAAGGAAAAATAACCTTGAAATTCTACCATTTCTTGGAGTAAATGAATATTCATTTCTGAAGCTGCCGTTCCTTCTTGCTCGATAATCATTTCAGCAATTAGGGAGAAAACTTCTAGGCTCAGAATTTTAGCTTGTTGTTCCCAAAGGCGAAAAGCGGGCTGACTTTGGAGACGATTGTCCTTAAGATTAAAGAGATGAGGAGGTAATTCTGACCAAACTTTATAGAGCGATCGCAAAGTATCGAGCTGTTCAATCTGCAAGGGAACATTCCATTCCTGAAACAACTGTTCCATTTGGCTCAAGTTACTTTCAAACTCATGACGAGCTTCTTGATATTTCAGGCGAAACTCAGAATTTCCCGTCACTAAGTATCCCCGGACATTAGAAAGCATGGTTAATAAATTCGTCTGAGCTTGAGAAGAAGACAAAGCGATCGGCATTCGCAATTCTTGAGTGCGCTTAATATTCAAAGTAATTTGTCGGCTACTCCAATAATTCACTCCCATCACCACAAAAGTCACCCCAATTAAAACCCCAAAAACTAAATTCAGCTTATCCTTAATTTTCAAATGACTCAATTGCCACGAATGCCATTGATAAATAGATAACTGTCGAATAGACTTTCCTAGTTTGCCCAAAATATGCCTGGCCATAAACCCTAAATCCTTATTCAATATTGAACAAACTGCCAGTAAAATTAGCGTAGGTGAGTTCATTAACTCGATGCCACTGAGAAATCTGCGATCGAAATCGTTGCCATTCCTGATAAACTCTAGCAAATTCCTGATGATTAGCAGCATACTCGTCATAGAGACTCACAGCCGCATTATAGGCAGCTTGCAAAATTTCCAGGTTATAGGGAACCAGTTCTGTACCACTTAAAATAATCCGGTCCAGAGCTTCTCCATTCACGGCATCATAGCGAGTTGAAGTGAGAAAATAGGCCTCCAAAGCAGCAGCCCGAAATATTTCTTGGTATTCTTTGGGTAATTTGTCCCATTCGGTGCGGTTCACCAAAGCGATAACAATGGTAGATGGCTCCCACCAACCGGGATAATAGTAATAAGGGGCCACTCGATTCAACCCTAATTTTTCATCATCATAGGGCCCAATCCATTCGGCTGCATCTAGTTTACCTTGTTCTAAGGCGGGAAAGATTTCTTCTGCGGGCAAGACTTGCGCTTGAACGCCTAAACGCTCTAGGATTTTACCGGCTAACCAGGGAATTCGCATTCTCAGTCCTTTCAGGTCATTGACGGTATTAATTTTGCGGGTAAACCATCCTCCCATTTGTAGTCCTGTATTGCCAGCGGGAAAGGCATTTACGCCTAAATCTCTGTACATTTTTTGCATTTCCTCGAGTCCGCCACCGCTGTAGAGCCAAGCATTTTGCTGGTGGGTGTTCATGCCAAAGGGTAGGCCAGAAACGAGTCCGAGGCTAGGATTGCGATCATCGTAATTAATGGCACTGTGGCCGCATTCTACGGTTGCTCCTACCACTCCATCCAGGATTTTGAGAGGAGGTAGGATTTCATTGGCGGGATAAGGGATAATACTGAATCGTCCTTCGGTCATCTGTTCGACTCGCCGACAGAGAGTTTCGGCGCTACCAAAGAGGATATCAAGGGATTTGGGCCAACTGGTGGCCATCCGCCAGCGAATCAGTGGTTGACTGGGGGTGGGTTGGGGAGTAGGTTGGGGTTGACAGGCGGTGATGGTGTAAGTAGTGGCTGTGCCTAGAGCGAGACGGGTGAGTAGTTGGCGACGTTTCATGGGGGTAGAAGGGTTGGGAGGGAATGGGGAAGATGCCGGTTTATGTGTATTGGGGAGAGGATGAGTTGGCGATCGCGCAGGCGGTGAAGCAGTTGTGCGATCGCTGGCTCGATCCTAGTTGGATGGCCTTTAATTATACTCAAGTCTTACCTGATCAACCTGATGCTGTGATTGAGGCGCTCAATCAAGCCATGACTCCTCCATTTGGTGAGGGAAAACGTTTGGTGTGGTTAGTAAAAACGCCTTTGCTTCAGATGACGGATACCCATCTCTTAACGGAATTAGAGCGCACTCTCCCCAACCTTCTGGATTCATCTGTATTATTATTGACGACTCCAAGCAAACCGGATCAACGGCTAAAATTGACTAAATTGCTGCAAAAATATGCCCAGTTTCAGGAATTTCCCGTGATTCCTCCCTGGAAGACGGATTTGCTGCTCCAGCGGGTGCGAGAGATGGCGAAAGTTCAAGGGGTGAAGTTGAGTGATGCCGCAGCTGAAGTTTTGAGTCAATCGGTGGGTAACGATACTCGTCGTTTAGTGAAGGAATTGGAGAAGTTATCTCTGTATGAACCGCAGTCTGGAGTGTTGAGTGGGGGGGAGGTGGAGGAGTTGGTGGTGTCTCATACTCAAACGAGTTTACAGTTGGCGACGGCGATCGCCAAGGGCCAAGTAGATCAAAGTTTAGCCCTCGTAGCAGCACTGTTACAGAGAAATGAACCGGCTTTGAGGATTACTGCCACATTGGTAGGTCAATTTCGCACTTGGTTATGGGTGAAACTAATGGTAGAGAGTGGAGAGTCGGATGAGGGGAAAATTGCTCAGGCGGCGGAAGTGAATAATCCGAAACGAGTCTATTTTCTCAAACAAGAAGTGCGATCGCTATCCCTATCGGCTCTACAGCAAACCCTTGTCCACCTGTTTACCCTAGAATGGCATCTCAAGCAGGGTGATCAGGAACTAGAAACCCTGCAAACACAAGTGATCCAAATGTGTCAACTTTATCACTAGGAGGAGACTTAATGGATACCTCCATCGGCAGCAAAGGGGAAAACCTGCTTTAAAATTGTAAGTTGTGGCTCTCTGGAACTTCAGAGGGCCTAAAGAATTCAAAACAGGTGATACTCTAAGTGTCTTTTAACGCACAATTATGAATGACTCCCTTGGTTTGGTGTTTTCCTCTGATTCTCGTTCTCGGTTATGGTTTTCTCAAACCTGCTCCCGAATGGCGATACTCCTTCGGAGTCGCTGGGCGATCGCTAGTTTACTCTCTCTCTGGGCAACTTTACAGACTCAACCCGCAGCACAAGCTCAATTCAACTCCAGCCAACAGGTGTCCCATTTCGTACAATCTGTTCTGGAAATTGAACTCGCTCGCGAAAGAGCACTCCAAAATACCCAAGGCATCACACCGATAGGAACTATTCCCGTGTTTGACTGCAATCTGGAAGCCGGAACCGTCACTAATGCCCCTGGACTCCCCCACGAAGTACTTAGTCATCTGCACAACTTTTGTCGCCAGTCCCAAATTGTTTTACAACAGCATAATTTATCACCAGCAGAATTCGGTCAAATGAGGATGATTTACAAGCAAAATCCCCAACAATATCCTCAAATTACCCAAACTTTCCAGCAGTTATGCCAAAGTATACCGTATTCCCAATTACAGATTTGTCGTTAAGGATGCAGAGGATGGCAGCTAACACGGTATGAGTGCCGGGAACGTCACCACTTCCCAGCCCTATTCTGAGGGTAGTCAATCTCTTTTGCACAATCGATGCGGAGGATGGTAAGATTAAACTGTCTTTGTGTGCTATCAGAGACTATATAAGAGCAGTAATCGCCTCGATCAGCTTTAGCTGAAAGGGCGAGCTTATGGGTATCGTCTACCAAATCTCTATCTGTTTCTTGCGGTATTTAGGCATCAATCCCACCCAAGGACAGAGCAAACTTTAGCTAAAACGACTCAATATTCCTTTGATCGAGGCAGGATACATCAACATATGTCAGAAAATCTGCCCCAAACCCATTCCTCCATCCGTCCCCCTGCTGACGATCAGATGGATTTACGAGTTCCCACGATTGTGGGATTGCGCCGGGGGATGATTACCGCTTCCCTCCGGATTCTAGCCTTTATTGGTTTAGATATGGTGGCCATTTCCTTAGCGTGGAAAACGGCTAAAATGATTGTCGAGCGCATAGACTGGCTACAGCACGTGGACTCGTTTCAGTTATTGGCTCATACCCCAAAGCAACCGGGATTTTTGTTTCCGATTTTGCTGGTGACTTTAGGGATGATTGCTACCGCTGGGCTATATGGCGATCGCCATAGCCGTCGTAAATTCGGCCATCTCCTCAGAAGCCTCACCTTGGCTCAAGGGGTTTTAGTCGTGATTGCTTTTATCTATCAACCCGGTTTGATTATTTCCCGGTCAATGTTCCTATTGTCCTGGATTTTATGCATTTTCTACGTGGGGATAGGTCGTCTCGTTGCTGAAGCCACTATCACCAGTCTGCGTCGTCATGGCAGAGTGCCGCGGCGAATTTTCCTGATTGGTAACCCCAAGGATACCTTAATTGCCAAAATCGCCTTAAAACTTGATAGTAATAAAGAGTTTGCGATCGTCGGACAGCGGGATTTATCGACTCAACAGATGAAAAACCAGTGGTCTCAAGTGGTAGAAGAAGTGCAATCCCTAGGGGTGGGAGAAGTCTTTTTTTGTTCCTGGAATTTAGTCGGCAATGTGATGCCTTTGTACTGGAGTTTGAAGAATGCCGGAATTTCTTTGAGAATTTTGCCTATTGGCCTAGAAGTGCCTCATCATAATCCGAAAATTGAAATGATTGGGGGAATGCCGAGTATTCAATTTCAACCGCCGACCTTATTGGGAAGTGATTTTTGGCTGAAACGCAGTTTTGATCTGTTGATGGCTGTGTTGATTTTAGTCTTAGGAAGTCCTCTGTTTATTGCTCTGGCGATCGCCATTAAACTTGACTCCCCTGGGCCAATCTTTTTCAAACAAACTCGCATGGGTCTGAGAGGACGACATTTCCAAGTCTGGAAATACCGTACCATGGTCGTTAATGCCGATCAACTGATGAAACAACTAGAAGCAAAAAATGAAATTAAAGGCGGTGTGATCTTCAAAATGAAAGATGACCCCCGCGTCACTAGAGTCGGTAAATTTCTCCGTCGCTACAGTTTAGATGAATTACCACAAATTATTAATGTGCTCATTGGTGAAATGAGTCTAGTAGGACCGCGTCCCCTCCCCTTACGAGATATTCAAGGGTTTGCCGAACACCACTATATGCGTCATAACGTGCTTCCTGGCATTACTGGACTGTGGCAAGTGTCCGGGCGATCGGATATTAAGAATTTTGAAGATGCGTTTAAACTGGATATGTCTTACATTAACAATTGGTCTTTAGCTCTAGATTTTGAAATTTTACTGAAGACAGTTCAAGTAGTCTTAAAACGTAAGGGAGCCTATTGAGGGATGTAACAAAAGCTTAAAAAATATTAAACTTATTAAATATAGTTGAGACGTTTAAAAAACTCAAAAAACTTGAAGAAACGGCCCAGAATTAGGGGATCGTGCTAAAATTGCAGTTAGACTCTCTACTGAGGAGATGCACTGATGAGTACCGTTGATCTGTCCAATATTAACCTCTTCTCGGAAGAGGATTTAGTCGAAAAGTTCTCGAAAGTCTATACGACAGGTTCAATTACAGTGGAAGAGTATAACCAACTGGCGATCGCCATTGCTTCTTCTCAACTGGAAGAAGAGGTAGATCTTTGGGATCGTCTCCGTCATGCCATCAAACGAGGATGGGTAAAAACTATTCCGCAACAACCCTAAACACCAATCTCCTCACCCACCATTTTTTACCCCTGTCTGGGAATCCCTCATGCACTTAATCGATGACGATCCAGATCTTCCCCCTCAGATTAACATTTTACCCATGATCGATGTGATCTTTTCCGTCTTGACCTTTATGATGATGGGGACATTATTTTTAACCCGCAATGAGGGATTGCCCGTAACTTTACCCCAAGCAACTACCGGGGAAGTACAACAACAAGAACCCATTACCATTTCCATTGATGCTCAAGGTAACTTAGCCTTGAATCAAAATCCCATTACCTTAGAAAATTTAGAAGGTGAGGTGAGCGAGCAGATACAAGCCAAAGGAGTCAGCTTGGTGGTGCTCAATGCCGATCACCGCATCGATCATGGCACTGTAGTCACCGTAATGGATCATCTCAGACAACTCCCAGGAGCACGTTTGGCGATCGCCACCCAACCGCCAGAAACCCCAAAACCCTAGCCAACTCAACCATTTAACCCACAAATAGCACCAAAAAAGAGGGAGTGCATCACTCCCCCTAAATCTGAATTTCCCCATACTCCCGACGCGAGACAGGGAAAATCCCCAGAAACTTTAATAAGCTAGACCCATACTCCGAGTAGTTTCAGCCCCCAGATAAACCCGGATGCTCAAAAAGTCGGTAGGACAGGCAGTTTCACAGCGCTTGCATCCCACACAGTCTTCAGTACGGGGGGAAGCAGCAATTTGCCCTGCTTTGCAGCCATCCCAAGGAACCATTTCCAGGACATCTAAAGGACAGGCACGGACGCACTGGGTGCAACCAATGCAGGTATCGTAGATTTTTACTGAATGAGACATTGAATAATAACTCCCAACAACAGTTTGATCATTAACGTTCCAGCGTCATACTGGATCAAAGCTTAGTTTAGCGCAGGGGTTCAACCCAGATAAACAAAAGGATGAGAAACTTTAAACAACTTGACAATTGCTGATCGCCCCAAGGGAGTTGCCAACGTTTTGATCCCCGATCCTGCCTGGTTTTTTCCCTCTCTGGTATTGTAAAGCCACAGCGCCCTAGGAATCAAAATTTTATCAACCTATCAAAATTTTGGCAAAAAACCGCGATATACTCCTGTCGGTAGTTTGGTAGATTAATTATGGTAGCCGTAGCAATCTTAGCCGCAGGACGAGGAACCCGGATGAAATCCGAGTTACCCAAAGTCCTACATCCCCTAGGAGGTAAAACCCTTGTCGAACGAGTCCTAGACAGTTGTCAACAGATCGCCCCTGTGCGTCAATTCGTCATAGTCGGATACGGTGCAGAGACAGTTAGGCACGCTCTGAGCCATATCCCAGGACTAGAGTTTATTACCCAAACCCAGCAACTCGGTACTGGTCATGCTGTACAGCAAATTTTACCCCATTTAGCCGGATTTACTGGAGATCTCCTAGTCTTAAACGGAGACGTACCCCTACTGCGCCCAGAAACCATACGCCACTTGCTCGAAACCCATAAAGATCAACAGAATGGAGCCACTATCCTCACGGCTCACCATCCCCATCCCCAAGGGTATGGTCGAATCTTTTGTGATAGCGATAATCGGCTGCAACAAATTGTGGAAGACCGAGATTGTACTGCTGCCCAGCGTCAAAACCGTCGCATTAATGCCGGAGTATACTGTTTTAACTGGGAGCAACTCGCCCAAGTATTGCCTCAGTTAACCGCTGCCAATGACCAACAAGAATATTATTTGACAGATGCGGTGAATTACTTAGAGCAGGTCAGGGCAGTGGATGTGGAAGATTATGAAGAAATCTTAGGGATTAACGATCGCAAACAATTAGCCACTGCCTATCAGATTCTCCAAAACCGAGTCAAGGATCAGTGGATGAAAGCTGGAGTTACCCTCGTCGATCCCGACAGTATTACCATCGATGATACTGTCAGTCTAGAATCGGATGTGGTGATCGAACCCCAAACCCATTTACGGGGGAATACCGTCATTTGCTCAGGAAGTCGCATTGGACCGGGCAGTTTGATTGAGAATAGTGAAATTGGAGAGCAAGTGACCGTTCTATTTTCCGTGATTAGTGATAGTGTCATTAAAGCTCATACTCGTATTGGCCCCTATGCTCATTTACGAGGCCATGCGGAGATAGGCACTGGCTGTCGGATTGGGAATTTTGTAGAAATCAAAAACTCTCAAGTGGGCGATCGCACCAATATCGCCCATCTCTCTTATATCGGAGATGCACAACTCGGTCAACAAGTCAATATCGGCGCAGGTACGATCACGGCCAACTACGATGGCTATCAAAAACATCGTACCGTCATTGGCGATCGCACCAAAACCGGCTCCAACAGCGTCCTCGTTGCCCCCATCACCATCGGCGCCGATGTCACCATCGGCGCAGGCTCCGTCATTACCAAAGACGTACAAAACGATGCTCTCGTCATCGCCCGCGTCCCCCAAAAAGTCTATCCTGGATGGCGGCCAAAATCCCAACGTCCCGATCCTACCCCAGAAAATCGATCTTAAGACCAGCACCAACTATGTCATAATAATTAACAGAAATTTTAAGATTTCTATAAAAACTCCCAAGGTTCTTGCAGGGTAATGAGTACCGGATCTTCTGAGACCCCAGAAACATCTCAGCCACCTTCAACAACGGCACTAGATCGCTATGAGTGTCGTGCCTGTGGCTATGTCTATGAGCCAAACAAAGGCGACAGCAAACGCCAAGTCCCCCCAGGAACTCCCTTTAGCGAGTTACCCGCAGGATGGCGCTGCCCCGTCTGTGGCGCACAACGCCGTAAATTTGAAAATATCGGTGTCGTAGGAGAAGGAGCAGGCTTTGCCGAAAATCGTGGCTATGGGTTTGGAGTCAATACCTTAACTTCTGCCCAGAAAAACC
>CAZTRW010000084.1:0-16200 GCA_964616725.1 uncultured bacterium
GTTGGGGATCGAGGAGTTCTATGAGACGATAGCGTTGGCGATCGCTTAGTTTTTCTACTCTGGCCATCAGTTCTGGGGAAGTGCCTAACAATCGTTCAATATTCCAGTAAGAGGGATTAGAAAAGCCGACAAAGGTTAAGCCAGAAGCATCAATTAGTTCAAATAGGGTATCGATGGTGTAGTCAATTTCTTGGGGATGGACGTACATATCAGCGAAGCACTCGTCTCGGTGGTTTTCTAGAGACCACCGGCGTTTTTCTTGCTGTAGGATGGGGTTGTCTTCGGGTAGGAGAGAAAATAGGGTACGTCCAATTTTTACTCCTTCAGTGTAATCTCTTGGCCCATCACCTTGTAGTAGGGCGATCGCCTGTTGCATCAGCCGAATTTCCCAGCGTCCCAACAGAGCATAGACAAAAATGTGCAGTAATCCTCCTGGGGCGAGTTTACAGGCTAAGGCTTGCATTCCTCGGATCGGATCGGGCAGGTGATGGAGAACCCCGACACAGTTAATCAGATGAAATTCTCCCGGTAACTGAGCCGCATCATACAAACTCAGGTGATGGAATTGGGCCCGCAGCGCTCCTGAGCGCTGGCATCGTTCTTTGGCTACTGACAAGGCTCCCAAGCTCAGATCAATCCCCACGACAGTTGCCTGGGGATTCAGGTGAACCAGATATTCCGTGCTTACCCCAGTGCCACAACCAGCATCGAGAATGCGGATATCTGGGCGAGCCGGTTTCCGTCCCGTGCAAAATTGATAGGCACTGAGCCAATGCCAGCGCCAGTTATACCCTGGAGGGGGTTCATCGAGCAAGGGTTCGGGAGGAAAGGGATAGGTATCGTAGAGTTGGGCGACTGCTTGACTGATGGTTTGAGAATCTGACATAGGGGAGGAGAGCATCGGTGAGTTTTGCCAGATTTGATTATCTAATATTTGGTCATCGGAAGCTGATGGGGGGACTGGAGTCGTTAACACTTCCTGATAACGTAACAAAACTTATCTTTTTTCTCAGTCTGGGGACGGCGATCACCTATGATGTAGAATCGTTACGCATTTTAATAAAAAAGGGAAGTCAACCCCGACTACCCTTAAAATCTAAAGACCAATAGCCATCAGAGACTAGCCCCAAAGGACTCAGATTACGATCTCGTCCCCCGGGTCAATCTCTGAGAGCCAAAAACTCTTTAATCCAATTGCTGTAAACATCCAAAGGGAGCTAAGAAGAGCGCATGACTATCAAGGCAAGTGGTGGCAGCTCCGTTGCTCGTCCCCAACTGTATCAGACAGTTGCCATTTCAACGATTTCCGTGGCCGAACAGCAAGACCGCTTCCTCGGGCGGACTGAACTCGGTGAACTTTCGACCTATTTTGAATCCGGTCTAAAGCGATTGGCGATCGCCGAAGTCCTCACCAAAAACTCCGAACTCATTGTTTCACGAGCCGCTAACCGGATCTTCACCGGCGGTTCTCCCATGGCTTTCCTGGAAAAACCCAGAGAACCCGAACCCATTTTGGTAGGAGCCAAAGGCACTCAAACTCAAGTATCCAGCCGCACCTTAGGAACCGTCACCTTCGTAGAAGAAAACAGCGGTGGTGGGATCTTATCAGGAGTCCAATCCCTATTTGCTGGGGGGAGCGGCCCGATTCCCGCCGGATTCCGACCCATTAACGTTTCCCGTTATGGTCCGGCAAACATGACCAAATCCCTACGGGATTTAAGCTGGTTCCTCCGCTATGTCACCTATGCGATCGTGGCCGGAGATCCCAATATCCTCTCCGTAAACGTGCGGGGGCTACGGGAAATCATCGAAAACGCCTGCTCCAGTGCCGCCACCCTCGTCGCCCTCCAGTAAATGCGAGCTGGGGCGATCGGCTACGTGAAAAACGACCCAGAAGCCAGTGAAATTGTCACCCAATACTTCGAGGTCGTCATTGGCGAATTCAAAGCCGCCACTCCATCCAACAAACTACGGCAACGCCCTACCCTCGATCAACAAGGACTAGAACTGCCACAAATTTACTTCAACGCCTCCGAACGGCGGCAGAAATTTGTGATGAAGCCCGGACTATCCAGTTCCGAAAAACAAGAAGTAGTCAAAGCCGCCTACCGGCAAATCTTTGAACGCGATATCACCCGCGCCTACTCCCAGTCCCTTTCCTATCTGGAATCTCAAGTTAAAAATGGCGACATCTCCATGAAAGAGTTTGTTCGCCGTCTCTGCCTGAGTCCCCTCTATCGGCAACAGTTCTACCAACCCTTTGTCAACAGTCGCGTCATCGAACTAGCCTTCCGGCATATCCTCGGTCGAGGACTGTCCAGTCGAGAAGAATTTCAAAAATACTTCGGGATTATCTCTGAAGGAGGACTCCCCGCCCTCGTAGGCGCTCTCGTGGATTCCCAAGAATACGCCGACTACTTTGGCGAAGAAACAGTCCCCTACCTACGGGGCTTAGGCCAAGAAGCTCAAGAATGCCGTAACTGGGGACCCCAACAAGATCTGTTCAAATACAGCGCACCGTTCCGCAAAGTTCCCCAATTCATTACCACCTTTGCCGCCTACAATCGTCCCCTTCCCGATCAGCACGTTTACGGCTCCGGCAATGACCCCTTAGAAATTCAATTTGGAGCCATTTTCCCCAAAGAAACTCGCAATCCCAGCGCCAGTCCTGCCCCCTTTGGGAAGGATACTCGCCGTCTGCTGATTCGTCGCGGTGCAGGGATTGATAACCAACTGTCGGCACCGGCAGCACGGGGGAAAGCACCAGGAAGTCTGGGCCCGAAAGTATTTAAGCTGGATCAATTGCCAGGAACTACCAGTCGGAAAGCCGGAACTAATGTCAAGTTTTCTGAGAGTTCCACTCAAGCGGTGATTCGCGCTTGTTATTTACAAGTGTTTGGCCGGGATGTTTATGAGGGGCAACGGCTGAAAGTGATGGAAATTCGTCTAGAAAACGGGAATATTACGGTGCGTGAGTTTGTGAAAGCTCTCGCGAAGTCGGATGTGTTCCGCCAAATGTACTGGAGTTCCCTCTATGTCGTGAAGGCAGTAGAGTATATCCATCGTCGGTTGTTGGGTCGTCCTACCTATGGCCGTCAGGAGATGAACAAGTATTTTGATATTTGTTCTAAGCAGGGTTTTTATGCTCTGATTGATGCGATCGTCGATTCAATGGAGTACAGTCAAGCATTTGGGGAAGATACGGTTCCTTATGAGCGGTATTTAACTCCGGCTGGTTTGTCTCTACGAAGCCTGCGCGTGGGGACTCTGCGCGAAGAGGTGGGGCAACTGGTGAAGGCGGAAGAAACCCCACGGTTTATTGAGTTGGGTGCTGTTCCTGCTCGTGCTGAGGTTGATGTGCAACTGCGGATTAACCAAGGGGTTCGCAAGCAGCGGGAGCAGCGTAAGGTCTTTAAGCTGACCAACTTAGAGGATAAAGTAGCTCTGAAGGCTCTGATTGGTGCTGCCTATCGCCAGGTGTTTGAGCGGGATGTGGCTCCTTATGTGATTACCAATGAGTTTTCTGGTTGGGAAAGTCGTTTGGGTAATGGGGAGATTACGGTGAAGGAGTTTATTGAAGGCTTGGGTTGTTCCGATCTCTATATCAAGGAGTTTTATGCTCCCTATCCAAATACGAAGGTGATTGAGTTGGGCACTAAGCATTTCTTAGGTCGTGCGCCTTTGGATCAAGCAGAGATTCGTAAATATAACCAGATTTTGTCTACTCAGGGGATTCGTGCCTTTGTAGGAGCAGTGGTGAGTAGTATGGAGTATCTGCAAGCCTTTGGTGAGGATACGGTTCCTTATTGCCGTTACAATACTATGCCTGCGGCTAATTTCCCGAATACCGAGAAACTGTATACCCAGTTGACGAAGCAAAGTAAGGAGATTGTGGTTCCTAGCTTTGAGCCGGTATAGGAAACAGGTAATTGCCTAGTTGCTTTGGTTCGCTAAAGGAAATGTCCGTGAGGTGATCCCTCATGGTCATTTCTACTCAGAGAAGGTTAGGGAGGGAGAGAGTTGGGGTGAAAATGAGGAGAAATGTTAAAAAATATTAAGAAGTTATTTAGGATGTGAACTCAATGCCTGACAATGAGTTCGGGCGGATATTGAACAGATGAAAATCATCGGTGCTAGGATATCCGGCGATCGCTGAGTCAAAAGCTAGGTTTTAAGCCAAATTGATTTGGTCAGTTCAAAAAACCAGTTCATAAAAAAGGTAAAACTCCTAGAGTCATAGACTCAGAACCCCTTGGCGCAAGCCATCGATAAAACCCAATTGGTGACATTTTCTATTTTGGAGGACTCCACAACATGAGTATCGTCACGAAATCCATCGTGAATGCTGATGCTGAAGCTCGTTACCTCAGCCCAGGTGAGCTAGATCGGATCAAAGCTTTTGTAACTTCTGGCGAACAGCGTCTGCGGATTGCTCAAATTCTGACCGATTCCCGCGAGCGCATCGTTAAAGAAGCTGGCGATCAACTGTTCCAAAAGCGCCCTGATGTCGTTTCCCCTGGTGGAAATGCTTATGGCCAAGAAATGACAGCCACCTGTCTGCGGGATATGGACTACTACCTGCGTCTAGTCACCTACGGAATCGTCGCGGGTGATGTTACCCCCATCGAAGAAATTGGTTTGGTGGGAGCGAAAGAGATGTACAAATCTCTAGGAACTTCTTTGGATGCTGTGGCTGAAAGTGTCCGTTGTATGAAAGCAGTAGCTTCTTCCCTGATGTCTGGCGAAGATGCCGCTGAAGCTGGTTCTTACTTCGATTATTTGACCGGTGGTCTTTCCTAAGACGACTCTAGTTTTAGCAGAAGCATCAGATTTTGAGTGCTTTCATGTCGGACCTTAGTCCGAAAACTCCAACGACAATGTTAAGTAAGTAACTTCATCAAGAACACAACCATGCAAGACGCAATTACGGCTGTTATCAATTCATCTGACGTTCAAGGGAAGTACCTGGATGCCAATGCTCTGGACAAGCTGAAAGGCTACTTCGCTAGTGGAGCTTTACGGGTACGTGCAGCAACGGCAATCAGCGCTAATGCCGCTACCATTGTGAAAGAAGCAGTGGCTAAAGCTTTGTTGTACTCCGATGTTACCCGTCCTGGCGGTAATATGTACACCACCCGTCGCTATGCGGCTTGTATCCGTGATATGGACTACTATCTGCGCTATGCGACCTATGCCATGTTGGCGGGGGATCCCTCCATCCTAGATGAGCGGGTTCTGAATGGTTTGAAAGAAACCTACAGTTCTTTGGGAGTCCCTGTATCTTCTACGGTACAAGCAATTCAAGCAATGAAAGGCGTAACTGCTAGTTTGGTAGGTGCTGATGCCGGTAGAGAAATGGGCGTTTACTTTGATTACATTTGCTCTGGCTTAAGCTAGACTCAAAGGCTCAGACTGAAGGCTGTGGTCTATAGCTGCCTTCAGAGGTGGAGTCTGGGAAGTCTAGGGTGAGTTCTAGACCGTTACAAGCCTATCTAGAAAATCTAGACGATGGGGTTTGTTTTGGGGTTGACTCTGTGGTTTGCAGGGAAAAACTGATGAGAATGGTCTAGAATTGATTCTTGACTCCCAGACTTGAGTGATGATCAAGTAAAAAAGTTTTGATAGCATTTTTTCTGAGATTCTACAGAATGACAAGAGGAGAAATTAACCCATGCGGATGTTTAAGGTGACGGCTTGTGTTCCGAGCTTGAGCAGAATTCGGACTCAGAGAGAACTCCAAAATACTTACTTTACTAAGTTAGTTCCTTATGATAATTGGTTTCGCGAGCAGCAACGGATTATGAAAATGGGTGGCAAAATCCTGAAGGTGGAGTTGGCTACGGGAAAGGCAGGAGCTAACACGGGGTTGCTGTAGGAAAAAAAGGTTTTCAGCGTAAGCAAGAGTAAGGAGAGAAACTTTACTTTTGCTTTTTTGTTTGTTAAGGTGCTGCAGGTGCTCTGTGTTGAGGTTAAGCCTTTTGAAACTTCACCAGTTATTTCCTTTTTTTGATCGTTCGGTACAGGATTGGGCGATGTCGGCGAGACTGTTACGGTGGCTAACGCTGCTGTGGGTTGCAGTGGGGTTGATTATGCTCTTTTCGGCGTCCTATCCTTTGGCTAATACTTATTATGGGGATGGGTTTTATTATGTAAAGCGGCAGTTGGCTTGGGCGATTTTGGGTTTGATTGGTTTCAATATTGTGGTTCATGTGCCGTTGCGATCGCTGTTTAATATGGCTCAAGGGGTGGTATGGGTAGGTCTAGGGCTGATCGGGGTAACCATTATTCCCGGCTTAGGAACGACGATCAATGGAGCGACTCGCTGGTTATTCTTAGGTGCATTTCCCTTACAACCGTCAGAGTTAATTAAGCCCTTTCTGGTGTTACAAGGGGCGAGGGTGTTTGGATTATGGCCGTCGTTAAAGCCCCATCTGCGTTGGCGATGGTTAGGGGTTTTTGTGGCTGTCTTGGTGGGTATTTTGCTGCAACCGAATCTAAGTACGGCAGCTTTTTGTGGGATGACTTTATTTGCGATCGCCATTGGGGCAGGTTTATCCTATCGTTCTCTATTAGTCACGGGCGGTACGGGATTGATTCTGGGAGGATTGAGTCTCAGCGTTAATGAGTATCAGCGACGCAGGATCATGGCGTTTTTAAACCCTTGGGCTGATCCAGCGGCTGACGGCTATCAACTGATTCAAAGTTTATTAGCAATCGGCTCAGGGGGGATTTGGGGGACAGGATTAGGACTATCCCACCAAAAATGGTTCTACCTCCCCATTCAATACACGGATTTTATTTTTGCGGTATACGCAGAAGAGTTTGGATTTGTTGGCAGTCTGCTGTTTTTACTGATGCTGATGTTATACGCTACTCTGGGTTTAATCGTTGCCCTGAAGTGTAGAAATAAGCTACATCGATTGGTAGCGATCGGAGCCACTTTTCTATTAGTGGGACAATCCCTGATTAATATTGGGGTAGCCACTGGTGCTTTACCGACGACAGGCTTACCTTTACCGATGTTTAGTTATGGAGGCAACTCCATGATTGCCAGCCTATTAACAGCAGGAATGTTGGTGCGAGTAGCGCGGGAAGCACATCAATCCCCGGTTGTATCTCTTCAGCTTCAGAAACGATCCTCATAGGAGAGATTGTGCTCTGTGCTCATTTTGAGCAAATAAGGCTTGCACTTGTTCAGCATGATAAGAACTGCGTGTCAGCGGTGAAGAGACTACTTGCAAAAATCCTAAAGATTCGCCTAATTTTTGCCAAGCGTCAAATTCTGGAGGGGTGACAAACCGAGCTAGAGGGAAATGTTTGGGAGTGGGCTGAAGATATTGACCGATGGTGAGAATTTGACAATCTACTTGCCGTAAGTCTTGCATTACTTGGCGCACTTCTGTATCGGTTTCACCTAATCCGACCATAATTCCTGATTTGATGTAGATTTGAGGAGCCAGTTGTCGCGATCGCCTCAGTAACTCTAGAGAACGCTGATAGTCTCCTTGGGGGCGCACGCGCCGATATAACCTGGGCACGGTTTCCGTATTATGATTAAGCACTTCAGGAGAGATCGTCAAAATTCGCGCCAGAGCCTCCCAATTGCCGCAAAGATCTGGAATCAATACCTCAATAGTTGTTTGAGGCATCAGTGTCCGAATCGCCTCGATACAGCCGACAAACTGTTGTGCGCCTCCATCGGGCAAGTCATCCCGGTTGACAGAGGTAATTACCACGTGCTTGAGTCCTAACCGTTGTACCGCTTGAGCCAATCGCTGGGGTTCAGTTGGATCGAGAGGTTTGGGTTTTTTCTCAAAATCAATATCACAGTAGGGACAGGCGCGAGTACAAGCGGGCCCCATAATGAGAAATGTGGCTGTGCCTGCGTGGAAACATTCACCGATATTGGGACAGGAGGCTTCTTCGCAAACAGTGTTTAAGCCCAAATCTCGAAGCATTGCCTTGACTGCACCGACTCGCTCCCATTGAGGAGCTTTTACCCGTAGCCACTCTGGTTTAATGGTCACTGTTTTTGGAGATTTTTACAACCGCTTACTGATTTTAGCCTATATCTGTTGGAGAAGATTATGCTTTAATGGGCCGATCTAATGCTATGATTCGGAAAGATAGGTGATAGTATCGGGATGTAGCGCAGCTTGGTAGCGCACCTCGTTCGGGACGAGGGGGCCGCAGGTTCAAATCCTGTCATCCCGATGGCAAATGCTTCGGTAAATTAGGTTTGATGGCGTTTCGCCCTGGGGTCGTTAGAATTGAAGTGTGGTGTGATTATCCCCTAATTGAGGATGGGCACTGAAGCTTTCAAAATACTGACGCAGTGTTTCGGGGAAGTGGGGAAAGTGAAATTGGCTATCGCCTTGGGCAATATCTGCCCAAAAGTAGCGTAGGGAATCCACTAAAGATTCTGCTTCTATGGTGGTTAAATGGCAAGGAGATTCAGTGAGCAGGCGTGTCATGAAAGGGCGCGATCGCTCTCCCATCCATTCCCGCGAAAATTCTGCTAAATTTGACCAACCGGGTAGCTGTTTAATCCAATGGGATTGGATTTTGACAGTGGTTTTTTCCCCTCTGTGATGATCGATTTGGAGGGTGCGATAGGGATGGGGATAACTCACTAAAGAGCCGGTGGTGATTTCGTAGAGATTTCCTTGTTGAGCAATATCTTGGACGTGCAAATGTCCTGTGAATAATAAATGAATGCCTGCCGCTTGTAGCATTTTAATTAAGTGATCGCCATTTTTCACCATGTATCTTTGGCCTAAACCATGATTCCTTTGATCTGGTAAATGTTCAATCACATTATGATGAATCATCACCAAACGCAGCGGTTCATCTGTAGTTGCTAAAACCTGTTCTAACCAGGCAAATTGTTGCTCGTTGAGATAGCCATAGCTTAACTGATGACCTTCGGCATCAAATTCATTAGAATCTAATCCAATCAGTCGGACTCCTGGCAGGAGTTCACAAGTATAGTCTGTTTGAGTGCGATCGCCATACCCAAATTGATGATAATAATGAGGGAATTCCGCCTGACCAATTGACTTTTCCTGAGCTAAGGCAGAGGGGATATCGTGATTTCCCGGAATTACATAAACAGGATAAGGAAGTTGGGATAAGCGCTGTTGTAACCACTGATGGTTTTCTGGTTCTCCATGCTGAGTTAAATCTCCTGGTATCAGGAGAAAATCCAGATGCAGATAACTCAGGTGTTGCAAAGCTGATTCTAAAGCGGGAATACTTAATTCTACGAGATGAAATCGCTTGGGGTGATCCCAAATGGTATGGGGAAGAGCGATATGTAAATCACTGATAATGGCAAATTGAAACTTGATTTTCATTATCCATGGTATTGGTGAAAAAACCTGCGATCGGCAACACTGAATGTTTATTATAGCGTTTTTTCGTTTTGCTCTAGGAATGAAGAAAAGAACCGTGAAGGGCGAATCCTATTCGCTTGTTCATTTCAGCGATACAGCACTTTTCGATCTTTCGAGGGACATCTCGATCCCCCTTAAAAAAGGGGGGTTGGGGGGATCAACACCTACTGTCCATTAATATAGTGTAAAGCGCTGTAGTCAGTCACCCATGAACCATGAATGTCGGGTGCCGCTGCCACAATGCTCCATTGGAGGCTATTCATCATTGGTCTATGGATTCACAGGAAGTCACTCTCATGCCCGATTCTCCCCTCCTTGGAGGGGTAGGGGGTGGTGCGATGGGCAATTGAATGATAAAAGTAGTCCCCTTACCGAATGTCGATTCGCATCGTAACTCACCCCGATGTTTGGCGACAATAATCTGACGGCTAATGGACAGTCCTAAACCGGTGCCTTTACCCACAGGTTTGGTAGTAAAGAACGTTTCAAATAGTCGGGAATAGACTTCAGGAGTCATTCCCATGCCATTATCACTGATGCGAATTTCCACGGTTTCTGAGTTGAGCTGGGTAGTAGTGATGTTAATGGCTGGTGCCTCAGTGGGAGGGTTAGGTAAAGCCAGGGTTTCTTCAATGGCATCAATAGCATTGCTGAGTAGATTCATAAAGACTTGATTTAATTGTCCCCCATAGCCAAGAATTTCTGGAATAGTGCCGTAGTGTTTATCAATTTTAATTTCGGGATGATTTCCTCTGGCTTTCAAGCGATTGTGCAAAATCATTAAGGTACTGTCTAATCCTTCATGAAGATTGACGGGTTCTGGGTTTTGGTGATCTCCTCTAGAAAAATGGCGTAAACTGGCAACGAGTTGGCGAATGCGGTTAGCGCCGACTTCCATGGAACCGAGCACTTGGGGCAAGTCTTGCGCGAGAAATTCGATATCAATTTCTGCGGCAACGTCTTGAATTTCTGCGACGGGTTGAGGATAGTGGGTTTGGTAAAGAGAGACGAGGTGCAAGAGATCTTGAGTGTATGCGATCGCATGGTTGAGGTTACCGCAAACAAAACTGACGGGGTTGTTAATTTCGTGAGCGACTCCAGCAATTAGCTGTCCGAGAGAGGACATTTTTTCTTGTTGGATGAGTTGTCCTTGGGTGAGTTGGAGTTGGGCAAAGGCTTGTTGAAGGCTCTCTGCTTGTTGTTTGTAGGAGGCTTCTGAGGCTTTGAGGGATAATTCTGCTTGCTTGCGATCGCTAATGTCCTCTACCATGCCTTCATAGTAGAGAAAAGTCCCCTGCTCATCTCTGACGGCTCTGGCTGTTTCAGAAATCCAAATCAGTTGGCCATCAGGGCGGCAGATTTGAGATTCAAAACCTTGAACTGAGCCTTTCTCCGCGATCCACTCCACCAACTGGGAATGACGATGGCGATCGCTATAAAGATCTCTAATGTTAGTTAGTTCTATCATCAGGCTCTCCACCGTGGCATAACCATAGAGGCGAGCTAAGGCTGGGTTGGCACTGATTAATCTCCCTTCTGGAGTGATTTGAAAAATACCTTTGATGGCATTTTCAAACATCAAGCGATATTTTTCCTCAGTGGCTGTCAAGGTGACTTCCATCTGCTTGCGCTTAGTCACTTCTGAGGCTAATTCTAAACTGGCTTGGGCGAATTGCTGTGTCCGTTTCACCAAGCTATGACGAATATTCTGAGGAGAATGGGGAGGATTTGGGGGGGGATCACCACCGGCAGTCTCATTCATCTGAGTGCTCAAGCCAGAGGAGGACAGGAAACAAGCATCGCTCCCTGTGATGGGCGTGACTTTTTTTTCAGTTTTAGGATGGTATTCGTACAAGTACATGACCTTGTTTCCCTCCTAGGATTACGCGGCTCTACTTATTCAGTATCAAAGAATTTATAAAATCTTGATGTGATACTTTTTCGGTCTGGTTGTGATTTTTTGGAGAGAAAAGTGTGATATGAATTACAGACACATCCAATCGAGGGATAAAACCAAGGGAACACTCACTGGGGCGATCGCCTGTTTGCTCCTGCTTACCCATCCCCTGCGTAGCCTCGGAGCCGAGTTAACCGCCTGGCAATTTGACCCCCTCAAAACCCAATTAGAACTAACCATCGAGGGCGAAATTACCCCCCGCTACTTCATTTTGTCCGATCCCTTAAGAATTATTCTTGACCTACCCGATACCGCCATTGCCTCTGCTGTCCCCCCCCAATTTTACTCTGGAGCTATCCGACAAATTTCCCTAGATCGCTCTCAGGGACAAGTCACCCGGTTAATTTTAGAACTCGCTCCTGGGATAACCCTTGCACCCCAACCCGTTCAAATTCAATCTCTGGTTGGCGAAAATGGTCTCTATCGCTTAGTGATCCGTCCCGTAATTGCCGGAGAAACCTCCGTAACCTCACTGAATTTACCTCCCCCAACCTTTGCCACCCAGGGCAATCAACCCACGGTAAAAGTTCCTCCCCTCTATCCTCACAGAGCATCTCCGCTGATGGGGAATGAAGAACCAACCCCTGGCGCTTCTGCTGCCGCTCTTTCTACCCAACCCGCTTCTGTAGAAACTCGTCCCAATTTACTGGGCATCAGAACCAATAACCCCCCGAAAGTGACAACCCCAAGGAGTAGTGAGCGGGTCTCTAACCCGCCGCCGCCAATTCGGTCAAGCGTCATTCCCGCCCTGGAGTTTGGACAGCCATTGCCTTCCTTTAGCCCCGGCAGAACTCTGGCGCAGCAAAGCCTGTCTCTAGGCGGGTTTCCCTCTGGCACTGTCTTAAAATTGCGCTATCCGGGAGAATCGGTTTTAGTGCTGGAGCCAGGTGCGCCCTTGCAGGAAGTTCTCTTGTTGGATCAAGCGGTGCAAAATGCACAAGGAGAAATTCTGTTGCCGATGAACACTCCAGTGATTGGTCGGTTTGAAACCCAAGGGGTAGAATGTCGTTTTTTGGCCCAGGCGATCGTGCTCCTTGGGGAAAATCGGACTGTGGCAATTCAGGCTCAATCGGCTCCTTTTCCTTTCCAAAATGGGCTGATTACCATTGAGCCAGGGCAATTGATCGAAATCCGTTTATAACTTCTCTACGGCAGGGGAAGGAGAAGGAACGCTCGCTCAGTACAATCGTGTTATGCCGATGCCGGTAAATTCAATGCAAACCTAAGTCAGCGTCTTCTAGGAGGTTGGCCTATCGATACTATTTATGGCAACATTCAAGGATTAAAGCCTAGTCAACTCAAGCAGTTGCAACGGCTGTATCATCAACGGTTACCGGGCGATCGCCTCATGACCTCGGAATTTGCCCAGCGCGTTGCCGCCATCAGTTCGGAAATTAATCAACCCGTCTGTAGTTACATCAACCGTCGTGGCCAGGTGATCCGCGTGGGTGTGGGCACTCCCCATCAAACCCAAATCCCTCCCCTGGAAATCCCTCGATATGGCAGGGAGCGGTTGAGCGGTATTCGCTGTATTGCTACCCAACTGCATCAGACTCCTCCCCATAAATCAGCCCTAACTGCAATGGTGTTGCAGCGGTTAGATGCCTTAGCGGTTTTAACCCTCACGGGGGGCGGAGCCTATCGGACGGGAAAAGGGGCCACCGGTTATGTGAAATCGTCCTATCTGGCTCATTTGATCCCCGATCCTCAGAATTGGACTCTATCCCCAGAAGTGAGTTTAGATGAGCTGACGAACCAAGATTTTCTGGACTTGGTAGAAAATCTGGAACATGAGTTTCAACGGGACACTGAGGGCAAGACCGTAGATTCTACCCAAGATCGGGTGCTGTTGGTGGGTTTAAAAACTGACCGGGTGACTCCAGAACGGTTTTCGGAAGGGCTGGAAGAACTAAGGCGCTTGGTGGAAACAGCGGGTGGAGAGGTCTTAGAGACGGTGCAACAGCGGCGATCGCAGCCTCACCCCCACACCGTTGTCGGCCCTGGTAAGGTCGAGGAAATCGCCTTAGCCGCCCAAACTTTAGGGGCAACTTTAGTGGTGTTTGATCGCGATTTATCCCCCGCCCAGGTTCGCAACTTAGAAACCCAAACGGGAATGCGAGTGCTAGATCGAACCGAAATTATCCTGGATATTTTCGCTCAACGGGCCCAGTCTCGGGCCGGGAAACTTCAGGTAGAATTGGCCCAACTGGAATATATGCTCCCCCGACTGACCGGCCGGGGTCAAATGATGTCCCGGTTGGGGGGAGGGATTGGTACCAGAGGTCCAGGGGAAACGAAACTGGAAACGGAACGGCGAGTGATCGCTCGGCGCTTGTCACGATTGCAACGGGAAGTGAATGAACTTCAGGCCCATCGGGGGCGTTTGCGCCATCAGCGTCAGTATCGGGAAATTTTGGCGATCGCCATTGTTGGCTACACTAACGCCGGGAAATCGACTTTACTCAATACTCTCACTCACGCGGCTGTGTATACGGCCGATCAATGGTTTGCCACCCTAGATGCTACCACTCGCCGGTTAAGCGTTCCCCATCCCCTTACGGGAGAGTTGCAAACTATTCTGCTCACCGATACCGTGGGCTTTATTCATGAACTGCCTCCGCCTTTGGTAGATGCCTTTCGCGCTACCTTGGAAGAGGTCACGGAAGCGGATGCTTTGTTACATTTGGTTGATCTTTCCCATCCGGCTTGGGAAGCACAGATGCAGTCGGTGACAGATTTGTTAGCAGAATTGGCGATCACTCCTTGTCCCACTTTGACTGTATTCAATAAAATTGACCAAGTGGATAGTGATACCTTGGCTTTAGCCCAAGAAGCCTATCCTGAAGCCCTGTTTATTTCCGCTAGCGATCGCCTCGGACTGGAAACTCTACGCCAAAAACTCGGCCAATTAGTTTATTGGGCAGCTCATCAAGGATAAACTCCCTTCTCCCCTTCTTCCAGTGGACAGAAGGGGACTCTCTTTTCTAAGGGTAATGCTATTGTGGTAAGGTATCATACCGATCTAACTCTATGGCTATCAATCCCACCTCGATCGCCCTCTTATTTGCCGTATTCGTAATCCTGTTACTGATCTCTGCTACTCCCCTACTGGGATCTTTCGAGATTAAATGGTCTCTTCCGTTCCTATTATGGTTATTCGGCATTTTCTTCGTGGGCGGATGGGTTTTGTTTATTTGTTATCCCTTGTTTTCCTAGTCGTTGACAGCGAGGACAATCCCTTTCTTCTTGATTCTCAAACCCTCCTGCTGACGACTTAGGAATGGGATAGCCACAAACATTACATAACTGATAACTGCCAGGGGCTAAACCCTGTTTGACAGCAATGCGTTGATCGAAAACAAAACATTCTCCTTCCCAGAGACTCTCGTGATCCGGAATTTCTGCCAAGTATGTTAGGATTCCCCCTTGTAGGTGATAGACTTCCTGAAATCCCTGTTGGAGCATAAAAGCAGTTGCTTTCTCGCACCGAATGCCCCCTGTGCAAAACATTGCCACTTTGGGATGGGTTTGGGGATCGAGATGTTGTTTTACATAGTCAGGAAATTCCCGAAACGATTCTGTCTGGGGATTTTTGGCTCCTGGGAAGGAACCGATCGCCACTTCATAATCATTGCGAGCATCAATCACTGTTACATCCGGATCGCGAATCAGTTGGTTCCAATCTTGAGGTTTAACATAGGTTCCTACCTGCTGGAGTGGCTCAACCTCTGGTTTCCCGAAGGTGACAATTTCCTGCTTGAGCCGAATTTTCAGACGCGCAAAGGGATAGGTGGCGGCGGTAGACTCTTTTACCTCTAAGTGAGTTAAGCGAGGATCGGATCGCAAATAGCCTAATACAGTATCTATCCCACCGCGAGGTCCGGCGATGGTGCCGTTGATGCCTTCTCTGGCTAGGAGGATGGTTCCTTGGATGGCTTGCTCTTGGCACACTGAGAGGAGTGGCGATCGCCTTTCTGCATAATCAGGAAACGGAAAAAATTGGTAAAATGCCGCAACGACAACAGTCATAGTCATCTACCCAAAAAACTTCAGCACAATCTCTTTTCAAATGAAGTCTTATGTGTATAATAGATCAAGTTGGGTATTTTAATTTTCGATTCCCTTCCTGGGGGTATAGCTCAGTTGGTAGAGCGCCTGCTTTGCAAGCAGGATGTCAGCGGTTCGAGTCCGCTTACCTCCATCCTTTTAAGCGCGATCGCAACTGCTTTTCTAAGGCAGGATAATCTATTTTAGCGTTGTGGCGGCGGTCAACCGGGATTTTGGGCAAAATTCTCATTTGATCTAGTTTTGCCCACTCCAGCGCTTGTTCTAACCTCGCTAATAGACTGGAATCATGCTTAATCCTTGGAACCAACTCTACCATGAGCCACCGTTGCCCCTGGTAAGGGACTAAAGCCGCCCTGTTGACTTCTGGGAACTGATGGGCAATGGCTTCTACCGCTAAAGGATAGAGAATGCCTTTACCATCCTCAATCTTAGCACGGGCACGCCCTAACAGCCACAGATTTCCCTGGGCATCGAGATAGCCTATATCTCCAGTACGATGCCAAGGGGTATCCCCGACGCGAAACTTGGTGTCTTGATCTCCGACTCCATTGACATAGCCAGGTAAGACATGATTGCCACTGACAACAATCTCTCCTGGGGTATTTGGTGGTAGACATTGGGCGGCAAAGGCTTCTGGGGTAAAGGGGGAAAGGGGTTTCCCCCAGGTATCAGGGAGGATTTTCAGATCAATTTCGGGAATAGGAATACCAGCACATAAGCCCCCTAGGGGAGGAGAACTAAGGGGTGGAAATGTCCAGTGGGCAATGGGTTCTGCTTCGG
>CAZTRW010000085.1:0-16172 GCA_964616725.1 uncultured bacterium
GATATGTTCTTAGGGGTACTTGGATTTCGGGGAAAGTTCGTTAATAATGCGATCATGAAGCGACTCGACAGGAGTATCGCAGGGGAAAAAATCCCCCAGAATCGAGGAGAATTAGTTTAAGGAGAGGCGATCGCAATGAAACTATCAGTCTACGGAAAAGGTGGCATCGGCAAATCCACCACCAGTTGCAACATCTCCGTTGCCCTTGCCAAACGCGGCAAAAAAGTCCTACAAATCGGCTGTGATCCCAAGCATGACAGCACATTCACCCTCACTGGGTTTCTCATTCCCACCATCATCGATACTCTGCAGTCGAAAGACTACCACTACGAAGATGTCTGGCCCGAAGATGTTATCTACAAAGGCTATGGCGGCGTAGACTGTGTAGAAGCCGGGGGCCCTCCCGCCGGTGCAGGATGTGGCGGTTATGTCGTTGGTGAAACCGTAAAACTACTGAAAGAACTTAACGCCTTTGACGAATACGACATCATCCTCTTCGACGTACTCGGCGACGTAGTCTGCGGTGGCTTCGCTGCCCCCTTAAACTACTCCGACTACTGTATGATCGTCACCGACAACGGCTTTGATGCCCTCTTTGCCGCCAACCGCATCGCCGCCTCCGTGCGCGAAAAAGCCAGAACCCATCCCCTACGGTTAGCCGGATTAATTGGGAATCGTACCTCCAAACGAGACTTAATTGATAAATATGTGCAAGCTGTCCCCATGCCCGTGTTGGAAATCCTACCCCTGATCGAAGATATTCGTATTTCCCGCGTCAAAGGCAAAACCATCTTTGAAATGGCAGAAACAGATCCCACTCTAGAACCAGTAGCCAACTATTATCTCAACATCGCCGATCAAATTCTGGCTCGCCCTGAAGGAGTCGTTCCCAAAGACGCTGCCGATAGAGAACTCTTTTCCCTACTCTCTGACTTTTATCTCAATCCACCCCAAGAAGCACTGAAAACTGAAGCAGAAGAACTGGAATTAATGATGGTATAGGGCATTTGCCCCAGTCTGGTCAGAAACACAGTATCATGGCTCAACGATACCCTTGCATTGGATAACCGCGAACCGTGACTATGGCTTTTTTCGATAACTTTACCGCTTCCATCCGCCAAAAATGGCTGGACTACTTTCAAGCCAACAAAGGATGGCTGCTGCTGCAAATGCAAGTGAAGTCTTACAAAACCCCAGACGGGGGACGAAGACCAGTGTCTTCCCTAATTTTAGGGGTAGTGAATGCCTTAGAACCCAAATTAGGCAATTTAATGGTTCCCTTTTTCAAGCTAAATTCTGATGAAGATGCGCTGGTAGAAGTATTGGGGTTAAATTTTGATCCGGAACGAGAATTAAATCCTCATGGGGAACCGCCAGCAATTCCTTCTCCAGGACAACAAACGGGCGTTTCTCGTTTGTTACCAGATACTGATGATGCTTTGTGATGTTTATATCCATTTACCAACCGGTTTGTTGTTATGACTGTTGCACAATCTCAACCTTCCTCTCTCAACTTTGACTGCGAAACGGGTAATTATCATACCTTTTGTCCCATTAGCTGTGTGGCTTGGCTATATCAGAAAATTGAGGATAGTTTTTTCTTGGTGATTGGGACAAAAACTTGTGGCTATTTTCTCCAAAATGCGATGGGGGTAATGATTTTTGCGGAACCTCGCTACGCGATGGCCCAGTTGGAAGAAGGCGATATTTCGGCACAATTGAATGATTATGCTGAGTTAAAACGATTATGCTTACAGATTAAGCGCGATCGCAACCCCTCCGTCATCGTTTGGATCGGCACCTGCACCACCGAAATCATTAAAATGGATCTAGAAGGCCTAGCCCCCAAACTCGAAGCCGAAATCGGCATTCCCATCGTCGTCGCCCGCGCCAACGGCTTAGACTACGCCTTCACCCAAGGCGAAGACACCGTACTCGCCGCCATGGCAGCCCGCTGCCCCACCCAACCCGCCACCCAACCCGAAGAAAAAGAAGAGCGCAACGCCATCCAACGCCTACTCACCTTCGGCAAGAAAAAAGAAGAAGTTGCCCAAGAAGAATCTGAATACATCAACCATCCCCCCCTCGTCCTCTTTGGCTCCGTACCCGATCCCATCGTCACCCAACTCACCCTAGAATTAAAGCGCCAAGGCATCAAAGTTTCCGGCTGGCTACCCGCCAAACGCTATACCGAATTACCCATTTTAGAAGAAGGCTACTATGTCGCAGGAGTCAACCCCTTCCTCTCCCGCACTGCCACCACCCTTATGCGTCGGCGCAAATGCAAACTCATTGGCGCACCCTTCCCAATTGGGCCAGATGGAACCAGAGCCTGGATTGAAAAGATTTGTTCCGTCTTTAATATCGAACCCAAAGGATTAGCATAACGGGAACAACAAATTTGGGACAGCGTAGAAGATTACGTCCAACTCATTCGCGGCAAATCCGTCTTTTTCATGGGCGATAATCTGCTGGAAATTTCCCAAGCTCGGTTTCTGATTCGCTGCGGTATGATAGTCCATGAAATCGGCATTCCCTACATGGATAAGCGCTACCAAGGAGCCGAATTAGAACTCCTCGAAAAAACCTGTCAAGATATGGGCGCACCTCTTCCCAGAATTGTCGAAAAACCCGATAATTACAATCAAATTCAACGCATTTACGATCTAAAACCCGACCTCGTAATTACCGGCATGGCTCACGCCAACCCCTTAGAAGCACGGGGAATTACCACCAAATGGTCAGTTGAGTTTACCTTTGCCCAAATTCACGGCTTTACTAATACCCGCGACATCCTCGAATTAGTCACTCGTCCCCTACGCCGGAATCATAATTTGAAGGATTTGGGTTGGGAGAAATTGGTGAAGGAAGAAGCGAGAGTTTAGAGAATTGATGATTTAAAATTCTATATTGTAGGGGCGAACGGCCGTTTGCCTCTACAGACATATTCTGTGCAAGAGTTAACTAACGCACCAGCCGAACGTCAACATTGAAATTCAGATGGCTCCCTTGGCGATCGCCCCTAAAGAACCCCTAGCCCTAGGTTAACCCCAGCCAAGCCAGAACCCCTTGCCCAGTCACATACTCAATCACCAAAGTGATTATAAAACCCACCATCGCCGCCCGACCATTCAAGCGCTCGGCATAATCATTAAAGCCCAGTTTCGGTTCAGAGAGTTTAGGCGTGCGTTGGGGTTGCATCGTCACAGGAGAAGAAGATTCAGTCATAAGTCCAGATCGATGAGTCAATTAAGTTTAGAATTGTTAACTATTGTCATTGATTGTAAGGCAAATGGACATCGGAGTTCCCAAAGAGAGGAAAGACCAAGAGTTTCGGGTTGGTCTCACGCCCAGTAGTGTGCGGGTGTTATGCGAACGTGGTCATCAGGTATTTGTCGAAACAGAAGCAGGGATGGGAGCCGGATTCACCGACACCGATTATCTGGAGGTGGGCGCTGAGATCGTCTCTAGCACTGAAAGAGCCTGGAATCAGGAGTTGGTGGTAAAGGTAAAGGAACCCCTCCCCTCAGAATATGGGTATTTGCAAGATGGGCAATTACTATTTACCTATTTACATTTAGCCGCCAATCGCCCCCTCACCGAGCAACTGCTCAAAACCGGTACATTGGCGATCGCCTATGAAACCGTCGAACTCCCCAACAGTCGCCTCCCCCTGCTCACCCCCATGAGCATCATTGCCGGTCGCCTATCGGTGCAATTTGGGGCTCGCTTTCTAGAGCGACAACAAGGAGGTAGAGGAGTGCTCCTCGGCGGAATCCCAGGAGTCAGTCCCGGACAAGTCGTCATCCTCGGTGGCGGCGTGGTAGGCACAGAAGCCGCCCGTATCGCCCTAGGAATGGGCGCAAAAGTCCAAGTTTTAGACATTAACGTCGAGCGATTAGCCGAACTAGAAATCCTGTTTGGATCGAGAGTAGAACTGCTTTACAGCAATTCCGCCCAAATTGAACGAGTAGTTCCCCAAGCGGATTTACTCATTGGAGCAGTCCTCGTACTCGGTCGTCGTGCGCCCCAGTTAGTTTCCCGTGGGTTAGTGGGTCGGATGAAACCAGGATCTGTCTTAATAGATGTCTCCGTCGATCAAGGGGGATGTATCGAGACGTTGCGTCCTACCTCCCATACCCAACCCGTCTACGTGGAAGAGGGAGTGGTACATTACGGAGTCCCCAATATGCCAGGAGCTGTTCCCTGGACAGCGACTGGTGCCTTAAATAACGCCACCTTACCCTATGTCCTCCAATTAGCTAATGCGGGAGTCGGGGCCCTCAAACAAAATCCAGCCTTAGCCAAGGGAGTAAATGTTCAAGATCATCACTTAGTGCATCCGGCGGTGCGAGAATGTTTTCCTGATTTGGTCAAGTAGTAGGAGTATCGCTCCCTGGCCCGTCAGAGCAATAATATAATACCCATAGTTTTCTTAGATGATTAAGGCCAGAGGGCACCCATGACCCGACTATCTCCAGATCAGCGTAATGCCCTGTATACCCTAGAATCGGAACGGGTAGGGATTCATAAATCCATTTTGGCAGGACTCTATGAAGTACAAAAGAAACCCCAACTCCAAGATGGCGAAACGGGATTAGGGATTGCTCCCGCCAACCGCATTCCTCTGGCTTCTGTAGATAGCTTCAATGGTCAGGTCATCTATGCAGCCAATACCCTTCGCGCTCTTACCGATCGCTTAATCGCCCAAGGATGGCAAAGTGATGACCTATGGGATTCCAGTCGCGGTCAGTATAGCAACAAATTGATCGAGCAAGTGGCTCAAGGATACTCTCCTGGCCCGGAAGATCAAAAAGCCGCCCGCCTAGAGCCATGCGATCGCCAAAAACTCTATCAAAGCTATCTCCTAGATCTACAAACCGACTACAACCTAGAAAAACTCCCCTCCAATCTGGCCTATCTGGATGTAGCCCTCCTGTCTCTAGTGGAGAGAATCCCCCAATTCTATCAAGGCCTTCCCCATCAACGGGATGGTCTGATCGAAGTCTTCCGCATTTGGCGTAATCTGGATTCAAGAGAAGAGGCGATCGCTGCCCTCACCACCCCCGCCAGCACCTCCACCTCCCTCTCCCAATGGGAAGAAAGCCAGCTAGATCCCCCTCTGCTAGACTTTATCAGTCGTTTGTCCCCCAACTACCTGGGCTATCCCCATCAGCGAGAGAGCCTGATCCGTCTCACCCAATTATGGCGCAACTTAGACTCGCGAGAAGCGGCGATCGCCTCCCTAGAAAAAGACACCTCCCCCCAACCCGCCCTATCCTACCTCGATCCAGCCCTCATGGCCTTTAGCCAACGGGTGCCCCAACACTACACAGGACGAGGCTACCAGCGTCAAGCCCTCACTGAAGCCTTCCGCCTTTGGCGCCAACTCTCTTCCCGAACCGCTGCCTTAGCCGCCTTGGGACTCGACGTAAAAACCCTCAAAACTGGAACCACCGATCCCCATAGCCTCGCCAATACCGCAGCCCAACTGGATCGGGAACTCCTTTCCTTTATCAGACAAGTCCCCTTTATTTACACAGAGGCAGAACATCAGCGCAACGCCTTGATTCGGATGGTACAACTGTGGCGAGAACTAGACTCACGGGAAATCGCCATCTATACCCTCTTTGAAGACTTAAAACGCATGAATGGTGTTCATCGCAATAGTCCCGATGCCCCTCGCCAACCCGGCCCCATTGTATTACCTCGCCGCCCCGATCGCTGGACTCCTGACAATATCCAACTCCATGCCGCCATTATACCAGGAGGCTATTTTACTTGGGCCGAAGCTACCCACGGCGGCACTCGCCTCCCTCCCAATCAAGACACGGTGAATGCGATCATCCGCATTGCGGTTTTAGCCCAACAGGCCCGCGATCGCCTCGGTCGTCCCTTCACCATTACCAGTTGGTATCGTCCCGCCGACATCAACCGTCGCGTCGGCGGAGTCTCCAACAGTCGCCACATTGTTGGCGATGCCATTGACTTCTACTGTGATGGTCTCACCGGCAATCAGATCTACTGGTTCCTCGACCCCTGGTGGCCAGGCGGCTTAGGTCGATATCACAAATATCCCTACATTAGTCATATTGATGCTCGCAGCTATCGCGCCCGATGGATTCAGTGATACCCCCTGTGCTAAACTATCCATAATCCCTGCAATCAGGGGCTGGGAAGACGGAATGAATCAAGAAGTAAAGCGTACAATAGAAAAAGCTTCTAGTCGGTATTGACCATGCAGCATCAGATTCTTGTTGTTCCCCCTACAATAGCTCAAGCCTCCACCAGCGCTGCCCCGGCTCCGGCCTCAGGGCCCCCTCCTGTGATCTTTATGGGTTTGTCGGGGGTGTTGTTCATGGCCTTGGTGGGAGGAGCCGTATATGCCAAACTTGAGATCGATAAGGCCAATAAAAAAGTTAAATTTGAAGACTTTAAAAATAAGGAACTCCAAAAAAAGTTGAAATTAGCGTTAAGCACGATTACGAAAATGGAGACTAATCCTGATTTGGTCCATTCGCGAGAGTTTAACCTCGATTATCTGCGGATGCGAATGGATGAGGAGGTCTTCCATTTTGCGATCGTCAATCAAATTAAAGTCAAGGTGAAAGATAAAGTCACCATTGCCCTACGTCCCACCCAGGCAAAAGAAGGCAAAATCGGGGAAACTGCTGCTTCGGCTCGCCAAGTCAGCGAGACTTTTGATGTCACCTATGAAACGGGAGAAGGAGCCACGATTCAAAAGCGCGTTCTCTTTCGGATTCAAATTAATATGACTCGTCTACCGACTCAAGCTACCTCGAAAACTATTCAGGATATCATTGATTGTATTGAAACTTATTTAAGTCCCCATGCCGATCCCAACTGGCAACCGGCAATTCAAGGGCGATTAGTGAATTTGCACTGGGATCAGAAGGCAAAACCCACCCCCTTACTGGTGTTAGAACAACTGAATGAGGGCAGTAATGTCACGTTTAAAACCAAAACCCACGCTCCCCCTCCGGCTGCCTCCACTCCTCCGCCTAAAGGGAAATCTGCAACCAGTAGTAAGAGTAGTAAGACGGCTGGGAGCAGTAAAACTCGGTCTCAATCTCGCCGTCCTCAATAAGGGTTTGGGCGGGTGTTGAAACCATAAGGGTAGATTGACGGGCCCTGAGGGACTCGAACCCCCGACTCACTGATTAGAAATCAGTTGTTCTATCCGACTGAACTAAGAGCCCACTGCTCACCAGAATGTCTTGAGGGGTCATTAGACCCTTTTTTATTATAAACGAAACCCTGGGTAACGGGTAGTCTTCTAGACCACCCGTTGCTCGATTTCTGAAAATTACGTTAAATTTAGTTAAGATTCTTCAAGAGTGGGTTTTCCATTCTCGCGATCGCCCAAAGACAGCACCTGACTCATAAAAATTCTGTTGTGTATTGATTAAGAGAGAGCTTCATCAGATGAAATTATCTTGGAAAGTCATCCTTCTGTGGACGTTACCCGCCCTAGTGATTGGGTTCTTCGTTTGGCAAGGAGCCTTTACCTCCAGTGCGATGGATACCGGGCGCAACGCCGCCGCCACCCGCATGACCTACGGCCGCTTCGTTGAATACCTAGAAGCCGGTCGAGTCACTCAGGTTGATCTCTACGAAGGGGGAAGAACGGCGATCGTGGAAGCCGTCGATCCTGAACTAGATAATATTTTACAGCGCTTGCGAGTCGATCTCCCCGGTAACTCCCCAGAAGTGATCGCCCGCTTGCGACAAGCCCATATCAGCTTAGATATCCATCCCCCCCGCAACGATGGAGCCATTTGGGGATTGCTCGGTAATCTCGTCTTTCCTCTACTCCTAATTGCTGGGCTATTTTTCCTCTTCCGCCGTTCGGGAAATGTCCCCGGTGGTCCCGGACAAGCCATGAATTTTGCCAAGTCCAGAGCCAGATTTCAAATGGAAGCCAAAACGGGCGTAATGTTTGATGATGTGGCTGGCATTGAAGAAGCCAAAGAAGAACTCCAAGAAGTGGTCACCTTCCTCAAAAAACCCGAACGGTTTACAGCCGTAGGAGCCCGTATTCCTAAAGGGGTTCTGTTGGTTGGCCCTCCAGGAACAGGAAAAACCCTGTTGGCTAAGGCCATTGCTGGAGAAGCTGGAGTCCCTTTCTTCAGTATCTCTGGTTCGGAGTTCGTAGAAATGTTCGTGGGTGTGGGAGCGTCACGAGTCCGGGATTTGTTCAAAAAGGCGAAAGACAATGCTCCTTGTATTATCTTTATTGATGAAATTGATGCCGTCGGCCGGCAACGGGGGGCTGGTATCGGTGGTGGTAATGATGAACGGGAACAAACTTTGAACCAACTATTAACGGAAATGGATGGGTTTGAAGGGAATACTGGGATTATTATTATTGCCGCAACGAACCGCCCGGATGTATTGGATCAAGCTCTGTTGCGTCCGGGTCGATTTGATCGGCAAGTGACGGTAGATGCTCCAGATATTAAGGGACGATTGGAAATTTTGGATGTCCATGCGCGCAATAAGAAATTGGCTCCGGAAGTGTCCTTAAAAGCGATCGCTCGCCGTACTCCTGGTTTTACGGGTGCGGATTTAGCGAATTTGCTCAATGAAGCGGCGATTCTCACGGCTAGACGGCGCAAAGAAGCGATTACCATGCTGGAAATTGATGATGCGGTTGATCGGGTGGTAGCCGGGATGGAAGGTACTCCCCTTGTCGATGGTAAGAGCAAACGGCTAATTGCTTATCATGAGGTGGGTCATGCGATCGTGGGCACCTTACTCAAAGACCATGATCCGGTGCAAAAAGTAACCCTCATTCCTAGAGGACAAGCCCAAGGCTTAACTTGGTTTACTCCAAGTGAGGAACAAAGTCTGATTTCTCGCGCTCAACTGACGGCTCGGATTGCGGGCGCACTGGGAGGGCGAGCCGCAGAAGCGGTGATTTTTGGAGAGGCAGAAGTAACGACGGGTGCAGGCGGTGATTTGCAGCAGGTGACTACTATGGCTCGTCAAATGGTAACTCGTTTTGGAATGTCCGATTTAGGGCCCCTTTCTTTGGAAAGTCAAACCGGTGAGGTGTTCTTAGGGCGAGATTTGATGACTCGCTCAGAGTATTCTGAGGAAATTGCGGCTCGGATTGATGCTCAAGTGCGGACGATTGTGGAACATTGTTATGACCAGGCTTTGCAGATTATCCGCCAAAATCGGAATGTGATCGATCGCCTAGTAGACTTGTTGATTGAGAAGGAAACTATTGATGGGGATGAGTTTCGGCAAATTGTCGCTGAATATACTCCTGTCCCGGAAAAAGAGAGTTATATCCCTCAACTCTAAGCGTCATTAGTTCTGGTCAAGACTTACAGCTATTCTTTCTGTAAGTCTGACCCATTACCAGTCGTGATGATTAGGAACTTCTACCCAATTTTGAGTAACATGGGATTGATGGGCTAAGTCCATCAGCAGTTGAGAATAGACTCCTTCTCGTAGGGTGGGGACTTGCGGTTTTCCGGTTTCAATCGTTTCTACCCAAGCATCTACCACACGAATAAAGGCGGCAATGCGTCCATCCGGATAGGTGCGGGGGAAGTGGAGGCGTTCAGGAATGGAAATTTCTGTGAGGGGTTCTCCCAATTTGGCTCCCTGTAGGGTGAAGCCGTAGATATAGTCGTTTTGGTTAGCACTGCCTAAGATGAGTGTACCGCGATCGCCATAGACCTCTACCCAATGACCTCGCCCTTGATAGGCGATGGAGCTTAAACAGACTTGACAAGGGGTACCATCTGCCAATGCCAACATTAGGAAACAAGTATCATCTGCATCTACAGGCTTCAGAGTTCCTGTGGTAGGATCGGGGCGGTAAGGAATGGCTGTGCTCAGGTGTGCCGATAGTCCTTGCACCTCCCCAAATAACCAAGCAATATAATCGAATACATGGGAGCCGATCGCTCCGAGAGCACCCCCTCCTTTGTCTTTTTGAGCATACCAGTTCCAAGGTCGCTGGGCATCGGCACGAGAAGAGACTAACCAGTCAATTTTGATCAGACGCTTTTTACCCACCGTATTCGCCATCAGGAGTTCGTGAAAATACTGCCAAGCGGGAACAAAGCGAAATTCAAAGTCCATGGCTGCTACTACTCCTTGCGCTTGAGCAAGTTGATAGAGTTCCTTGGCAGACGTTGCGGAAAGGGTTGTGGGTTTTTCCAGGAGCAGATGTTTTTTTGCCTCCAGAACGGTTTTTGCCATGTCGTAGTGGAGGAAGGGAGGGGTAGAGATGCTCACTGCTTGCACCTCTGGTAGGGTAATCACCGCCTCTAGGGTATCAACAGCGTGGGGAATGTGATGCTCAGAGGCGATCGCTTCTGCTTTGAGCCGATCTCGATGATACACTGCCACCACTTCCGTGCGATGGTGATTTTGGAAAGCGGGAATATGGACTTTTTGACCAAATCCTGTACCGACTACTGCGATCCCCAGGGGAGACTGACTCATAGGGTAAAACCAATGTTCAACGGGAGTTTACTTAGCTTACCATGAGTGTAAGGGAATTCTAGGAGAATCCTTGCCCATTACGGATTCCCCCGATAAACCCGATAGTTGATATTGGGGAAAATATTATCCATGTGCTCTACTTTCTCTAGCCAACCTGGATCGATACTCTCGGCGATCACATCATCATAGAGCTTATTAAACCGCATTAAATGCGATCGCGTGCGGCGATTGGCATAAGGAACCATCGTACCACTGCGCATAATAAACGCCCAATCCGAAGACTGAGCCAACAACAGTTCCCTCGCTGCTTGATTCAAGGCACGCTCTGCTAACGGATCCCCTGCCTCTCGCCGACTCAACTCTACCATCCGTTCTGCCGCCTTATGCAAATGGGGATAAATCCAGCTATTCGTTTCATTGAGCCAATACTCATGAAACCCTTTATAGCCCCAACTAGACTGAGCCGGGCGACACACTTGCTGAGTCGGATATTGATTGAGATAATCCGATAGATGAATCATAGCATAAGTGCTTTGATCGAACCAAGTTTTCCGATACAAATAATCTAAAAACCAAGGACCTTCATACCACCAATGACCGAATAACTCGGCATCATAGGGTGACAAAATAATTGGTGGACGCTGCATTATTCGGTATAAATGTTTTACCTGATGTTCCCGGTTAAACATAAAATTAGCGGCGTGTTCAGCAGTTTTCTCCCTCGCCCAATAGGGATCGTATAGTTGCTTTTCTGATAATCCTAAACCCCGTCCTGTAATTTTATGATATTTAATGCCAATATTTTTCCGTTCACCATTGGGGAGAATATAAGGCTTAATATATTCATATTCTGCTTCCCATCCCAAATCTTTATAAAACTCCCGATATTCAGGTGCTCCTGGATAGCCGACTTGAGAAGACCAAACTTGCTGAGAGGATTCATGATCCCGTCCAAATGCGGCTACTCCATTTTCCGTAAAAATCGGTGCATAAGTTCCAAAACGAGGACGAGGACGGGCATACATAATCCCGTGACCATCAATCAGAAAGTAACGTAATCCGGCATCTGCGAGTAGTCGTTCCACACCTTCATAATAGGCGCACTCTGGTAGCCAAATTCCTCTCGGTAATTGTCCAAATACATCCTGATAATGATCGCAAGCGACCTTTATTTGGGCCCAAACGGTTTCTGGTTGCATTCGCATTAAAGGAAAGTAACCATGGGTAGCTCCACAAGTAATAATATCGAGATTATTGCTATCTTGAAATTGCTTAAAGGCAGTGATTAAGTTTCCTTGATACCGTTCCCAAGTGGCGCGGGTTTTCGCAAATTCTCCTTCGTAAAATTCAGCTAAATATTTTAGATGGCCATGAAATTGATAACGATGAATTTCTTTTTGAATTAATTCTTGAAGTTGGGCTAAATGGTGATCGTAGCGTTCTTGTAATAGGGGATCAACGAGCATGGACACCAGGGGAGGAGTCAAGCTCATGGTTAATTTAAAGTCTACACCATCCCGCTTCAGACCTTCAAAGATATGAATGAGGGGAATATAGGTTTCTGTAATTGCCTCGTAGAGCCATTCTTCCTCTAATACATAGTCACTTTCTGGGTGACGGACAAAAGGGAGGTGAGCATGGAGAACAAAGGCAAGGTAACCGATAGCCATAGGGGGTTCCGTAGAAGAGGGATAAACAACTGTACAGTTGTCAGCAGGTGAAAGAGGTTAAGGAGACTTGCCCTAGGATTGGCAGTGGTTTTTCACCTCTTATTAGAATACAGCAGAGCGATCGCACACAGATAAGGAAGCCATGGATTCTCTCTGCTCCCTTCACCCTTTGAGCCACCTGAGTATTCTCTTGTGAATCGAGAGAGGACTCAAAACCTGGTGTTGAGCAGAGATTAACCGTCAGAGTTGGACGGTTGGCGGTAATGAGTTAGCCAATCTTGGCCTAGTTGAATGGTCACATCTGATTCTAAGCTCCCCGTGCTTTCAACCCGCACTTCTCCGAATCCTAGAAGACGCTGAATGGCTCTAGCATTCTCGATATTCCCATCTTGAGCAATGATCCGGGTGGTGGTTAAGGGGTCACTCCAAGACTCGGTAGCACGAAGGTCATAATAGCCTTGACTGTGGAACCAATCAAATAATTGATCGACTGCTGCGGACTCTCCTGTGGTATCTTGAATGGCGATCGCCAACTCGGTTGGATTCACCACAGGGTTACTGTCTGGCTCTTGATAGCCAAAATCAAAATGTTCGGCCACTATCGTATCAATCCCATTGTAATTGGGAATCCAGTAGCTTGCTTCAAATTCTTCCGGTTCACTAAAGCGTCCTGGTAACAGCAACATCTGGGTTTTGGCGCGATCAGTCTGACCCGCGAAATTGGCTAACGCTAACAGCTCTTCTATACTTAAATTTGTGTCAATGTGGGAACGAATAATCGAGATAATTTTGGGGAGTTTCGTCAGAGTCGCTGGAGTTAAGGTTTGTTCCATTAACGCCCGTAAGAACATTTGTTGGCGCTGAATTCGCCCAATATCTCCTAGGTGATCATAGCGAAAACGCACAAACTGCAAGGCTTGAGAACCATTCAAATGTTGGGTTCCGGCTTTGAGATTAATGTAGAGATGCTGACTATCATCTTGATACTTCATATCCTGGGGCACTTGCACTGTCACTCCTCCCAAGGCATCGATGAGCTTTTCAATCCCTTGTACGTTAATCCGAACATATCGGTCAATTCCTACCCCTCCTAGGAGTTCACTGATGGAGGTAGCGCTCAAGGCAGGGCCACCATCATAGTTGGCTTCATTGATTTTGACTAAGCCGCGCCCTTCTACCCAAGTGCGAGTATCACGGGGAATGGAAAGGAGGGTGGTTTTGCCGGTGGTGGGGTCAAAGCGAACTAACATCATGGTATCGCTGAGACCTTCAAAGGAGTTGACGAGGGCGTGATAGCCTAAGTTGGTGATTTCTTCAGGGGGGGTGTCGAGATCGGAAGAAAGGACTTTTACCCCTAAAATCATAATGTTGACGGGACGGGTGAGTTCAGGCAGTTGCAGATTACCACCGGCAGAGATTTTTTCTCCTCTGCCGAAGATGGCTGCTTCTTCTGGACTTAACCGACTTTGCATCAAGGGCGTGCTCATCAGGGAAACGGCTAACAGGGCCCCGGCTGTGGCAGATAATAGGGCAATGCCGGTTAGTCCTAGTCCGATGGAGAACCATTGTAGGGTATTTCCTCTGGCTTTGGGTATGGGATAGGTTTTAGGGGGGATTTGATGGTTTGATTTGGAACGGGTGGACACAGGTCTCCTCACACGGGTCTAAATGAATAGGCAGGGATTTTAGGATTCAGGCGAAATTGTTACACATTATTGCATTTCTCACCACTGGCTCAGGCTCTCTGATGGTCTAGGGGAGGCGATCGCCTAAATTAGAAATGCCGGGAATCCTAATGGTTTGATGCCGCCACAGGCGTACCATCAGCCAAATGTTGAGGAAGAAGTAAGCGGAGGTGGCCATACTACTGGCGAGGAGTAGGGGGAGATGGAGCGATTCGGAATGGTGGGCACTGCCTTGGAGTAAACTGATGGCGATCGCCCAAGTCACCGCGAGGATCACGGCGAGTCGGCTGGTGGATTGAATTTGGCGATCGCCGGTTTTTCGATACACTGTCCACAGGGCAGGAATGAATCCGACTACGGGAGTTAGATACAGATACAATTGTAGTCTCTTAAAATACGGGTTTTCTCGATCCTCGCTAGAGGCGCTCTCCCAAGGGGGAGGAGAGGGGGGATGGATCATCGTTACTGAATCCTGAATCTTTTCCTATCCTACAAGGTTCGGCTTCTCCATCGGTAAAGATAGAGGCACAATGGAGAGAATTCTTTTGTTTTTCTGAAGTTCCCGGTTATGTTTTGGTCGCCTCTTTTGTCTCTTCTCCTCACCAGTGGGTCGATTTTCGCTGTGGCTCCCCAAGGAACTTGGGGGGTGAGAGCTTCCTCTAGGGAGAATCCGTCCTCTGTTTGCTCTCCCTCTAGCTACTCCCCTGATTTTTTGGTCATGGCAGGAGGGGGAAATCCTGCCACTAATGAAATTGCTTTGGAGAAAAATGTTCTTTATTTCCAGCGAGTTCTTAAATACTTGGGTTATGACCCAGAACAAGTAGGCAGTTTTTTCTTTGCCAATGGCAATGATGGTCAGTTGACGGTTCGTTATCTTGACGATCGCGATCGTGAACAGTTCAAAGTTCCTCAAATTCCTCTTGTGCAAGGATCATCTACCTTAACTAATCTCGTGAACTGGCTGCAATCTCCTCGCGCCCAATCTCCCCAAAAAGCACTCTTTTTTTATTTTACCGGCCATGGCTTAAAAAACCAACAAAATTCACAAAACAACACATTGCTCCTCTGGAATAATGAAGAAGTGAGTGTCCAAGAATTTACCCGGCTTTTAGAATTACTCCCACCGGAAAAACCCGTAGTTACCATGATGGCCCAATGCTTTTCTGGTTCCTTTGCCAATCTCATCTATCAAGGAGGAAATCCTGAAAATCCCATCGCTCCTCAAACCCGCTGCGGCTTTTTTGCCACCGTAGAAACCCTTCCTTCCGTTGGCTGTACCCCAGAAGTCAATGAAGCCGACTACAAAGACTATAGCTCTAGCTTTTTTGCTGGATTAAGTGGGCAAAAACGAACCGGAGAAAAAGCCCCTTCTGCTGATTACAATCAGGATGGTAAAATCTCCTATGTCGAAGCCCATGCTTTTGCTAAAATTGATAATGAATCTATTGATTTACCCCTGTCTACCTCGGAAAATTGGTTACGACAGCAAGCTACTGAATCCGAGATTCAAGCCATTTTAGACCAACCGATCGCCACGGTCATGAAAAATGCGCGTCCAGAACAAATTTATGTCATCAATATCTTGATGGAACGATTTGCATGGAATCATCTCAAGTCCTATCTGGAAAATCTCGAAGATTTAGATCCAGAAAATATCGAAGATGAAATTGCCGAAACTTTTGCTGTACGATTAATGCTAGAATTGGTAAATGTGGGCATAGAAGATCAAGTTCGCCAGAAAAATCAGAAAGAGAGTTTAGCGATCCTAAATCGTTTGTTAGCGTGCGAACAAGGATCTTGGCAATAGTGCGTCGAGAAGGCGATCTCCTTCAAGAAAAAGGCTGCGCTATCACCAGCAATCCCATTCAGCCCAATCAAACTATGCTACTCGTCTCACTTACCATGGGGAGTTTGTCTCCCTCAGTCCCCTAGCCTTGGGGTGGTGTTTCCGACTGGCGATCGCCCAAAAAACAGTGTGATAAAATCAAGATAAACTCCTCACTAACCTAACCTATGGAATTTATCAGCCCCAAAACTGATTTCGCCTTTAAGCGCATCTTTGGTTCCCAAGAAAGCAAAGATATTCTGATTAGCTTCTTAAATGCCCTCATTTATGCAGGCAACTCAGAAATTAAAGACCTAGAAATTATCGATCCCTATAATCAGTCAGAGATCATCACCCTCAAAGATAGCTATCTGGATGTAAAAGCCGTCTTAGGTAACGGTACAACCGTCCTGATTGAAATGCAAGTGCTCAATGTACCAGCTTTTAAGAAGCGAGTATTGTACAACTGGGCAAAAACCTATGGTAATCAACTGAGCATTGCTC
>CAZTRW010000086.1:0-15967 GCA_964616725.1 uncultured bacterium
TCGCACGCCAGCCCAGGTCGGCAAAGAACCAGACCCACAAAGCCGGCCCCAAAACCGCTAACATCGTCCGCATCGCACCATATCTCGCCACATGCGTCACCATCCCCAAACTCGCCCTTTGCAATACCAACTGCGAGTGCAGCTTACTCGTCGCCACCACGCCTCCCCGGATTAAAGCCTGCTTCGCCGCCTGATAACTGGCAAAATGCAAAGCAAACTGTCGCGCTAACTGCCGCAACACCACCGGTTTAATCACAGCATCCACCGCAAAAGCACATCCCCCCTTCAAAAATACCCCGATCGGGTCTTTCTGAGCCGATAAAGGCAGAGGTTGAGCAAAATTTGCTTTTGCCAAAGCCGTGCGAATTCGTTCCCTTAAACCCTGTTTTTGGGTCGCTGGTAGCCTTTTCCAAGAGCGACGAATCAAGTGTAAAAAGATTTCTGCTTCTAACTCAGTCGTCGAAAGTTCCGCAGAATAAGCAACCTTCAGATACCGGCACACTTGAACCAGCACTTGGCGATAGGTAATCTGTTGCGTTTGTCCCCGCAAAACCGTTAACCCATCAGCCGCTAAAAACTGAAATCGTTCCTCAATCGCTGCTATCCACGCCTCCCGCTCTTGACTTTGAACATCCAGAGGATCGGGAGTATACACATAATCTAGAGGATTGAGTTTGCGCTCAAATAGCAAATGGGTTAATTGCTGCAACTCTTCTTCTGTCGCTAACTCTAACGCGGCTCTTAGTTCGTCCACATTCTTTGCCTCCACACAGATTTGAGGATAGATGAAAATCCCATCTTAGATTCTAATCTCTGTTTCTCCCATTCCCCCATTACCTTCCTCCTTTTCAGCCGTGGTTCAATCGTTCATATAATTAAGTGATGCAACCATTCTCTCGGAGAGCCTCCCTGATGAAAACTATCCCTGCTTTGCTTCTGAGTATGAGTACCTCCGTGCTCGCCCTGGCGATGACTCCCACCTCTACTCTTGCCTATCGCTTGTATTTTGGTGAAGACTTACACAACAACGCTTTTACACCTTTGTTTTATACTCCCAATGCGGCTACCGCTCAAAGGGACTTTCTCTCTGGTTTGGTAGGGGTGGGAGTGGAAACTTTTGAAGGCTTTTATCCTGGGACAGGTAGCCCTCTGTATCTCAACTTTGGCACAGCGGGAGTCGCTACGTTGCAAGGAAATGGTCGTGTGTCACAAGTTACTCCTGGCACAACTAATCGAGTAGGCCGTTATGCGGTGTCGGGACAACGATTTTGGGAAGGTGAGGCGGCTCAAGGAGGATTTAATATTAACTTCAGTAAGGAAGTGGCTGCCTTTGGTTTTCATGGGGTAGATATTGGTGATTTTGGAGGGCAATTGTCTCTGATTCTCAATCTGGCTAGGGGAGGACAACAAACTGTTACGGTTCCCAATGCCATTGGTAGTTGGGGAAGTACGGATGGTTCCGTTCTCTATTTTGGACTGATTGCAGACAATGACTATGAGTTGTTTACTGGTGTATCGTTTCAGATGACTAGTGGACAAGGAGATTTTTTTGCGTTTGATAATATGACGATTGGTAGTAAGGAGCAAGTGATCCCTCCTGCTCCTCCCCCCCCGCCACCGGCTCCGGAGCCGGTGGTGACTCTTCCGGAGTTAGAGTTACCTGAGCCAGAGCCGGTGGTGGTTTTGCCGGAGTTAGAGTTGCCGGAGCCGGTGGTGACTCTTCCTAAATCTGTGGTGTCTACACCTGAACCTGCTGCTGTGTTAGGTTTATTGGGGCTAGGGGTGCTGGGTGTTGGGTCAAGGATTCAGCGTAAATCAACTCGCTGAGGGGGTAAACTCTAAGGGGGATAGTTGTTTGCCAATTACTGATGATCGATGAGTGATAAAAATGGCGAGTATTGAGCAACAAATCGCGAAGGAGTTGAATCTGAGGGTGGCTCAGATTGAGGGTGTGCGGGCGCTTTTGCAGGAGGGAGCAACGATTCCGTTTATAGCTCGGTATCGAAAGGAACGGACGGGATTGCTTGATGAGGTACAGTTGCGGGCGATCGCCGATCGCTTTGTGTATCTTTCGGAATTGCAAGCTCGTAAAGAGACGATTTTAGAGGCGATCGCGAATCAAGGTAAACTGACAGAGACCCTGAAAGGGCAAATCGAAACTTGTCAGCAAAAAACGGAATTAGAAGATTTATATCTTCCCTATAAACCGAAACGCCGTACTCGTGCAGCGATCGCCAAAGAAAAAGGACTGGAATCTCTCTTAGTTGCCCTGAAAGATCTCAATCACCCTCAAGTTTCTCAGACTGATTTAGAGAGTTTAGCTCAACCGTATGTCAACCCAGAAATAGGGATAGAAAATATTGGTGATGCCCTCAAAGGAGCCAGCGATATTTTCGCAGAAGAAGTGGCAGAAACAGCCTCTTGGCGGGCTGAAGCGCGCCAAATTATCACTAAATCAGGACAATGGGTTTCTCAAGTCAAGAAAGACTATCCCGAAGGAACCACTAAATATGAACTCTACCGTAATTTTAGTGCGCCTGTGGAGGCGATCGCCGCTCATAACCTCTTAGCTTTATTGCGAGGGGAAACGGAAGGCATTCTCAAGGTGGATGTACAGGGAGATGACGAGAGAATTCTGCAAGGATTAGAACGACAGATCGTTCGTACCCGCCATCCTCAGTTAAAATCTTGGTTTCAAGACGCGATCAAAGATGGGTTTTATCGCTTAATGAAGCCTGCTCTGATTGCTGATATTCGTGCGGAACGAAAGCTGATTGCCGATCAAGAATCTATCCAAACTTTTGAAACGAATTTGCGTCAGCTTTTGTTGGCTCCTCCAGCGGGAATGAAGCCGACTTTAGCCGTTGATCCAGGGTTTCGGACTGGCTGTAAAATTGCCATTTTAGATCAGACTTCTAAGTTTCTGGAATATCGGGCAATTTTTCCCCACCAAAGTCAACGGGAAAGACAGGAAGCGGCGCAAGTGGTGAAGACATTCATCAAAAAATATCAGATCGAATTAATTGCGATCGGTAATGGTACAGCTTCGCGGGAAACGGATGCTTTTATGGCGGAGGTGATACAAGATCTCACCCCAAAACCGATTAAGGTAATTGTGAATGAATCTGGCGCATCTATTTATTCTGCCAGTGAAATTGCCCGTGAAGAGTTTCCTGATTTAGATGTTACCGTCAGAGGAGCAATTAGTATTGGTCGTCGCTTACAAGATCCTTTAGCAGAGTTAGTTAAAATTGACCCGAAATCCATTGGCGTGGGACAATATCAACATGATGTCAACCAAAAATTACTGAAAAAACAACTGGATGAAACGGTAGAAAGTTGTGTAAATTATGTGGGAGTAGATCTGAATACGGCTTCAGCGCCTCTCCTCTCATTTGTATAGGGGATTACGCCAACAATCGCCCGGAATGTGGTTAAATATCGAGATGAACATGGGGCGTTTGTGAACCGCCGCCAATTGCTCAAAGTCCCAAAATTAGGCCCTAAAGCCTTTGAGCAGGCAGCCGGTTTTTTGCGGATTCGTGATGGCGAAAATCCTTTAGATAATACGGCGGTGCATCCAGAAAGTTATGGGGTAGTAGAGCAAATTGCGACTGATTTAGGCTTACCGCTCGATCGCATTACGGAAATTGGCGATCGCGCCGGAACTTCCCAGGAGTATCGCCTTTCCCGTCTCTCCCTCGATACCTACATTACAGAGACCATCGGTTTGCCCACCCTCAAAGACATCATTAATGAGCTTCAAAAGCCCGGTCGCGATCCGAGAGCCAAATTTGAATATGCAACCTTTCAAGAGGGCATTAACGAGATTACAGACCTCAAAGAGGGCATGATTCTAGAGGGGGTGGTATCCAATGTGGTCAATTTTGGCGCTTTTGTCGATATTGGAGTCCATCAGGATGGACTGATTCATATCTCCCAAATGGCGGATCAGTTTGTTAACGATCCCAAGGCGATCGTTAAAGTAGGACAAGTAGTAAAAGTGAAAGTGTTAGAAGTGAATGAAAAACTAAAAAGAATTAGTTTATCTTTGCGAACATAGCAATTCTATTTTTCCTGACTCTAAATCCCCTTCTCTCAAAAAGGGAGAAGTGGCAGGGGGATGAGGAAAATTTCCTCTATGCCTGTTTGAGAAAATCAACTAACTCCTGCAACTTATCCCACGCTGCTCCACTTTGTAAAATTGCCAAAGCTTTTTCTACACCTTGACGATGTTCTTGCCAAGGAATGGCTTCTCCAACTTGCAGGGCAAAGGAGGCATTAAGGGCAACAACTTGTTGTTGGGCGCGAGTGCCTTTGCCTTGGAGAACATTACGCAAGATTTCGGTATTTTCAGCAATTTCGCCCCCTCGGAGTTCGGCAAGGGGAGCAGAAGAAAGTCCTAAATCTGAAGGCTTGATCGTTAAGTATTCCAGTGAAACATTCTGAAATATGTAGCAATCAGTGATATCGCCTAATCCCGCTTCATCTAATTTTTCTCTGCCATGTAATACAATCCCTCGGTCAATGCCTAATTTCTGCATTGCTTCTGCTAAAATCTGGGTTAATTTCCGATCATAAACTCCCATCACTTGTCCTGTGGGTTTTAAGGGATTGACTAAAGGGCCAAGTAAATTAAATACGGTGCGAATTTTTAAGGTTTTGCGGAAGGGAGCGACGGCTTTCATCGCTGGATGCCAGCCGGGAGCGAAGAGAAAGGTAATCCCGACTTGATTTAAGGCGGCGGTAATGGCATCAAGAGAAGCTTTGAGGTTGACTCCAAGGGCTTCTAAAACGTCGGCAGAGCCAACTTTACTGGAGGCGGAGCGATTGCCGTGTTTGGCAACTTTGATACCTGCGGCGGCGGCAACGAAGGCGACTGCGGTGGAGATATTAAAGGTAGATGCGCCGTCTCCTCCTGTACCGCAGGTGTCGATGACGGGTTCAGTATGAATGAGGGCTGGGGAGGGGGTAGCCGCTTGAGCTTGGAGGACTTGCGCCATCCCTGCTAGTTCCGTGGCGGTGACTTCTTTGGCTTGAAGGGCGGCTAAAATGGCTCCAGAGAGGACGGGGGGAATTTCTTCGTTGAGCCATCCTTGCATGAGTTTGGCGGCTTGGAAGCAGGAGAGGGATTCTTTGTCGAGCAGTTGTTGCAGAAGATTTGGCCACTCAGGGGCGGTGGTGTCGGGAGCGTTTACCATGGGGGAGGGTTGGTGGAGGATGAAATCAGGGATTGATTTCTTGTTATCTTATCACCAGAGAGAGAATTGGGAAACGTTATGCGTTGGTCTTTGCGTCTGTGTTATGAGCGAGCGATCGCTCTGATTATTTTGCTGAATGTGGGGTTAGTTCTGTTTGATGCTACCTATGTCAAATCTCGCTATCAGCATTTGTGGGTGGACTGGAAAATTTTCCAATGGCAGCATACTCCCCAGGAAGATTATGTGCAATTAGTAGAACAATTAAATCAGGCGATCGCCCAAGACGGATTGGGCGCTTTATCCACAGCGGCTTTATTAGCCCAAGTGCAAAGCCAAAGTTTACAATTACTGGTTACCGATCCCCCCTTTCGACTGTGGGGAAGATTTAGTCATTTATCCCAGATTCAAAAAGTCATAATTGACGAGACAGAATTAGAAGATCTTAAGGCGGCGATCGCCCACTTTTGGAGTCTTGATTTTATCCAAAAAATAGGTTGGGAAACTCATTGGACTCTATTTAATTTGGAGTTACGTCCCCTCTTGTTAGCCTACGAGCCAGTGCTTGATTATGATTTTATTAAGGGCATTGAACCCGATCGAGGCGCGCAAGACTATTTACGAGAATTTGCCAAGCTGAAAGCGATTTTGCAATGGCAGGGCGCTGACTCAGATCTCCTGCCACCTCAGTTGGATAAACTCCAGCACTTAACTGAACTGATGCTTGCTGAAAGCTTTAGCATTAATCTGATCAATAAGTCAGGGAAAATTAATCAAATGAACTCGGTAGTTAAGACCTATCTCTACAGCCAAGAACCTCCCAAAGAGAGAGAACTGATTAATTCTCAACTCCAACTGAATAAGTTTCGCTCTCCTTGGGTGATCGAGTGGATTGCTCCCGAATTACTCTGGGCAGATTTATCTTCTAAAGCCGCTTTTCAAAGATTTTGGTCTATCAACCGTTTCCAGAAAGACAATTGGCAAAAAAATGTGGATTTTTTTGATGAAAAAATTTATTTTATCATTGAATCCATGTACTTTCGCCATCTCGAAGGCAGTGGGGATTTTGCCAATCGATTTTTTTTAGTTGATTTCCCTTTTTTACTCATTTATTGGATTGACTTTATCTGCAAAGTATGCTATCGATTTTACCGAGAAAAAGAAATTGGTATCGGCACGGCGATCGGTAGCCGTTCCTATGATATCCTCTTACTTCAGCCTTGGGTTCCCGGTTTGCGAGTGCTCCCCCTCATTATTCGATTTAATCAGTCCGATTTAATTGATCTAGAACCGGTGACAAAATATTTGGGATTAAACTTTATTGCCAGTTTTGGACAAGAAATCGCTCAAGTAGTTTTTAATCGAGGCATTGGACAACTGCAAAATCAAATTAGTGGTGGTTTAATCCAAAAAGCCTTAATTAAAACCCATCCTCATCGCCATAACCCAGAAGAAGCTTCTACTCCTGATCGCTCCCCAAAACAGCGAACTTTGGGCAGAATTACAGAACGGATTTGGGAAGTCACTGCTTGCAATGTTTTACCAGAAATTTCTCCAGATTTAGAAGCTTTTTTACATTATAAAGTCGATAAAGTAATCCGGCAATCATCATGGTATCAGCGCCTTCAGAAATTGCCGGGTTTGCGTCGGCTACCCGATCAACTGACACAGAAACTGGTGCAGCAAGTGATTCAAGCCTTAACTCTGAATCCTCGACAATCTTATTTGAAGGGACAAACTCAAGCGCCTGACGGAGTTGAGCAACAACTGAAAAATCAGTTGGTGGCAAATTTCCGCGCTAAACTACAAGTAGAACTGCAAAAAAATTATACCCTAGAAGAAGTAGAGTTACTATTGGTAGAAATCCTAGAGGGAGCAAAGATTGGAGGAAGTAAGTCATCTCAACCTCAATTAAAACCGGCTAATTTACCGCCCGAAAAGATTCCTCAAGATATTTGAAGGAATGAGTTGATTTAGATTAGCGATCGCCATATATTTGGGAGACGGTTTTTGATAGTATGGTCAAGGCTTGTAACGATCCTCGGATTAGACGGAAAGCTCTCAGGGGATGGCGGCTCATTTTCAGAGCGAGAGGAAGGGGTTGGAGGTTTCCTTGAGCATCAATGGCAGGATTTAAATTGGGGATATCCCGATCGCAAGTATCACTGATTACTCGCACCATGGCAACGGCAACTCCCATCGGTGACAGCAGGCTTAAAATAGTGAATCCTTCCATGTCTACCACTGAGGCATGGTAAGCTTTACCCAGAGATTGTTTTTCTTGAGCGCGATCGATGATGCGATCGCTTGTGAACGCACGTATCGGTTTTTGCTGATAATTTAAGTGATTAATCATGCTTTGAGTTAAGCCAGGATCGCAGGCTAAACAGGATAGGCAGGGTGGCTCAAACCCGGTACAGCATTCATGATAAATGACAATATCCCCCAGGGAAAAATCAGGGGATAAGCTCCCTCCTAATCCCAAAACCAGCACTGAAGGAGGATAGGAGGAAGACTGAGACAGCCAGGATTGCAGGTAATGGGTGAGGGGTTGAGCACTGATGGGAATAGGCACAATCCTCACGGGGAAGCAGACAGAGATGGCTCGGCGTACCGCTTGATATTCGGCTCCTTGGGGGACAAGGATTACTTCTGGGGGAGAAAAGGACATAGGATAGAGTGAAATGGGACAAGGATTGCGCTATTGTAAGAGTGGCGATCGCGCCAGCGATGCGGAGCATTATCCCGCCAGCGACAACCTAGGAGTATCGCTCATAGACAACCCTTATGATTAAACTACTCTCGACAACCGGTATCCTCTTAGCAGTCTCCTTGACTTCTTTTGCCACCATAGCAGAGGCACAAACCCCTTATGTTTATCCCCAGGAAGCTATCAATAATATTTTAACCGAATGTCGTCAAGATACTGAGCAAATTTTCCCCCCCGATCAAGCAAAATTGATCTGTGAATGTGTGCTCGATAAAATGCGGGCCCAATTCAGTTATTCTCAATATGAAAAAATCATTGCGAAAGGAAGACAGGAGGGCAAAAATCCCCCAGAGTTTACCGCCCTGGGGGAAGAATGTTTTGTACAATTGTTTTTGTAAGAGATAGCATTTATACCGGTAATTCTGTGGGGTAGTTTCAGAGGGAACCGTGGCAGAAAAGGTGACAGGGGGATTGCCAAGATCGACAAAACGCCAGAAAAAATGGCGAGAAAGGTTGAATATTTCCCGCTGGGCGATCGCTCATCCTAAAATAACATTAGGATTCTGGATTGCTGTCACTGTCGCCGGAATTCTCGCCTTTAGCTCCCTCAAATATGCCTTATTTCCAGAAATTACCTTTCCGGTTGTCGTTATCCATGCCTCCGCGCCCTTATCGACTGCCCTAGAGGTAGAAGCTCAACTCACCCAACCCATAGAAGCTCAACTCGCACAAGTTCCTAAACTCGATTATAGTCGCTCTTTAGTTTATCCAGGTCAAACCATTGTTAGTGGCATCTTCCCCGTCGGGATAAATTTAGAAACGGTAGCAGCAGCAGCAGAAAAAGGCATCAGTGATTTATCTTTACCCCAAGGAACTCAATTAAAAGTCATTCCTCTGAATTTGAATGAGTCGAGCGTCCTCAGTTATGCTGTAATGAGCGATCGCCAATCCATCGAAAAACTACGAGAAGTTATTCTTGCCGACTTTCTCCCCCCATTATCTCAACTCCCAGGAGTCTTGCGGGTCGATCTCCTCGGCGATGGCTTAGCAGCGCCACAGAATCCCCCCAATCCTGACATTTTCCCCATCCCAGGACAGCCACCACCCCGCCCCCTGGTAAGATTTAATGGCAACAATGCCCTAGCCTTCAGCATCGTAAAACGCCGCGATGCCAATACCCTAGAAGTAGTCAGTAGAGTTGAGCATCAAGTCGCTCAATTACAGCAATTACACCCAGATATTCAGCTCAGTTTAGCAGCTACTGATGCTCCCTATATTCACGAAGCTACCCAATCCACCATTGATGCTCTCTGGTTAGCGATTGTTTTAGCCGTCTTGATTATTTTTGTCTTTCTTCAAGATTTTGCTGCTACCTTCATCGCCGCTTTAGCCATTCCTACCTCCATCTTAGCCACGTTTATCGCCATGGCCATTGGGGGGTTTAAATTAGAAACCATTACTCTATTAGCCTTAGCCTTAGTCATTGGCATTGTGGTTGATGATGCCATCGTAGAAGTGGAAAATGTGGCGCGTCATTTAGAGATGGGGAAATCTCCCCTCAAAGCCGCGATCGCGGCTACTAATGAAATCGGGTTAACCGTCGCCGCTTCTACCCTGACAATCGCTGCCGTCTTTATCCCCGTTGGCTTGATGGGAGGTACTGTGGGGCAATTCTTTAAACCATTTGGCTTAACCATTTCCGCTGCTGTCTTAGCCTCTTTGCTCGTCTCCCGTACCCTCACGCCCATTTTAGCGGTTGCTTGGCTGAAAAGAAGCAAGAAAGAGACAAAAGAGCGACTCAAACCTTCTTTCCTCTCGAATAGCTATGTAAGAATTCTATCCTGGTCTCTTCACCATCGTCGCACCGCGATCGCGATCGCAATCCTTTCTTTAATTACCGGTATTGGACTCATTCCCTTCATCCCCAAAGGATTCATTCCCCAACTAGACCGAGGAGAGTTTACCATTGTTTATACATTTGATCTCCCTAAAATTACGCTCTCTGCTTCCCCAGAAGCCTTAAAATCCCCTTCCTCTTCTGGCTGGATTGCGGAGATTCTCAAAGCTCCCGAAAAAATTCTGTTACGCAAGTCTCGTCAAATTGCCGAGCAATTAGAGCCGGTAGTATTAGCCTTGCCAGAGGTAGAAAAAGTCTATACCGTGATGGGGTTACGAGGAGAACCCAATCACGGCAAGTTACAAGTTATCCTCAAAGGCGATCGCCAAGCAACCACCCAAGAGATTCAGGAATATCTGCGCCAGCATCTACCAGACATTCCCAAAGTCACCCTCAGCGTCGAAAATACCCAATTTGTGGATACCGTCGATCAAAAACCCGTTCAAATCCTTTTAGCAGGAGAAGATTTAGGCACATTAACCACAACCGCCCAGACATTTCAACAGACTCTCGCCTTACTTCCCCAACTAGCTGATTTAGAAATTACTGACAGTGGCATTCAACCCCTCAGTGATGAACCTAAGCGTATTGATCGCTACCAAGGTAATCGTGTAATCACCATAAGTGCTAACTTAAGCGCAGGAGGAGCTATTGGTAACATTACTGATAAAATCCAGGCGATCGCCCAATCCCAACTCCCTCCCAACATCCACCTCATCATCGCCGGAGAAGGCGCTCAAAGCAGCGAAGTCTTCAGCAGTTTTGGCACCACCTTAATCTGGTCTACCCTCTCCATGCTAGGCTTACTGTGGCTGATGTTCGGCCGATTTCAAGAACCCCTCGTCGTCGGATTATCCCTCCCCCTATCCATCGTCGGAGCCATGTTAGCCCTACTCATCACTCAAAGCGATTTCGGCATCATCTCCCTCCTCGGCTTAATTTTTCTCCTTGGCTTACTCGATAAAAACGCCTTACTCCTCATGGATTACGCTAATCAGCTTCGCCACCAAGGCATGGAGCGAAACCGTGCCTTATTAGAAACCGGAAAAGTTCGCCTGCGCCCCATTTTAATGACAACTGGATCAACCTTATTAGGAATGCTGCCCCTTGCCCTAGGATTAGGAGCAGGGGCAGAATTGCGTCAACCGATGGCAGTCGCCATTATGGGAGGATTAATTACCTCTACTTTGCTCAGTTTAATCATTGTTCCTGTCCTCTATACTCTGTTAGAAGATAGCTGGGAAATGATCGCGAAGAAACGATCGGCTTAAGGCAGTCTATGCACACCTGAAAAAGCTCAGTTTCAGGAATCAATTCCAGCGGGTATTTAGAGGAGATTTCCCCTTGAATCTCAGAGGAAATCTTGAAGAAAAATATGCTATAATTCTTTTGAAGATACTCGACTTGAGCGATCACAGATTTGACCTCTGTTTGAGGGATTAACCAAAACCGAGTTTCCCGCTTAACCAGATAACTCATCGAGATCAAATCTCCCAATGTCGTATTATCCGGATAAGCAATAACGAGAGGAGAAAGGACTTGATTAATGGCAGTGATAGCTCCCAGATTAGCAGAACTCCATCCCTTGTTCCACCACACTTGTGATTGCATACTTTGAGTGCAAGAAATGATCCCTACTATGATGAGTATTGCAAAAATGAATTGACTCACCTGATTTTTCCAGCGCTCTTTCGCTGCCCAAAAACCGGCAATAAAGTAGGCAACAGCTAACTGGGTTCCTAGGTAAACTGGAATCAAATAACGACTACTCGCCGATCTGACTCCGCCCCAAATGAGATCGGGAATAATTAAAAAAATCGCAGTGAGTCCTAGGGAAAAAATAAATAGCCACACTCTTGAAGGGGTGTGTTTGATCAGATAAAAATAGGCGGGGATGAGGAGCGATACAACCAGTGGAGGAACCATGAAAACATAGGGATGATCTAAGTTAGGAATCTGAAAGTCTATAAAAGGACAACTCAGATGCAATCCCCACAGCTTAACGAGAGAGAGTTCCGGGTTAATTTGTTTTGTCCAGCTAGTTTTTTGCTCAAAATCTTGCCAGTTACTGATTAAAACATCAAGCCAAGGAGTAAAGCTGAAACCAGCTAAGCTGACGGCGAGAATATAGGCTTTTAGGGAAGCAGTTCCCCGAAATTTTTCCTGAATTAAAACCCAGAGTCCTTCCCCCAGGATCACGAGTACAGAGAGGAGATTGGTATAGAGATTGAGGGTAACGGCTAAGGCATAAATGTACCAAAAACGTTTGGGGAAGCTAACAAGTTGGTTTGGTGCTTTCCCAGAGGTTTGACGAGGAGTTTTCTGGCCCATAGCTCGTAAGAGAGTCCAGCTAGAGAGTAAGATGGTGACTGTCCAAAGACTGTATTGTCTAGCTTCTTGAGCATAGAGGATATGGAAGGGAGAAACAGAGAATAAGGCGATCGCCACCCATCCTACCCTAGGCAGCCCAAATAATTCTTGACATACGCCATAAACCAGGGGAAAAACCAGTAAACTAATCAACGCCGATAAACTACGAACCACCGCGACAGACGATCCCCACCTCTCCATCCACCACCGCACCAACAGATAATATAAAGGAGGATGTTCGGGATGAGTGCTCAAAGACTTCACGGTAGCATCAATCCCTAACTCAGGACTAAGACGTTGATAGCGCTGTAACTCTTCTACCCCTAGAAATTCACCAGTGAATAACTGCTGAGTTACCTCCTCCCCAATATAGCCAGAAACCCGCAGAGAAGTGTATACCTCATCATGCCAATAGAGTTTACGGTCAAGATGGGCAAAGCGAAACACGATCGCCATCCCTAACAAGGCGATGGCGATCCATCTTAAACTGCGATCGTTCATCCCCCATCAACCACAAAATGACTGATTTCCAATAGGGGACCAATCATTGCAAAACTCATCACATCCTCTCGAATCGTCCCCTCAATTTCCACCCTCAGTCCCGCTTGCTTCACCCCTGGGGGAGGATCTTTCAGTTCATAAGTTACCCCAGTCTCAGATACCAACACCCAAGTCCCAGGGCCAAAGGATTGTTTCTCCACTACCCCCTTCACAACTACACTCATACCACCTTCCTTTCACCAGTTACCGCTAAACGAGCCAAGGCAAAGCACAACAGAGCATTGATCCCCAAAAATGCCTTCGCCAACCCACCGCTACCTAACCAGAGCAATTGGGGATCGCCTAAAGCCGTGATCCCTAGAAAACTAGCAAATCCTAGGCTCAAACCAATGGCTAACCATTTTCCGGGAGTATGGCCTAACAAAACAATCACCAGCACCAAAGGAATCAACAGACTGGCGAAAATCGGATTCAACAACGGAGTGCCGGGAATAACATTTCCCCATTCTGCCACCGAACTCCCTAGCATTCGGAACGGCCATTGGGGTACATCAAACACATACCATCCTCTCAGGAAAAACAAGCCCGTGCTGCCTGCCACCAATCCACTACTTAAAGACCAACTCCAACCAAAGGGAAAATAATTCCGCAGCAACCAAGCGAGGAGATAGGAACCCAGTACCATGGCAATTTTTGGCACCAGAGCGACGGCTCCCCCATCAATCCAGAAGCGAGGATTCAAATAGCCATTATCCCTGAGCCAGCGGAAGAAATCTCGGAAGGTAATCTGACCTTTGGTGGCTAATTTCACGGCGGCAGCAGCATCCAGTTGACCAGCACCAAAGTGATTGAGGGGATCTTCTGCCACTGCGCGAGAGGATTCTTTGAGGATCTTCACTACTGCCTCTGGATCTGTCACGCCTACTGCCTTGACTAATGCCGCGACTCCAGCCACATGGGGGGCTGCCATGCTAGTGCCTTGATAGCCTTCAAAGACAGATTTACCGGTTTGGGGATCAATGGTGTTTTGGAGGATTTTACCGGCTTCACTCCCCCCAGGAGCGGAGAGATCTACTCCTGCCCCGTAGTTGGAGTAGGGGGCTTTGATACCAGAGGCATCGAGGGCAGAAATGCCGATGACGTGGGGATAGCGAGCGGGGTAACTGGCGGCATTTTGGTTAGAGTTGCCTGCTGCGGCTACGATGACGACTCCTTTGCTGTAGGCGTAGTCAATGGCTTCTTTGAGGAGTTGGCTTTCTCCGGCTCCTCCTAAACTGAGGTTAATTACTCCTGCCTCATGATCGGCGGCAAATTTAATGGCTTCGGCAATATCAGCGACTGTGCCGCCGCCATTGGTTCCTAGGACTTTGAGGGGCATGAGTTTAGCTTCGTAGGCGATTCCGGCTACGCCATACTCATTGTTGGTGGATTGGGCTATGGTACCAGCGACGTGGGTGCCGTGGCCGGAATCGTCTGTGGCTTCGATGCGATCGTTGACAAAATCGTAGCCTTGAACGAATTTGGTTTCTTTTAAATCGGGGACGGGGCTAATGCCGGTGTCAATGACGGCGACGGTGATTCCTTGCCCTTTGGTTTCTTCCCAAGCGGGTTCGATGTTAATGCTCCGCAGGTTCCATTGTTTGGGATAGTCGGGATCGTTGGGCATCTCTGTGGCTTGGTAGATGTAGTTGGGTTCGATCGCTTCTGTAAATTCCTTGAGAGGACTTTTTTGTAGTTCTTCGAGTAAGTGGCGATCGCCCTCCACAATATACACATGATCCGGTAGAGAAAATTCACTATTGAGTCGAGCACTTATGCCATACTCTTGATTAAGGGTTTGCACCCATTCCGGGATTTGGTTGGCTCGATCTTCTCGAAAATCAAGAATAATAGATGCATACTTTCCTTGAGTCCCTAATCCCTCTGTATTAAAAAGGGCAAATCCTACCGTAAAAATAAACAAACAAAGGAGTAAAAATTTTTTCATTGCTGACAATGACAATAGTGATGATTGGAGTTGAATACCCTGTCAGAAGTGGAGGCCGGATACACACCTCTACCACCATAACTCAACCCCTTCTCAATTGGCTGTAAATATTGCATGATCTTTAAATTTATAGGAAGCAAGGGAGAGAAAGGATGGAACGCGGTTGGCTGTGGCTGCCCTTATTAGTTGTATTTGTGGGATTAGCTTGGGCAGGGTGGCATGAATATCATCAAGTGCAAAGCTATCAGCAGTGGGCTAAGACCTTTGAACGCTCAAAGTATGATATCTATGCAGTGTTGGGACAAAAAGGCGATCGCCTCACCTGGGGTATGCCAACGCGATCGGGACCCGTCAACCTCCAAACCTTGGAGTCCTCAGAAATTGAGCAGATTCAGGTCAGATCCTTGTCTCCCGGAAAATCCACCCTCTTGATATTGGTATTAAAGGCAGGAAAAGAAACTGTGGAAATTCCCTTCACAGATGCTCAATTAGCCCAGGCATGGGGGAATTATTTACAACAGGAGTGGTTAAGCCAGAGGCAGGAAAATTTCCCCCGAGAGGGTGAAGACACCTAACCCCCCATTTCCTCAAGTTTATAGACTAATTAGGGGATATTCTCAAACAGTTTAAGTAGGCAGATCATCCATGACGATCATTCAACCGATTTCTGAAATTGAATTAGCCAGACGACGCAGACAATTACGCCAAAAGAAACAACTGAAACTACTCCAAACCCTCTGGCAAACTTTGGCGGTTGGGGCGATCGCCTACGGGGGCGGATGGTTGATTGCTCAACCCAATTGGGTGATTCGAGCACCCGAACAAGTGGTAATTACAGGGAATCAATTGGTCACTACCGAAGCGCTCCGGCAAATCTTACCCATTGACTATCCCCAATCCCTCTTTCGCCTCAAACCCCATGAAATAGCTTTCACACTCCAATCAAAAGGACCAGTCGCTGAAGCAGTGGTGAGCCGTCAACTATTCCCCCTGCGATTAATCATCGCAGTCACAGAACGATTTCCTGTGGCGATCGCTATCCCCTCCCCCGCTAAGTCTGCTCCCGTAGGACTCATCGATGACCAAGGCATCTGGATGCCCCTAGAAAACTACACCAGCTTAACCTCCTTTCCCCTCCCCTCCCTGAAAATAATTGGACAATTAGATCAATACCAGGCCAAATGGCCCCAACTCTATCCTCTGCTCCAACGATCCCCAGTTACCATCAGCGAAATTAACTGGGAAAACCCCAAAAATCTCATCCTCACCACAGAACTAGGAAAAGTCCATCTTGGCCCCTATAC
>CAZTRW010000087.1:0-15892 GCA_964616725.1 uncultured bacterium
GCTTGGAGTTGGCATGATATTGCGATTTACCCCACTATCCTTTGATGCACAATCAGAAAAAGTACTTGACACAGTTTTTTACGTGTGATAATTTTGTGATCAAATTTAGTTATGATTATTAATCAAAAAAATATATTATGTTTTGTTGAATATTTTAGTCTTTTTAGTCTTTTTAGACCTAGTGTATTTTGTAAGGTTTTGTATCAATATTTAGAACTGTGTGTATGAAAAGTAATCACATTTTGTCACATATTAGTAGTATTCATGAGTTATTTGAAAAACAAGTCGTAAAAACACCAGAGGCAGTTGCCGTAGTGTTTGGACAAGATCAATTAACGTATCAAGATCTTAATCAAAAAGCTAATCAACTTGCCCATTATTTACGATTCAGAACAAAAAAAACTTCGACAGATCAAACAACAAAAACTGAATTTTTAGTAGGGATTTGTGTTGAGCGTTCCTGGGAAATGATAGTAGGAATATTAGGGATTCTTAAAGCGGGTGGTGCTTATGTGCCATTAGATCCCAGCTATCCCTTAGAACGTTTAGCATATCTGCTAAAGGATTCAGGAATCAAGATTTTGTTAACCCAAAAGAAGCTATTTAATATTTTTTTAGACTATGACGAGGAAATAATTTGTTTAGATACAGACTGGAAAAATATTGAAAGTCAAAAAGCTACAAATATAATTGATATTACTGCCCCAGACAACCTAGCTTATATTATTTATACATCAGGTTCTACAGGTAAACCAAAAGGAGTTATGGTAACTCATGGTAATCTAATTCACTCAACCCAAGCTAGAATTAATTATTATCAAGAACCGCTAAACAGTTATTTATTATTATCTTCGTTTGGTTTTGATAGTTCTGTTGCTGGTATTTTTTGGACGTTATGTGTTGGTGGAAAATTATTGTTACCATCATCTAATTTTCAAACTAATCCCTTAGAGATCATTGATTTAGTTGATCAACATCATATCTCTCATTTATTATGTTTGCCTTCTTTATGGAAATTACTATTAACTCAGGATCACTTGCAGAAGCTGGCTAGTTTACAAGTTGTTATTGTTGCCGGGGAAGTGTGTTCTTCAGATTTAGTTGATCTTCATTATAATCATCTAAAAAATACATCTCTTTATAATGAATATGGGCCGACTGAAGCAACAGTATGGAGTACAGTTTATAAATGTCAACCAGAAGATTCTTATAGGAAAGTTCCCATTGGTCGTGCTATCAATAATACCCAAATCTACATTTTAGATTCTCATCTAAAACCCGTATCTATAGGGAGTGTTGGTGAAATTTATATTGGCGGTCATGGAATTACTAAAGGGTATTTGAATCGTCCTGAATTAACCCAAGAAAAATTTATTATAAATCCCTTTGTAGCGAGTCACAACCCGTCTCAAGAATTGCTTTATAAAAGCGGAGATTTAGCTAAATATTTACCCGATGGTAATATTGAATTTATAGATCGAGTGGATAATCAAGTTAAAATTCGAGGTTTTCGCCTGGAATTAGGGGAAATTGAAGCTGTTTTAAGTCAACATTCCCAAGTCCATCAAGTAGCAACTATTGCCTTAACTGAAGATTCAGGAGATAAACGTTTAGTTGCTTATATTGTTCCGAAAAATGACATTGATGAAGAAGCGCAACGAGAACAAGTTGCACAATGGCAAGAAATTGATAATGCGATTTATAGTCAGTCGAATAACGTTAGCGATCGCACTTTAAATTTAATTGGTTGGAATAATAGTTATGACGGAAAACCAATTCCTGAAGAGGAAATGCGAGACTGGGTAAAACAAACAACTGACCGAATTTTAAGCCAAAATCCTCACCGTGTTTTAGAATTAGGTTGTGGTACGGGTATGTTATTATTTCGGATCGCACCTGTTTGTGATTTATATCTAGGAACCGATATTTCTCAGGAAGCTTTAGATTATATTGAGCGCAATCTTGATTTGACAAAATGCGATCAAAATCAGGTTAAATTATCTCAAAGAGAAGCGAGTAATTTAGTAGGAATTGAAAATCATGCTTTTGATGGGGTAGTAATTAATTCCGTTACCCAACATTTTCCCAGTGCAGATTATTTATTTGAAGTTTTAGAGAAAGCAGTCAATCTGATTTCAGATTCAGGTTTTGTTTTTGTTGGAGATATCCGTAATCGAGATTTATTAGAAGCTTTTCATACGTCTGTACAATTACATCAAGCTGATGATAATTTGTCGCTAGAACAGTTAGTTCAAAGAATTAAGACTAGACTCAGAAATGAGGAAGATTTGGTCATTTCGCCTGATTTTTTCTTTGCTTTACAACATTGTATTCCTAAGATTAGTTGTGTAGAAATACAGTTAAAACGAGGTTATTATCATAATGAATTAAGTAAATTTCGTTATGATGTATTTTTGCACGTCAATCGAAATAATATTTCTATCGATCCAGATTATTGCTTAGACTGGCAACAAAATAATTTAGATTTTCAATCAGTTTTAAAGCTAATCGCAGAGCAGAAAAACGAAATTATAGAAATCAAAAATATTCCCAACCCTCGATTAATAAAAGAAATTTATTGGTTAGATTTAATAGAAAACCAGAATATCAAAAATGTACGAGAATTAAAGGAACAATCAGAATTAATAGAAATTAATGGAATTGAACCTGAAGCATGGTGGAATTTAGAACCAGAAGTTGATGGCAAAATTGTTATTACTTGGTCAGAATTAAAAGCGTGTTATAATCTGATTTTTAAACCTCAGAATATTGAAGTAAAAATTCATTCAAAACCACAGAAAAAGAAAAATTTTCACACTAAATCCTATCAAGACTATACTAATAATCCTTTACATAGCAAAATTGCCAGACAATTAGAACCCAAACTAAGAGAGTATTTAAAATCTCGTTTACCCGAATACATGATACCGACAACTTGGGTGACATTAGAAAAAATGCCATTAAATGCCAATGGCAAAATAGATCGTAAAGCCTTACCTAAACCTGAAAAAAAACGACCCGAATTAAAAACAACATTAGTTTTAGCAACCCAAGAATTAGAAAAAAAGATTGCCGAAATTTGGCAAGATTTATTACAGTTAGAAATCGTTGGTACTCAAGATAACTTTTATGAATTAGGGGGCAATTCGTTACTTTTAATTCAACTCAATCGACAACTGAAACAAAGGCTAAATCTGGATATTCCCGTTGTCAAACTTTTTCAATATCCAACGATTAGCAGTTTAACTCAACATTTAGAAGAAAATAAAACTGAAAAACTCCCTCATAAATTTCAACAAGAAAAACCATCATTGCAAACGGAATCAATCGCTATTATCGGCATGGCAGGGCGTTTTCCAGGGGCAAAAAATATCAAAATATTCTGGAATAATCTTTGTCATGGTGTCGAATCTATTGACTTTTTTGATCATCCAGAATTAACCTCAAATAATCCAGACTGGTTAAACAACCCTAATTACATCAAAGCGGGGGGAATTTTAGATGATATCGAATATTTTGATGCTAATTTCTTTGGCTATAGCCCAAAAGAAGCCGAAGTTCTCGATCCTCAACAACGAATCTTTTTAGAATGTGCTTGGGAAGCATTAGAAGATGCTGGTTATAATCCCCAAAATTATCCAGGGTGTGTTGGAGTCTATGCTGGTGCGGGGATGAATACTTATTTTATAAATAATGTCTATCCCCATCTTAATACCCCTAATCGTTCTTTCCTCGAAACAATGGCTGATGTGCAGCTAACAATGGGGCAGGAAAAAGACTTTTTACCGACAAGGGTTTCTTATAAACTTAATCTTACCGGTCCGAGTATTAATATTCAAACGGCTTGTTCTACTTCTTTGGTAGCAGTTCATCAAGCGATTAATAGCTTACTCAGGGGAGAATGTGAACTGGCTGTAGCGGGAGGAGTATCAATTCGAGTTCCTCAAAAAACAGGATATATTGCACAAAATAACGGCATCTTTTCTCCAGATGGACATTGTAAAGCCTTTGATGCCGATGGAGAGGGGGCAGTATTTGGGAATGGTGCAGGAATTGTTGTTTTAAAAAGATTAGCTGATGCGATCGCCGATCGCGATAATATCTATGCAGTTATTAAAGGCTCATCCGTTAATAATGATGGTTGGCAGAAAGTAAGTTATGCTGCACCCAATCTGGAAGCTCAAGCATCAGTTGTATCCCAAGCATTAAGAAAAGCAGGAATTGATGCCAGCACCATTGATTATATAGAAACCCATGGCACGGGGACTAATTTAGGAGATCCCATTGAAATTGCCGCATTAACCCAAGCTTTTCGAGAAACCAGTCAGAAAACAGGTTATTGTGCCATTGGATCTGTCAAAACAAATATAGGACATCTAGCTAATGCAGCCGGAATTGCTGGACTGATTAAAACTGTATTAGCTCTCAAATATCAGCAAATTCCCCCTAGTTTACACTTTAAAAAGCCAAATCCTCACATTAATTTTGAACAGAGTCCCTTTTACGTTAATACCCAACTATCTCCCTGGAAAAGAAAAGAAAGTCCGCGTCGTGCGGGGGTAAGTTCGTTTGGGATGGGGGGGACAAATGTTCATTTAGTATTAGAAGAAGCCCCCCTAGAAAGCAAGGAAGCATTAAATGAACGTCCCTGGCAGATTTTCACCTTATCTGCCAAAACACCAGCCACTTTACGAGAATTAGCACAGCGTTATCTCGATTATTTGGATGCAGATAGAGAGACACTTTTAACTGATATTTGTTTTACTGCGAATACCGGACGCAAGCATTTTAACTATCGTTTGATCGTTTTAGCAGAATCTAAAGAGGAGTTACGGAAGCAATTGGCGAATTTTGAGCAATTGAACACAAATGTGGTTAAAAATCAAGATCAATCCTCAAAAATTGCTTTTCTTTTCACCGGACAAGGTTCTCAATATCTGGGAATGGGATACCAACTTTACAAAACCCAGCCAACTTTTCGCAAAACCCTCGATCGCTGCGATGAAATTCTGCGTCCCTATCTGAAAAAACCGTTAATTGAGGTGTTAGATCCTCCCTCTGTCCAGAATTTTGAGGAGTTAACGGGGGATGAGTTAATCCATGAAACCGCCTATACTCAACCCGCTTTATTTGCCCTAGAATATGCTTTGTTCCAGTTGTGGAAATCTTGGGGGATTGAACCTGATTTTGCGATCGGTCATAGTGTCGGGGAATATGTAGCCGCTTGTGTAGCTGGAGTTTTCAGTTTGGAAGATGGATTGAAACTAATCTCCGAAAGGGGGAGATTGATGCAGACTTTGCCCCAAGAGGGGAAAATGGTAGCATTATTGGCTTCGGCGGAGGAAATTTGCCCAATAATTGCACCCTACTCTGAATCAGTTTCCCTCGCTGCAATTAATACCCCCGAAAGTGTCGTTATTTCTGGTAAAAGTGAGATTATTGAGATTATCTGTAACGAGTTAGAAGAGAAGGGAATCAAAATTAAGCCATTAACAGTTTCCCATGCTTTCCACTCACCGTTAATGGAACCGATACTGGCAGATTTTAAACGCATTGCCCAAGAAATCAGCTTTTCTGTCCCTACAATTCCTCTAGTTTCCAATGTTACAGGTCAATTAGCCCATGAAGAAGTTACGACGGCTGATTATTGGTGTCGTCATATTCACCAACCTGTGTTATTTGCTGAAGGAATAGAGAGTTTACAGCAACAGAATATAGATATTTGGTTAGAAATAGGGCCGAAACCTATTTTATTAGGCTTATGTCGTCAATGTCTACCTGACCATGAGGGGTTATGGTTGCCAAGTTTAAAATCACCTCAAGAAGATTGGCAACAACTCTTAAGCAGTTTAGTGCAACTTTATTTACACGGTATTCCGGTAAACTGGTTAGGATTTGATCGAGACTATCCCCGTCGTCGAACACATTTACCCACTTATCCTTTTGAACGACAACGCCATTGGCTTGAACCTAAGAAAATTGAGAATTACACCCTATCCATCACCCCTGAAAGTCATCCTTTACTCGGTCAACAATTGCAGTTAGCTGGAACGGAAGAAATTCGTTTTTCAGGAAAAATTAGTCAAAACTTAAGCCATTTAACTTATTTAGCAGATCATCGGATTTTTGATCGAGCGATCCTCCCCCTAACCGCCTATTTAGAAATGGCTTTAGCTGCCGGAAAAAAAGTTTTTCCTTCTGATAATATCACTTTAGAAGAGGTATTTATTGAACAGCCTCTGGTGTTGTCAGTAGGGCAAAAAGAATTCAACACAACACAATTGGTTTTAAAGCCCAAGGATAAAAATATCTACTCTTTCGAGATTTTTAGTCTGAAAGCTACAGGGAAAAAAAATCCCAAAAATACTTGGATACGTCATGCTTTTGGTCAAATTTTGCTCACCCAAAAAGGGAAAAAATTAAAAGCAGACTCTCACCCCAAATTTGAGTTAGCAACTTGGCAAAAACAATGTGGTCAACAGATATCTGGAGAAACCTTTTATCAAGGAAGGCGATCGCAACATATTGACTTTGGAGCCAGTTTTCAAGGGGTAGAACAACTCTGGAAAGGTGATGAAGCGGTACTGGGTCGGATTCGAGTCCCTGAAGGAGTTTGGCAAGACGCAGACAACTATCAATTACATCCTGCAATTCTTGATGCGAGTCTCCATATTTTAGGGGAGATTTTACCAGAGGGAACTTATTTACCCGTCATTTTAGACCAGTTACGGGTTGATCGTCCGCCGAGTCGTGATTTGTGGAGTTATGTCAGACTGGTGGAGGGAAAAACTCCTGAAAGCGAAACCTTAAAAGTAAAAGTTAATCTCTTTGACGACGAAGGTAATTTAGTCGCCGAGGTTTCTGGTTTATCGATGCGACAAGCTCATCAAACCCAGATTAATCGTCCGTCAGATTTAGAAAATGACTTATATGAAGTCGTTTGGCAACCAACTGAGCAGATTTCCCGAACTAAAGAGAGTGAATCGGGTTATTGGTTAATCTTCGCTGATTGTCAGGGAATAGGTGAGAATTTAGCCCGCAGTCTTTTTGAGCAAGGAAATCGCTGTATCTTGGTTGTTGCTGATGACTATTATCAAAAATTAGCATCAGAACAGGAATTTATTGAAGGATACTATCAAATTAACCCCGCAAAACCTGAACAGTTTAAACAATTACTTCAAGATCATTCCTACCATTGGCAGGGAGTCGTGCATCTGTGGGGGATTGAACCAATGTCAGACCATTCTGTGATGGCCTTAAAGCGATCGCAACTCCTGGGTGTAGGTAGTGCTTTACATCTGGTTCAAGCTCTATCAGAGGCGAGAATATCCCCCCGCTTGTGGCTAGTTACCCAAGGTTCAAGAGCGATCGCTTCAGCCCCATTACAAGTCTCACAGGCTCCCTTATGGGGTTTAGGTCAAGCCATTTCCCTCGAATATCCCGAATTACGATGTGTGCGTTTAGACTTAGATCCATCAGCAGAAACTACATCATCTGTAGAAATCATCGGAGATGAATTGTTATTCTCTGATGATGATGAAGATCAAATCGCCTATCGTCAAGGCATCCGTTATGTCCCCCGACTCAAGCAATTTAATCCTGAAACTCAAATAACCCCCCAACTTACTACCACCCCCATGCGGGTGACAATAGATAACTACGGCATTTTAGAAAATCTAGCCTTAGCCCCCCTAACACGCCGTCAACCGCAACCCCATGAAGTAGAAATTCAAGTGCGGGCTGCCGGGTTAAACTTCCGAGATGTTCTCAATGGGTTGGGAATGCTCCAAACCTATTATGAACAAGAACTTGGCATCAAAAATCCGAGTGATATTCCCTTTGGGTTTGAATGTGCTGGGGAAATCGTAGCTGTTGGCGAAAATGTGGCTAATTTTCAGATTGGCGATCGCGTTATGGCTTTAGCTACTGGCAGTTTAGCTAGTTTTGTTACCGTTTCTGCCTCTCAAGTTGCCCCCAAACCCGAAAATTTCAGTTTTGAACAAGCCGCAACCCTTCCCGCCGCCTTTTTAACGGCTTACTATGCCCTCCACGAATTGGCGAAGATGCAAAAGGGCGATCGCATTTTAATTCATTCCACCGCCGGCGGAGTGGGTCAAGCCGCCTTACAACTAGCACAACAGGCAGGAGTGGAAATTTTTGGCACCGCAAGTCCGTCAAAATGGGATTTTCTCAAAGCAATGGGAGTAAATCACCTCATGAACTCCCGCACCTTGGATTTTGCTGAAGAAATCCGACAAATTACCGATGGGCAAGGGGTTGATATCATTATCAACAGCTTTAATAAAGAGTTTATTGCTAAAAGTTTTGAGATCCTGGCACAGAATGGTCGCTTTATCGAACTCGGAAAAATTGATATTTGGGACGAGCAGAAAGTGCAAGAACTTCGACCCGATGCCTCTTATTTTCCCTTTGATTTAGGAGAAGAATATCAGAAAAACCCGGATTTATTGCCCTCTCTATTTGCTCAACTCCTGTCCGGTTTTGCCGATGGTAGCCTAAAACCTTTACATAAGAAAGTCTTTCCCCTGGAAAATGTCGTTGAAGCCTTCCGCTTTATGGCAGGAGCAAAACATATCGGTAAAGTTGTCCTGACGATGCCAGAATCTGCATCCTCAACCTCAAATTTAGTCCAAGGAGAAGGCAGTTACTTAATTACAGGGGGTTTAGGGGGTTTAGGAATTAAAGCGGCTCAATGGTTAATTGAACAGGGCGCAAAACACCTGGTTTTAGCGAGTCGTCAAGGTATTTCCTCACCAGATATCAAGGCGCAAGTACAGCAGTTAGAACAAAAAGGGGCGGAGGTTTTAGTCATCAAAGCGGATGTTTCTCAGCAAGAGGATGTTGCTCACTTATTAACAGCTTGTCCCCAACCCCTACGCGGTATTATTCATGCTGCGGGAGTCTTAGATGATGGGGTTTTGCAACAACAATCTTGGGAACGATTTGAGAAGGTAATGGCTGCTAAAGTGGCAGGTTCTTGGAATCTTCATCATTTAACTCAAGATTTACCCCTAGATTTCTTTGTTTGTTTCTCTTCGGCTGCATCCATTACAGGACTATTGGGACAAGGAAATTATATCGCCGCCAATAGTTTCCTTGATGCACTGGCTCATTACCGTGAGAGTTTAGGTTTATCGACTCTAGCTATCAACTGGGGTGCTTGGAGTGAAGTGGGAATGGCAGCTAAACTGAGCCAAGATCAACAAATGCGATTAGTGGCTCAAGGAATTGATTTTATTGATGGTTCAAAGGGTTTTCAAGTGCTGGGCGCATTAATGGCACAGGATGTTACTCAAGTTGCTGTGTTACCCATGAGTAATTGGACAAAATGGCTCGATTCTTTGCCAAAAGTGCCGCCTTTTTATGAATATTTCATGCCAGATATTTCTGGAGAACTCGAATCCAAGAAATCCTTCAAATTACAGTTAGATAAAATCCCTCAATCAGCCCGTCGAGGGGTGCTGACTTCTCATGTTCGATTGGTGGTTGGGAAAATTTTAGGATTGAAGAAACCGGAGAAAATCGAGTTAGGACAACGGTTGTTTGATTTGGGGTTAGACTCTTTGATGGCGATCGAATTGAGAAGTTATCTACAAACGAGTTTAGGCTGTAGTTTGCGATCGACCCTGCTATTTGACTATCCAACTCTAGAAACCTTAGTTGATTATTTGGCAAGGGAGGTTCTAGGTTTAGAAAAGTCAACTTCAAGCTTATCTAATCCCGATAAGAGTTATTACTCAACTTTAGTTACTATTCAATCCCAAGGCACTAAACCGCCTTTTTTCTGCCTCCCTGGAATTTTAGGCAATGTGTTTGAACTCGAACCTTTAGGCCGTTATTTAGGTAATGATCAACCGTTTTATGGATTGCGATCGCTCGGTTTAGATGAAGATATTGAACCCTACAAAAACATGGCTGATATTGCTGCCCACCATATCAAAGCGATGCAGGAAATACAGCCCACTGGCCCCTATTTTCTAGGGGGTCATTCCTTTGGGGGTAAAGTGGCTTTTGAAATTGCTACTCAGTTACAAAATCAAGGAGAAAAGGTTTCCTTGTTGGCAATCATGGATATTCAAGTGTCAGTTGTTGAACAAGAAAAAGATGCCCTTCATTGGCATGACAACAAACATATAATAGGTCTGGCAAAGATGTTTGAACGCTCTTTTGCACAAACCTTAGATTTACCATCAAATCTCGATGCTTTCAGTGTAGATGAACAAATCAATCATCTATTATTAGCCTTAAAAAAGGTAGATTTGGTGTTTGGGGAAACTGAACTCAAACGGCTGTTCCGAGTTTATAAAGCCAATCTACAAGCCATGATTCAATATGTTCCCCAAACGGTTTATAAGAATCAAATTATCCTCTTGCGAGCTAGTGAAGTTCACCCAGAAGATGATTTTCTACCGGATGCAGTCATGACTGAACAAGACCCAACTTGGGGCTGGAGTCAGCTTTCTAGTCAACCTTTAGATTTAAAAATTGTTCCCGGTAATCATTTCACAATGATGATGGATTCCAATGTCGAAATATTAGCTCAAAAACTATCAACCAATTTTATTTAACACGACAACAGGATGAGTATCAATTCCCCGACAATTAATCTTGAGGATACCTTTTTGGTACTTGGAGAAAAGCGTTTCCATTACATTTGGTTGCGTGACCATTGTTTGTGTCCCAAATGCTACGATCCTAGTTCTCGACAGAAAATATCTAATCTTGGCGATCTTACCGATGATATTAAACCTTTTTCCGTCCAGTGGCAGGATAATCAACTATTAATTAATTGGGATAAAGATTCTAGCCACCAAAGTATCTTTTCCCTCTCTTGGTTACTTGATCATGCCTATGATCCAACACCGAAAACCGAATTATCTAGCCAGAGAATACTATGGGATCGAGGGTGGTTAGAAGCGCAGAAAATAGAATGGCCTAACTATTGTACAGATAATGAGAAAACGTGGTGCGATCTCCTTGATAAATTAGGGTTTGTCGTGCTGCGAAATGTTCCTATTGAAAACCTTGAACCTTTGCTGTTGTCTATTGGACCAATTTATGAATTGGCTAAATTCGGAAATTTCTCTACAGTAAAACCCGTACCCACTTCATCTAATTTATCTTCGGATTTATCCATGTCATCAGAAGGTTATGCCTTATCACCTCATACAGATCTGACTTTTCTCAATGCCCCACCTGTTGTTCAAATTCAATATTGTGTAGAAAATGATGTTTCTGGTGGCGATTCAATTATTGTTGATGGGCTTCGAGTCACCACAGATTTCCGAAAAAACCATCCCGATTACTTTGATATATTGGCTAATACTCCTGTAAAGTTTAAGCAGTTAATTGCTAGATAGAATTATTTATTTTGTCGAAAAAAACCTATTATAGAATTGAATGATGAAAATGAAGTAAATGCCATTTATTTCTCTCATAAAAATATCGAAATCGACTTGCCATTTGAAAAAACAGAGATTTTTTATAAAGCATTTTATGCTTTTACAAACTATTTAAACAATCCTGATTATCAAACTTGCTATCGTCTGCAAAAAGGAGATTGTTTATTTATAGATAATTCCCAACTCTTACATGGACGAAAAAAATTTGATGCTCGCTCAGGAAATAGACACTTAGAAGTTGCATTTATTGAGTGGGATTATTTTCAGGGATTGAAAAACTTTCAGTCCGCAGTCATTAATTAATTAAATTGGAGTTAAATTAAAATGAAGAGAACCGTCAATTTTACTAGAGCAGATTTAGCCACTGAAGAAGAACTAAAAATTATAGATCATTGCTTTGAAGACCATATAAAAAGTTTAGCAAATCGCGTGATTGAAGCCCTTCTCGGTTTGCGTGGCCATTATATGGGTTATCGTGTAGATCAGTTGGAACATTCGCTGCAAACAGCAACCAGGGCATTGCGCGATGGGAGCGATCAAGAAACGATTGTTTGTGCTTTACTACATGATATCGGCGAAACCCTAGCTCCTGTCAACCACGGTGAATTTGCAGCAGCCATATTACGACCTTATGTATCTTCAGAAAACACCTGGATGGTACAGTATCATGGAATATTACAGAGTGACACTTACATACATCAAGTGGCATTGGATCAAAACCAAGGTGAGCAACTTCAAAAGCATCCAGCTTTTGAGCTGACAATTCGGTTCTGTAAAATGTGGGATCAAATCTCTTTTGACCCTAATTATGATACCTTACCTTTATCCGTTTTTGTGCCAATGCTAGAAGGTGTTTTCGGACAAACAGTTAAGTGTCTCGGTTAAGTAAAAGTTGAGAATAATCATGGAAATAGATAATAAAATACAGTGGGTTTATAGTTCAAAAAATAATAGTGAACTGAGCGATCGCTATAACCAATGGGCCAAAGATTACGAACAAGATTTAACCGAAACTTTTGGTCGCCCCAACCGCGAACCTATCGTTGATTTAACTATTAAGTACGTCCCTAAAAATGCCCACATTTTAGATGCTGGAGCAGGGACAGGTATCATGGGTAAATGGCTGGACAAAGAAGGCTATCAAAACTTAATAGGAATCGATCTTTCTGAAGGAATGCTTGCCGAAGCACAAAAGAAAAATGTCTATACAGAGTTACACCAAATGATATTAGGTGAACCCTTGGACTTTCCTAATGATGCTTTTGATGCTGTTACCGCTTGTGGCGTATTTACTTATGGACACGCTCCCAGTCATGCTTTTGATGAGCTAATTCGGGTGACAAAACCAGAAGGATACATTATTTTCACCCTCCGTCCTGACTTCTATGAAAATAGCGATTTTAAAGACAAAATGACAGATTTAGAAACACAAACAAAATGGAAATTAACCGAACTAGGTGAAAAATATCAGGCCGAACCTAAAGGACAACCTGATATGTATTTACAAACTTGGGTGTATCAGGTAGTCTAAGCTTGACTATAATTTCAAAACCAAAATTTTATTATCTGTATTCATGAGAATGTTAATGGCAATTCCTAACTCTGCCACCTCAAAAGAACTATCTTTATCAGCCTACTACCAACAAGTTCGCCAACTCAGCGAACAAATTTGTCAACCCCTAGAAATTGAAGATTATGTCGTTCAAAGTATGCCGGATGCTAGTCCTATTAAATGGCATCTCGCCCATACGGCTTGGTTTTTTGAAGTCTTTATTTTAGTTCCCCACCTCAAAGGCTACAAGGTTTTTCATCCCAAATATGATTACTTACTAAACTCCTACTATGAGTCATTAGGACAACGAGTTGCGGCTTCCCAACGAGGTACTTTATCCCGTCCTACTGTTGCCGAAACTTATCGTTATCGTGCCTATATAGATGAGGCAATGCAGTCATTAATCACTGAAAATATAGGAAACTCAGAACTAGAATCTCTGATTATTCTTGGATTGAATCACGAGCAACAACATCAAGAATTTTTATTTACAAATATTAAGTCTATCTTTGGCAATAATCCTCTCCGTCCTGTTTACAATCCTAATTTACTGACTCCAACTTTTGAAAAAGTTCAACAACTTGATTGGCTAGAATATCCAGAAAATTTGTATGAGATCGGTCATAATGGTAAAAGATTTGCTTTTGATAACGAACAGCCTCGCCATCAAGTTTATCTGCAAAAATATCGCCTAGCTTCTCGATTAGTCACCAACGGCGAATATTTAGAATTTATCCAAGCAGGGGGTTACAATAATCCCGATTATTGGCTTTCAGAAGGTTGGATAGCTGCTCGTTCCCAAAATTGGCAAGCTCCTTTATATTGGGAACAAATTGATGGTGACTGGTGGTTGATGACTTTGGGGGGGATGCGTCCTTTAAATGATAAAGAACCAGTTTGTCATGTTAGCTTTTATGAAGCTGATGCCTATGCTCGCTGGGTAGGTAAACGCTTGCCCACTGAAGCTGAATGGGAAACTGCAAGCGCGAATCTTCCAGTGCGAGGCAACTTACTAGAAACTGGAATTTTGCATCCTGCCCCAGCAAGAGGCAGCGATTCGCCTGAGCAACTCTTTGGGGATGTGTGGGAATGGACAAATAGCACCCATCAGCCCTATCCAGGTTATCGCCTAGAAGCAGGGATAATCGGGGAATACAATGGTAAATTAATGTGTAATCGATTAGTGTTGCGTGGAGGCTCTTGTGTGACTCCTCAATCTCATATACGCTCTAGTTATCGCAATTTTTATCCCCCAGCCACGCGATGGCAATTTAGTGGGATTCGTTTAGCTGAAACCGTTTAAAATGAAAAAAATGCTGCTATAATCTAGCCAATAATTACTGAATCAATCTATTGGTACTAGAGGTTGGTAAAATTATTTATCTTTGAATCAAATTTATGTGTCGATTATTAGCTTATATGGGTTCTCCCATCCAACCCGAAAAATTAATTTATCAGCCAGAACATTCTTTGTATATCCAAAGTTATAAACCTAAAGAAACGGTGACGACTTCTGTTAATGCTGATGGTGTGGGAATGGGTTGGTATGATTTCCAAAAAGATACTAAACCATTTATTTATAAAAATATTTTACCGATTTGGAGCGATACTAATTTACCCGATCTCGCTAAATATATTGAAACCAAATGTTTCCTCTCTTATATCCGTAGCGCAACTCCTGGGCAAGGAACTAATGTCAGTAATTGTCAGCCGTTTCGTGATGGCAATTTGCTTTTTACTCATAATGGTTTTATTGAAAATTTTCGCCAAACTTTATATAAACCAATTCGTAATTATATCACTGATGAAATTTATCATAAAATTGAGGGTACAACCGATTCAGAACATATTTTTGCTTTATTCCTCAATGAATTAGCTTTAGTTGAAGGTGATTTAGAATCAGCTTTAAAAAATACTTTAAATACTCTGAGCGAGTTATCTGAACCCTATAAAATTAAGGTATTAGCTAATATGATTATTAGTGATGGACAACAATTAGTTGCTTGTCGTTTTGCCATTAATTCAACGGCTCCTTCTCTCTACTGGTTGAATAACGCTCTCAATCAGGTTAATTCTGTTATTTTAGCTTCTGAACCTTTATTTACAGGAGATTGGCATTCTTTGGCAGAAAAATTCATTTTAAAACTGTAATAAGCCCTCTTTTGTGACTCTAGGCAGAAGAAAAATAGAACCCACATTGCGCACCCGTAACTGTCACAATCGGAAATTATGGAGAGAAAAAGGCTAAACAAGAGTAAAAAGACCTCACGGGGTGACGACGAGGTTGAAAGCCAGACAGGTTGAGGAGTGTAGCCGTAATGTGGTAAAAAAGGTCTGAAATTGTATTCAACAGACCTGAAAAAAATGCTTCCCCAACTTGACCATGAGATTTTAGCCAGTCAACTGACAACAGCGCAATATCTAACATTACAAATGTTAGTAATGCTGGTACAAACCTACAAAAATATTCAAATCGAGAAGTTAGCAGAAAATTTAGCACTCCCTATCAAATATGTAAAGTCACCGACGACATATACAGAGGTGGTTAAGCTTAAAAATATTAACAGTCAGGGTAATTTGGCACCCGATTATTCGAGAAATTATTAAAATAAATTGTTCAGCCAAAACTCGACTAGAATTAATCCTAGATAGAACCCAATGGGGGGAGAGAAATATTTTCATGGTATCGGTGAGACAAGGGAAGAGAAGTCTGCCGAAAAGAAGCTTTTTAACTAAAGATAATTGTGCATCAACCCCAAACTCGGCGCAAATTCAATACAAAACCGGGGAGGACTTCTTCACCCGATAATTCGGTGGGATTCGATAATATTTCTGGATCTAAACCCACTCGATAAACTTCCGCAGTGCGATTTTGGGGATCGATTAACCAACCGAGTCGCGCCCCATTTTCCATATA
>CAZTRW010000088.1:0-15715 GCA_964616725.1 uncultured bacterium
ATGGGCCTTGGCCTTCACCATACCAAGGATAGACATTAGGGCCTAAACTAAACAACCCCACGGCTAGAGTTCCCCAAACCCCACACACCAGGTGAACAGAAATGGCTCCTACGGGATCATCAATGCGCCATTGTTCCAGAAACACCACAGAAAAAACCACTAAAGTTCCAGCGATCGCCCCAATCATGATCGCACTGGCTACATTAATATAAGCACAAGAAGCCGTCACGGACACTAATCCGGCTAATATGCCATTAATAATCATGGTCAAATCTGGTTTCCCAAAATAGACCCAAGAAACAATTGTTGCTGTCACACCACTGGCAGAAGCAGACATATTCGTGGTGACAATAATATGAGTAATCGCTTCGGGATCAGCGGTTAACGTCGAGCCAGGATTAAAACCAAACCATCCTAACCATAAAATCAAACAACCCAGAGTAGAAATGGCCAAATTATGCCCAGGAATAGCTGCAATTTGTCCATCAGGATACTTATCCATCCGTGGTCCTAACAACACTGCCCCCATCAGTGCCGCCCATCCTCCTACGGAATGAACTACGGTTGATCCAGCGAAATCCCAAAATCCCAATTGTGCTAACCATCCTCCTCCCCAAATCCAATGGCCGATAATGGCATAAGCCAAGCCGACTAAACCCACGCTAAATAAAACAAAAGCCACAAATTTGATTCGTTCTGCGACTGCTCCAGAGACAATCGTGGCGGCTGTTCCTGCAAAGGCGAGTTGGAAGAAAAATTTGGCATTCAGAGGAATAGCTGCCCAGTCTAAAGAGCGATAGATGCCTTCATAGGCTTCTCCGACTAAGGGACTATTATCTGGACCACTGAGGAAAAAACCCTGAAGCCCAATAAAGGGATTGCCATCCCCAAACATGAAGGCAAATCCAGTTACCCAAAAGGCGAGAGAAGATAGGGCAAAAACGATTAGATTTTTGGCTAAAATGTTGACAGCGCTTTTGTGGCGACAAAAGCCGGTTTCCAGCATGGCAAAGCCAGCGTTCATGAAAAAAACCAGTGATCCGGTAAAAATCACCCACAGGGTATTGAGGATCACTTGTAGATGATCGGGAATGGTATGATTGGGGCTAGGGGAGTAATCGGTTTGGGCGATCGCCCCACCACCGATTACTCCCCAAATGACCATCATCCCTAAACTTACCCAAAATAGGTCTCTCTTGGTTTTCCTTCGTCCACGGCCTTTCATCCTGAAAATTTTGCAGTTTAATCGTGGGTGCTGTTTTTTCATATCCTCAATATACTGAATTTTCGCTCAATTATCCCTGTTAGATTCGTTACATTAAGCAGCGTAAACGTTGGTGAAAAATAACGATCCAAACTTAAATTGTGCCAGAAATATCCGACTAATAAATGAATTAAATGATACAGATTTTTAGGTTTACTTTCTGCTACACCAGCCTTAAGGGTCACCCAAAAACCCCCTTGAATCAATAATCATGATTAAGCGATAAACTTAACTTATGGTTTTACCTCTATCAACTCTATTTCTATCGAGTGGTCTGTTCCTTCCATGACTAACCCCAGAGCGACTATTCTACTATGCCAACCGAGTGACTTCCAACGCTGGGTTTGGCAGAGAATTTTGATCTCTCAAAATCTAGCAGCAATTCTAGTTTCATCTGAAACCAATTTACGGCACCTATTAGGGCAGATCAAACCCATCAATCCGGAGATGCCCCATCTGATTTTAGTGGATCGTCATACCCCTGGATTCCAGCCCGAGTTATTTTGTCGGTGGTGTCTAGAAGAGTACCCTCAGTTCCCGGTGATGCTACTGGAAGGGGTGCAAACAGAAATCCTCCATCAGGAACGACAAGGAGCGATCGCCTATGGTGCGATCGATCTGTTGCCCGCCTTTCAACCCGATAACTTAGCCCTCAAAGGCATTGCCGGGATCAAAAAAGTCCTTTCTGCTTTAGGAGGGTTACCAATTCATAACGACTCCCTAGTCTCCTGCCTCCTCGCTCTCAAGCAAGACGTAGAAACGGATCAACCCCTGTCTCCTCTCAATCCAGAAGCAGCCAGCTTGAACCAAGCGTCCTTAGATCAATCGCCCCTCTCCCCAGAACCTGCCCCTACATTACAACCCATTCCCTCTCCTGGCGATCGTAGCGAGGAGAGTGCTGACAAATCTCGCCATAAAAGAGTTTATCGCGGTAGGGTCTATTAAAGATTAGCCCTACCAACTTAATGAAACGCAAAATCCATCAGGACAACTCTGGATTAACAATAGTTGAAAGACTCTTAACTTCAGATTAGGTTCATCCTGATATGTCACAGCCAACTATTGAATCGATCCTCAAAGAAAAACGTCAATTTCCCCCCACATCAGCATTCTCCCAAAATGCTCAGATCAAAAACTTACAAGATTATTACCAACTCTGCGAAAAAGCCAAAGCGGATCCAGAAGGATTTTGGGCAGAACTAGCAGCTCAAGAACTCCATTGGTTTGGGCAGTGGGAAAAAGTGCTAGACTGGCAACCTCCCTTTGCTCAGTGGTTTGTGGGAGGCAAAATTAATATTTCCTACAATTGCCTGGATCGCCACCTCACCACTTGGCGCAAAAACAAAGCAGCTTTAATCTGGGAAGGAGAACCCGGAGACTCTCGCACCCTCACCTATGCCCAACTCCATCGGGAAGTGTGCCAGATGGCGAATGTACTGAAACAGCTGGGGGTACAAAAAGGCGATCGCGTTGGCATCTATATGCCCATGATCCCGGAAGCAGCGATCGCCCTACTTGCCTGCGCTCGGATTGGTGCCCCTCACACCGTCATTTTCGGAGGCTTTAGTGCCGAAGCTCTCAAAGATCGCCTTGTAGATGCTCAGGCTAAACTGGTAATTACCGCAGATGGAGGCTGGCGTAAAGAGGCGATCGTCCCCCTCAAACCCCAAGTAGACAGAGCACTTGCCCAGGATGGCGTACCGTCTGTCGAAAACGTCCTGGTTGTGCAACGCACCCAACAACCAATTCACATGGAACCCGGCCGAGACCACTGGTGGCATGACCTTCAAGCCGGAGTTTCCGCCCACTGCCTTGCTGAACCCATGGACAGCGAAGATATGCTCTTCATTCTCTACACCTCTGGCACTACGGGCAAACCCAAAGGAGTTGTACACACTACCGGTGGCTATAACCTTTATACCCACATTACCCTCAAATGGGCTTTCGACCTTCAGGATACTGATGTCTATTGGTGTACTGCCGATGTCGGTTGGATTACGGGTCACAGCTACATTGTCTACGGCCCTCTCTCCAATGGAGCCACAACGGTGATGTATGAAGGCGCACCCCGCCCCTCGAACCCGGGTTGTTTTTGGGATGTGGTAGAAAAATATGGAGTAACTATTTTTTACACGGCTCCTACGGCTATTCGCGCTTTTATCAAACTGGGGGAACATCATCCCAACGCCCGCGATCTCTCTTCTCTGCGCCTGTTAGGAACCGTTGGTGAACCCATTAATCCTGAAGCCTGGATGTGGTATCACCGCATTATTGGTCACGAAAAATGCCCGATTGTGGATACCTGGTGGCAAACAGAAACTGGTGGGTTTATGATTACGCCGTTGCCGGGAGCAACTCCCACTAAACCGGGTTCAGCCACCTTACCTTTTCCTGGGATTTTTGCGGATGTGGTGGATCTCGAAGGTAACCCGGTTGCAGATAACGAGGGGGGATATTTGGTGATTCGCCATCCTTGGCCTAGTATGATGCGAACTGTGTATGGCGATCGCGATCGCTTCCGTCGTACCTATTGGGAGCATATTCCTCCCCAAAACGGCCAATATCTTTATTTTGCCGGGGATGGGGCCCGCAAGGATGAGGATGGGTATTTTTGGGTAATGGGACGAGTAGATGATGTGCTCAATGTATCGGGACATCGCCTGGGAACCATGGAAATTGAATCGGCCTTGGTTTCCCATCCAGCAGTGGCAGAAGCAGCAGTTGTGGGTAAGCCTGATCCAGTGAAAGGAGAAGAAGTAGTTGCCTTTGTAACCTTAGAAGGGACTCACAGCCCTGGGGAAGCTTTGATCAAAGCGCTCAAGGATCATGTGGTGAACGAAATTGGGGCGATCGCCCGTCCGGGAGAAATTCGCTTTACCGATGCCTTGCCCAAAACCCGATCCGGGAAAATCATGCGCCGCCTTTTACGTTCCCTCGCCGGGGGTCAAGAAATTTCTGGAGATACTTCTACCTTAGAGGATCGCAGTGTATTAGATAAACTTCGAGAAGGTGCGTAAGCATCTGTGGCGAATGAGTTCCCCATCTCAACGTGGGGAACTCCACACTCCCTACGCTAAACTAAAGAAAATTCTGATCGCAGCCTCAAAATGGTAAACCTCCAGACCTCCCCAATCCCCAAAAACCTCCTCCCCACCATGTATGATCTTCCCAGCGAAGACCCGGAGGAACCTGGTTTGCCAGACGAATTTCACGACTTTCAGCCTGAACTACTCAGTTTCACTTGTCAACCCCCCTCCTATTGGCCCCAAAACTGCTTCTGTGCCGCCGATTTGAATCTATACTATGACCTAGGGCACCAGCACTGGTACAAAAGACCGGATTGGTTTGTGGTGCTAGGAAAAAGCCCCAGTGTGGAGCAAGAAAAATTAAGATTAAGCTATGTGATCTGGCAGGAAGAAATCCCTCCCTATCTAGTGGTAGAGCTGCTATCGCCAGGAACAGAAAAAGAAGATAAGGGAAAAACCCAAAGGCAGTTAGGAGAGCCGCCCACCAAATGGGAAGTGTATGAGCAAATTCTGCAAATTCCCTATTATGTGATTTATGACCGCTATGAGAATGATTGGCGAGTATTTAGGCTAGAACAAGGGAAATATCAAGAGGAACGGTTCGGGGAGACTCCTGGGTCGTCGCTTGATCGCCTCTGGTTACCCCAACTAGAGTTAGGATTAGGATTATGGCAGGGATGCTATAAGCGAGTGGAAGGGTTATGGTTGAGATTTTATGACCACTCAGGACAATGGATACCCACCCCCAGTGAGGAAGCAGATAGAGAGCGGGAGCGATCCGAGCAGGAAAGATTAAGGGCGGCACGGGAAAAAGCGCGGGCGGCACGGGAGAAGCTAAAGGCGGCACGGGCAAGAGCACGGGCAGAACAGGAAAAAGCCAGAGCGGAACAGGAAAAAGCCAGAGCGGAACAGGAAAAAGCCAGAGCGGAACAGGAAAAAATCAGAGCGGAACAGGAAAGAGTACGGGCGACACTTACGCAAGCCCAGTTAGAGCAAACGGAGGTACAGTTAGAACAAACCCAGGCGATGTTAGCAGAAGAGCGGCGGAAACAAGAGGCACTGCGCGATCCCCTACAAGCCATGGGCATCGATCCCGATCAACTGATTTAACCTATTCCCAATGCTGTACTTCCTGAAACCAGGCTTGGATTTGTTCCCGTCGGGTTTCAAAGGTAGCACCAATCCAAATTAAGGCTATCCCTACTCCTAAGGCTACTAACCATTTGGAGAAGGGATAGTCAAGGATGAGAATACCGAATTGGTAAAAAAGATTGAGCATAAATGTGGCAGTTCCGATGGAGAGGAAAGCACGGATTTTGAGGGAAAGTCCTGCAAAAATCATCAGTAAGCTCAGGCTGCCTGTTACGGTGCCAATCCATTGCTCGGTGGCGAAGGAAACGAGACAAAGAAGGGTACAGATGAACAGACGAAGGCGATGGCGAAGGTTTTTGGAGGGGGGTGCTCGTAAGAAAGGATCAATGTGAATGATGTATAATAGAGATAGAGTTGGTAACAATAAATAGAGAAAAATTTCGGTAATCCCTAAACTGAATAACCAGCGTCCTATCATGCCGTTAATTACGGTAAGACTCAGATAGGTAAAGCGGATTTGCTGATTAATGAGTGCTAACCCAAGATAGTAGGCTGCTATGACGAGAAAGCTGATAGGATTGAGTTTCCCAAAATTCTCGATCAGGGGATAGAGGGGCAGCCAAATTCCGGCAAGTTGCCAGGGGCGGGGTATCCATCCCCAGGTTGACCAGGGCAGAAAGTAGAGAAAATAGGCACATATAGTAGCGATCGCTCCTTGAAATGGAACCAGCGGGCCGCCTAAAATCTCTGCTAGGGGGCTATGCAACCAGTAGAATCGTATTCCTACTCCTTCGGCAAATCCTGCATAAATCCACGCTTCTCCTCCTTGAGATGAGGACAGGTAACGAGCACTACTGATGGCATAGAGGACTAATAAAGTCCCTGTACCCAATCCTAAACTCAGGGTAGCTGTAATGGGATATGCGGTGGCGACGATGAGTAGTAAACTACTCCCTAGCCAATGGCCATGGGTAATCCATTGGTATTCTTGAGGGGTAAGGTGCAAATAGCTGCACCCAAATCTTCCGAGTAAACGATAGGCGTAGAGAAGAGTGGTGCCCAGAGTTGCCAGGATGATTAACCCATCGCCGATGGAGCCTTGAGGGTGGAGAGAGAGTTGATAGGCTAACGTTTCATAGGCTGAGGCAGAAATCCCGATGATTCCCAGATAGATGAGGGGTTTGAGTGGGGGTGATCCTCCTGGGTCGTCGCTGTGTGTTTGCCGTCCCACTCCGATTACAATGATCCCTAATGCTAGGGTAGTGATGCCTGTCCCATGGGAAAAAATGCCCCAGCGAAAGAGTGCGCCTAAAATACCGTAGCCTAGGGGGATGGTTTGCCAACTCAGGGTGAGGTGAGAATCGGGGGAACGCCGTTGCCACCAGCTTCCTAGCCATTGTGCTACTAAGCCGAGCATGAGGTTAGCGATCGCTAGGGCGATCGGGGGAGCATCTCGCAGTGCTAAGATTTCTATGGTTAAGAGTTCTATCGTCCACCCGATCGCCAACAGGCTCCCGTTAGAAACACCAGGTAGGCTGCGATAGACGATCGCCCCCAATAGGATTGATAAACTGAGGATTGGGTGGGGTTCGGGTGTCAAGCCACTGTAGTAGACGAGTAGGGAATGTCTGGTGAGTAGAATTAGCTGGCAAAGGCAAAGGGCGATCGCCCAGCCCTCCAGAGCTTGTGTATAGTTTTTATGGGCAATCCCGGATCTGTAAGTGTAATTACGGATAATCCATAGGCTGGTAATGGTGATGGCGCTGACAGTAAACCAAGGAGAGAGAGTCAGGGTAGCCATACCAGGAATGAGATCCCACAATCCTAATCCTAGGGTAAGGAGGCTATAACCAATGGTGAGAAAGGCGGTGTAGGGAAGTTTATCAGTATTAAAGGCCATCAATACAGTGGCGATCGCCAACCCCAATACTCGCCATCCCGTGATTTCCATGGTTAAATATTGAACAGCCAACAAGCTGGCAATGCTCAGTTGTGTGGCGAGCTTCTGGCGGGATGAGTGGGGAGCATAGCTCATCAGCGTTAGGGTGAAGGGAACAGTGAACCAAGTGAGATATGCCACACTAGGCATTGAGGCAGTGACGAATAAAGTATAGGCGATCGCTGCTAATCCTAACCCCATGATCCAAGCACTGTTTTGCCAGATTTTTGCATAGGCTCCTGTTACCGGCAAACGGCGTAAGTCAGAAAACCACCATTCAATCACCAGGATGCCTAAGCTCAGGATTGCCCAATTTGGTAATGTTAACTGAGGGTTGCTATAATGAATTAAGCTAAAGATTAAGCCTAATCCCATCAGATGGTTCAGGTACACTAAAAACTGCAAAGCATGGAAAATTTGCAATTCATAGCGCCGCTTAGTGACCCAAATAATTAAGAAAATTAGATTGGTTAAACACCAGATTCTGAGCAAATCATTATCAAAACTGATTCTCAGTAATACCAGTCCTAATGCTAACGCGATTGATTCTGAATTTTGTGCCAGTTGAGTCTGAGATTGGCGATAGAGATCATCCGCACTCTGGAGCATCCAAATTAAGTAGGGAATCCCGATCAAACTCAAGAGCGCAAAGGGAGAATTTTGGGCTTGAGTCAACTCAAGAGATAGGGTAATAATCTGCTTTTGAGCGATCGCCGGGATCAAGTTCCACAGAAGCAGAGAAAATTGTGCGCCTATTAACCAAATGACTATTAAATCTTGAAAGTGCCAATAGCGTTTGAGGAAATAATTAAACACTCTCAGGGCGATCCAACTAATCACTACGCCTGGCCAAGGAAGCTCAACCCAAAGAGAGCATAGCCAGCCTCCTAATAGGACAAGAATACCGGCGCGATTTAACAGAGGTGAGGTGGGAGCAATTCGGGTTTGTGATAACCAGATGAGGAACAAACCCCATAGGGCGATCGCCAATCCTAAACTGGATAGCCACACCCCTTGCACAAAGATAGCACGAAATAAGAGAATACTGACAGCATAAAGACTCAGGCGACTAATTTCTAAACTATTACCCCAAGAAATTGTGCTATTTCGCCATAGGGAATAATAAACCCCTAAGCTAATTATACTCGCCCCATAGATTCCCAACACTGGGAAGTAGGGAATACCCCAACCCCAGTGAAGATAACTCACTAGCAGATAGAGCAAGAAAGGGAAAGGAAAAACTTGATTTTCCTGCCAAAGAGAACGGGCGATCGCCGTTAAATAAACTGCTGACCCTAAACTCACCAATGCATTCAGAGGATGACTCCATAACCCAAAACCATCCATCGCCCAAAAATTAACCGGAATCAGCAATAAAGTCACCAACGTTAACGCTTGAGTCGTTAACCGTAAATTCTCTCTTTGACTCGCGATATGACTAATCAAGCCAAACAAAGACGTATACGCCAACAATACGCCATACTGGACTACCGCTGGAAAATTCTCCCATTGGCTCGCCGCAAATACCCCCGAAGAGAGAACAACCAGAAATAACCCTAAAAACAATAACCAGCGTACACTTAATTCTGCCTTTAACGCCTCTAGACGCTGGCTGATCCAACTGGGCTGAGGTGAACGGGGGGAGGCAGTCACAACGGTAGGCTGAGGCTCACGCCAGTCTCGCTCCACAGGTGCGCGCAATTGGGGCGCTGGAATTAGACAACACAGATAGTTTCTGGCTATCTGTTCGACTTGTCGGGGATCAATGAATCCTAATTGCAATCCTGCTTCTAATCCTGCTAAAAATTGAGGATGAGTGCGATCGAGTTTGAGCAAACATACCACAGAATCTTCTTGGACTATCCCCAGATCCTGCCAAACATTGAGCACTGCCACCAATGCCTTGAAGGAGGGGGGGCGATCTAGCTGAATTTCAATCCAATCGTCAGGAGGAGAAGCCATCATGTATTCTTACTTTCCTAGTTCTTGTGATCGCCGATAAGCTGCTACAACCGCTTCCATCACAGCCGATCGTAATCCCCCTTGCTCCAGTTGTCGCACTCCAGCGATCGTTGTACCACCAGGACTCGTCACCTGATCTTTGAGCACTGCCGGATGCAGTCCTGTTTCTTGAAGCAAGCGAGCCGTGCCTAGAACCGTTTGCACCGCCAATTGGGAAGCGATCGCCCGTGGTAATCCCGCCGCTACTCCCCCATCCGCCAACGCCTCCACCACCAGTGCCACAAACGCCGGCCCCGATCCAGACAGTCCCGTTACCGCATCCATCAGAGATTCAGGCACTTCCACCACTTCTCCAACCGCCCTGAAGAGGGTTTTGACTTGAGCTAACTGGATCTCCGTTACCCCAGTTCCACAGGCGATCGCACTCATTCCCGCCCCGATCGTCGCTGGCGTATTCGGCATTACCCGAATCACACCACATCCCGGCAACCCCTCAGCCAACCTACTCAACGGCACACCCGCCAAAATCGACACCACCAAAGCCAACCTCATCCCCCCTAAATCCTCACAGATCGCCGGAAACACTTGAGGCTTAATCGCTAACAACACCAAATGCTCTGCTGAGGCTGCTTCCCGGTTATCCCCCGTTACCTGTACCCCATAGCGTTCCACCAACACCTGACGGCGGCGAACATCAGGTTCACTCACTTGTACCTCACTGGCAGCATAGATCCCATCAGCCACCAAGCGGGATAAGATCGCCTCCGCCATCACCCCGCCACCGATTATACCCAGTTTTGTCATAACCAACATCAGAAATTAAATAACCACTCCCTTTCCAGGAAGTGGCCCAAATCATTACGAATCCACCGACTAAGCCAATTGGGCAGGATTATCCGTCCAGGTGGGAGAGGGAGGCGATCCGGAAGGACGAGCGGGACGAGCCTGGGACTGGGGGTTCCCTTGACTACCTCCCACTTGAGTCTTAACACTGACACAACTAGGAGTAAACAAGAAAATACTTTCACCAATCCGTTCCTGGTGACCATCGATCGCATAAGTTCCCCCAGCCACAAAATCCACAGCACGCTGGGCCTGATCGGGGTCCATCATCGTCAAATTCAGAACCACAGACTTTCTTTCCCGCAGAGCTTGAATCGCTTGTGGCATTTCTTCAAACGAGCGAGGTTCCATCACAATGACTTCAGACATTGCGGCGGCTCCTGGCATCCCAATCACATTATTCATCGGTGCTCCTGCTCCTGGTGCTGGTGTTTCCATACCCATCTCTGGGCGTTCCCGTATCCGTCTTCTCGGTTGAGGAACCTCCTCAACTTCAGGGGGTTGGGGGTGATTTTCCTTATAGATGTTTTGATACTCCTGAGTATCTAATTCATCATCATACCCGTAATCATAGACTGGCTCATTCAGACCTACAAAGTCTCTAAGTTTAGCAAATAAATTCATGGTTTACAGAACCTCCTTAGCCTGGTACTCATCTCTTCAATTACCCACCCTACAATCTAGCAAGAAAGCTGCCCATTGCTCAGATTTTTCTCCCTTTGTCTTACCCAAATCAGTCCATTCTGAATGAATCGGATGCCATCTTCCCTCCTATGGTGTTCATCGCTAGAGTGGGGTTAGGGATGACGTTCCCCAAATAGGCAACGTCCGAGGCGGATCATGGTAGCACCTGCTCGGAGAGCGAGAGAATAATCCTCTGACATTCCCATTGACAGGTGGTGCATTTGGAGATGCGACCAATCTTGCCCACTTATTTTATCAGCTAAAGCGGCGGCACGCTGAAAAATATCATAAGTCTCTGCTTGGCTAAATCCCAAGGGAGGAATTGTCATCAGTCCTTGAATATCCAGGTGGACACATTGATCGAGAAGGGGTAAGTCTGCCAGTAATTGGGATTCTGTCCAGCCAAACTTGTCAGGATCGGGAGCAAGTTTCACCTGAAGGCAAATTTTGGGGGGAAGGGTGAAGCTGGCAGCTAATTCATTCAGTCGTTGAGCTAGTTTCAAGTTATCCACGGCATGAATCCAGTGAAATTGGGACAGTGCTTTTTTGGCTTTGTTGGTTTGTAAATGACCAATGAAGTGCCAGGTAATATCTGGGAGATCTTGGAGTTCTTGTTGTTTAGCCCAGCTTTCTTGAATACGGCTTTCGCCAAAGTCCCGTACTCCGGCAGCATAGGCTTCTCGCACCACTTGACTGGGGACCGTTTTGGTGACGGCAATGAGACGCACGTGGGGGGGGAGGGTTGCCCGAATCCGTTCCAGGCGATCGCGGATTGCCAACTCTGCATCGGTCATTGGAAAGTTCGTTTATGAATGGCCATCAGTTCATCATAAGCGGAGAGGTTACCCTCTCGCCGTAGCGATCGCAGGCGATTTTCTAACAGGATCCGAGCCTCTCCTCGCGTCACCGATTCAAATTTTACTCCTTCTGGACTGGTAATAACGACAAAAAACAACCGTTGGGCATATAAGGTGGTGAACAGTTCTTTTCGCTCACCAATCACACCAACCCTAAATAACAAACCAAATGTGGGATGACTCAGATAGGTTTCGCCAGACATTCACATCACAATGGGGGTGAAAAAGTAGGGAGAGAATTGCTCAAAACGTTCACGTTGAACTGAAAATTTGAGTAATTCTGACATCCTGAAAATAATACTGAAGTTTGACATCACTTCAAGGGACAAACTCGCCTGTTATGAGTCAATCTCTCTTACTCTATCAAAAGATTGGCCCTTCGATATTTTTTTCGGGCCAGATTCTGTGAATTTTTTAGGTCATTTGACCCCACACCAGACGGCTCAACCATAACATTCCTAAGCTGATCAGGGCAATACCATCTCTGACTCGCCATTGCAATTGATACCATTCTACTTTGTGTTCATTCGGGTGAGTAAATCCTCGCACTTGCATGGCGCTGGCAATCTGTTCGGCTCGGAGCAACAAGTTTGCCAAGAGTCGTTCCACCACCACGAGCCACACCTGAGCTGATCGCTTTAACCCTAATCGCTTCCAGTTAATGGCACGGGTATTGATGGAGCGAACTAAATTTTGTACTTCTTCTAGTACCAGGGCCATAAATCGCAAGGAGAGGGTGAGAGTCAGAGTAATTTCTGTTACAGGCACTCCCCAGGGTTTCAAGGGAGATAACCAGGCTTCAATGGCGGTGGTGACCTCTTCTGGCGAAGTGGTTAACAAAAACAATCCCGTACTATAAATTACTGTAAAAATCAAAGTGCCTAAGCGTAATCCCAGATCTAGGGAAAGGCGAGTGACGATCAAGCGGGTAAATCCTAAGTTTAGGGTGAAGAGGGTATATTGATAGGAAGTGGGTTGAGGATAGGTGGTGTCTAGGGCCGGTAAGCGGGGTTGATGGGTAACGACTAGGCCATCGGGAGCCACTATGGTAATCAGGACAATTAAAATGCCTAGGAATAGCAGCCATCCGAGTTGTTGCTTGAGGACTCGTACCGGGATGGAGGTGGTGAGGGTAATCCCGATGAGCACTGCGACTACAATGAGCCGAAAGGAGGTGGTGGCTAAAACGGGAATTAGGAGCAAACTGAGTAACCAGGTGAGTTTGACTCTGGGATCGAGTTGGTGGAGCCAGGTGACTGGGTTTTCGAGGTAGAGTCCAATGGGAAGCGATCGCAGTAAATCCATAATTATTTTCTCCCCATCTCTGTCAAACCCGAATGGCGCGATTGGCTCCCGTCGGTTCCAGTTCGCGAGCTTTTTTGCCTCGCCAAAATAGGCGAATGGGAGTACCTGCAAATCCTAGGTGCTGGCGAATTTGTCCTTCGATGTAGCGACGATAGTTTTCTCCGAGCCGTTGGGGATCGTTGACAAAGATGCTAAAACTGGGGGGTTGGGTACTGACTTGAGTGCCGTAGTAGATTTTGCCTTGTTTTCCTTGGCGGTTGGTAGGGGGACTGTGCCAACTGATGGCTTCTTGTAGAACTTCGTTGACGACGGCGGTGGAGACGCGGCGTTTGTGCTCGGTAGCGGCATTGTCAATGAGGTTGAGGATTTTGGGGACTCGTTGGCCAGTCAGAGCGCTGACGCAGATCATTTCTGACCAATCGATGAAGTAGAGGCGATCGCGAACTTGTTTTTCGTATTCTAGGATAGTGTAAGTGTCTTTTTCTACCGCATCCCATTTATTCACCACAATCACACAAGCCCGTCCTTCTGCGGCGATGCGATCAGCTAATTTCTGGTCTTGTTCCGTGACTCCATCTAAGGCATCGATCACTAATAATACAACATCACACCGACGAATGGACTTAAATGCCCGATTGATCCCAAAAAACTCCGGCCCATATTCCACATTCTTCTTCTTACGAATCCCTGCCGTATCAATCAGGCGATAGATCTTATCCTCTCGCTCAATCACGGTATCAATGGCATCTCTAGTAGTCCCGGAAATACTACTGACGATCGCCCGATTTTCTCCTAAAAACGCATTCAGTAGACTAGATTTACCCACATTCGGCCGACCAATAATGGCGATTTTCGTCTCTTCTGGTTCTTCCCATTCAGGAATTGGGGGTAAATGGGGCATGAGAGCATCCAGGAGTTCTCCGGTGCCATTGCCGTGAATAGCAGAAATGGGATAGGGTTCTCCGAGTCCTAACTCCCAAAATTGGGTACTTTGGATCAAGCCTTGTTCAGGAGATTCACATTTATTGACAGCTAGGAAGATGGGCAGAGACTGCTGACGCAACCATCCAGCAATTTCCAGATCGCCAGAGGTGGGCCCAGTTTGGCCATCAACGACAAAGATCGCACCAGTGGATTCAGCCAGGGCAATCATCACCTGTTCGCGAATCAGGGGCAAGAATTCGCTATCCTCGTTAAAGAGGAGACCACCAGTGTCTACTACTTGAAATTCACGATCGCCCCAGAAACAGGCACGATAAGTGCGATCGCGGGTAATCCCTGGTTGATCGTAAACAATAGACTCTTGACTTTTGGCCAATCGATTGACCAGAGTAGATTTGCCCACATTCGGGCGACCAATAATGGCAACAATAGGAAGTTTCATCGCTAGAGCGCTGAGAAAGATACTTAGAAATTAGCAGGTCTATAATTATATCACTCTCTGTTGGGGAATTCCTAAAACGATTCTTAAGAGAGTAAACCGCACGCAATACAACGAGAGGCGATCGCTTCGATATACTTAGACAAATCCGATCCCTTAAACCGCAGCGGTGACGGCAAATGACCCACAGGACTCTGAAGCTTATACTGAAGTTGTTTCTCCCAGTGCAAAGCTTGGCGCAAGGGCCATTGTACAGACTGGCAAAACCGCAAATAATCCTCTCCCACTTGCTGATAAAGTCGCACTTGGATACTGAAACCAAACTGTCCCTCACTTCCTTCAATCCAGAGCCGATCCATGGTGCACCAATCCTCCCTAGGCACTTGAGCCAAATCGCGAGGAGATAAAAACCGACCGAGGGGATTAACGGCTGCATGGAGGCACTTCCAGGTTTCTTCGTCTGCGGCTTGCCAGCGTTTGGTTCGCAATAAATCTTGTAAGGGGTGATAGTCAATACCAGTACCAGAAGTTAAGGGGACAGCATTGATCCCTCCTGCGCCAAATACCCAAGTTTTGACAGCATGAATCGGGTTTGCTGGTTTATTTTGGCCTTTTTGCGGTGGTACAGGGAGAGTTTTGGCACTCTGTGGAGCCATACTTTTGAAGGCAGAGACAGCAGGAGCAACGGAGAGCACCGACAATACTTCTGAAGCGGATTGAAATCGCTCGCTCATATTTCTGGCGAGGAGGCGATCTAGGATTTGTCCCAAAGATAAGCTGATGCGGTTTTCGGGGAGAAGATAGTCACGCCACACCCAGCGATCGCTAACAATATCATAGAGATCTAAAGGGGGTAATCCCGTTAATAGATGAATACAAGTTACGCCTAAACCATATAAATCACTAGCAGGAAAAACCTTACCTCGGAGTTGCTCTAACGGCATATATTCGGCACTGCCTACCACTGTTCCCGTTTTATTGAGCATGGTGTGTGAAACCCATTTGGCTACCCCAAAATCAATCAATACGGGGAGGCGATCACCTTGGCGTCGGATAATATTTTGAGGCTTAATATCCCGATGAATCACCTGATGATCATGCACAAACTGTAACACCGGTAAAAGTTCTCGTAACAGTTTTTCTACTTCTTCTGCGCTATAATTGCCAGACTGCTTGACTTCCTGAGATAGGGTTAATCCATCCACAAATTCTTGCACCAGATATAACTGCTCATCCTGTTCAAAACTGGCCCATAATTCGGGAATTTGATCGTGTTTTCCTAGCCGATCGAGTTGCACCGCTTCTTGGCGAAACAATCGCTTGGCTTTTTGGGTGGTTTCCGGATCAAATCCTTTGATATAG
>CAZTRW010000089.1:0-15492 GCA_964616725.1 uncultured bacterium
TGATAGCCTGCGGTTTGGAGTGCCTTGAGGATTTCTAGACAACTGGCAGGAGTATCTAAACCGACTCCATTGGCTAATCGTCCATCGCGGGTGGGATAGTTGGCTAAAATCAGGGCAATTTTGCGCTCTTGGGGTGGTTTTTGGCGCAGTTTGACCCATTGAGCGGCTAGATCTGCTACAAATTCTATGCGATCGCCCACCGGTTCATAACCCACCACATTGGTTTCTAGCTGCTCATCATAGGTCTGTGTTGCCTTAAAGGAAATGGCCCGACTGATAATTCGGCCATCCATTTCTGGTAAAGCAATATTCATGGCCACATCTTTTGGTAACAGTCCCCTGGTACTATTAGCCCATTCCTCTCTGGTGTTGCTGCTAAGAATTCCCTGAAGCACTGGCACATCCAAAGTCTGGAACAATGAGGGTACCTCCCGATGTTCCCCAATGGCAAAACTGGTGGTATTGAGCAGCACTTGAATTCCTGCCCCATCTGGAGAGGAAAATAAACTGAGCACTTCTTGCTGACAAGCCATATCTCGCAACGAGGAAACAAATACCGGCACGGGGGTGAGCCGCCGCGCTAGTAAGGCTTGACATAAGGCTTCAATGGGGGCAGTATTTCCGGCACAGTAGTGAGCGCGATAGAAGAGAATCCCTACTTTTGGACTTTGTTGGACATCAAGAGGTTGGGCACAGGTACCCTCGGTGAGGGTACAACCTACGGCGGGAATCGGTTGGGGAGGAAGGGGAAGATAGGGTTTGTGGAAGAGATGTTTAGCTAAACAGAGCATTCCTTGGGTAATGTTGTCGATACCGCCTTCACGCCAGTAGTGCCAGAGTTGATGGGCGATCGCCAACGCTACGGTAGAATGGCCCATTAATTCTGGATCGAAACTGTCATCCCCAGGAATCACCACCAAGGCAATCCCCCGATGGTGAGCTAATTCTTTCACCACTTCCAACCCATAGGACCAATAAGAACGTCCTCCCAACAGGCGCAGCAGAATTCCTTGGGCAAACCGGAGAGTGCTGTCTGCATAGTAATCAATAGATACTTGTACGCTCAAGTTAAGTAGATTGGCAACCCGCAGAGCCGGAAAGTCTGTGGGGAGATGGGGAACTGCTGCTGCCAACAGTTGAATATCCGTATCAGCAGCAGTGAGGATGATCAGGGGAGCAGGGGTTTGATCCAGAAGGAGTATCCTGTCTGGTGACGAGTTCCATCCTCCTGGGGTAGTTGCCATCCGATGCATAATTGCTCCCAAGTCAAAGGTTTATCTCCCGTTTCCTGTCGAACGAAGTCCGAAAGGGAAAGGGCTGGGAAAACTTAAAAGTTTCTCAAGGTTTTGGAGGGGGGATCAAAGTCACCCTAGGATAGGAATACTTACAAATTAAAAAGCTTTGCGAATTCCATCTTCAACCTCGATCTCAGCCCAGCTATTAAGTAATGCTACCTCATCGAATTTTAGATTACAAGACATTTATAGCGCTCTATGTTTTGTTAGAGGATAAAGCCGATGCCCTGGGAGAGCAAGCGATCGCCTTGACTGAACAAATCTTAACCTCGGAGTATGCTCCTGGGGAATATCACCCATACACCACAGGAGTCACTGCGCGATACGCCATAGGAGTCGCTGCGCGATACTCCACAGGAGTCGCTGCGCGATCGCAGTTTATCCTGTTGGTGGCTCCTGGGTTACGAGTGCTTTTGATTGGGACTCCTTTTGAGGGTGCCGATTGTCAGGAGTCTCTTCCCCTTCAGGTTGAGTTAACCTTTGATACTCAGGCGATCGCTACTTTTCTCAAACAACTCACTCGCCAATTGCCCGATCCTGCCCTAGTCATGCCCGCCTTGAGAAAAGTTACCCGTTATTTTCAAGGCAATTCTCCCCAGATACAAAGTGAGTTGATGTTAGAAATTTTGGCTAGATTAGAGAGTTCTCAATCCGCCTTACCAGAGGAGATTCGTGGGGCGGATCTGCCTCGCAATCTCTCGCTACATTCGGCTCGGCAAGAGAGATTATTTTATCAAATTATTTCCCAAATGCAAGAGGGAGTAGGGTTACCGACTATTTTGTCGATGGCGGTGGAGGAAGGGCGCAATTTGCTCCAAGTTGATCGGCTTTTGATTTACCAATTTAATATTTTCCAAAAGGAGGCTGAGTTAGAGTCAGAAACCGTTCGCGATACTCCTGGAGAGTCCCTACGTGAGCGGGAACAAAAACCTAAATGGGGATATATTACCTATGAGGCTAAAATCAGTAATTCTGTTCCTCCTGTCCTCCATCTGACCGAGGAAAAATCTTGTTTTGTTCAAGGGTATTCTGTGCAGGAAAAGTATCAGCAAGGCTGGGTAGAAGCTATCTCAGATGTGGAGATTAAATATCGGGAGTTTTCTTGTTTACTGGAGATGCTCAGACGCTATAAAATTCGCGCCAAATTAGTAGCGCCTATCCTGGTGAGGAAGCAAGTATGGGGTCTAATGATTGCCCATCAATGTCATTATCCTCGCCGGTGGCTCGAATGGGAAAAACACGCTTTGAAAAAATTAGCGGATTATATGGCGATCGCCATTGATCGCTCCGAACTAGAAAAACAACTCCTCGCTGCCCATGAACATTCCCCAATGCCCTCTTCTTCTCCTTCCTCTTATCTGCAAAATGCCCTGTTAGAAAGCCAAATGGAGAATCGGATCAAAAGTGAATTCCTCGCGGCGATTAGCCATGAACTTCGCACCCCCTTAACCTATATTATTGGTATGTCAGCAACTTTGCTGCGGTTGGCGTTCCCTTCGGCATCGGCTTCCTCAGAAAAGAATTTTCATTTAAGCTTAACTAAGCAGAGAGAATACTTGCAAAAAATTCAAGATAGTGGTAAACATCTCCTGGATTTGATTAATAATCTCTTAGATCTTTCTCAACTAGAGGCTGGCAGAACCGTACTTAATATCCGCAAATTTTCCCTCACTCACTTAATTCAAACCTGCCAAAATTCTTTGCAAAAAGCGGCTGAAGATCAAGGGATTAAGTTGGCGGTAGAGATTCAGTTTTCTCCCCAAGAGGATGGGTTGAGAGCAGATCAGTCTAGAGTACAGCAAATTTTACTCAATCTGCTCAATAACGCCATTAAATTTACGGACACGGGAGGGGAAGTTACCCTCACCGTTTGGCGGGAAGAAGAAACAGTGATTTTTCAAGTGAAAGATACGGGGATTGGCATTAATCGTCAGGCGTTTCCTTTCTTGTTTGAAAAGTTTCAACAATTAGAAACTGCCTATGAACGTCAATATCCGGGAATGGGTTTAGGATTAGCCCTCACCCGCCAATTGGTGGAGCTGCATGGGGGAGTGATTGAAGTAGATTCAACCCTGGGGGTAGGATCGGTGTTTACCGTCAGCTTGCCTTCCCAACCCCAGAATTCAGTATCCTTGAAATCGTCCCTCAATTCTCACCCCTTTTCCGGTACGATGCCTTTAGGACGGTTGGTGTTGATTGAGGATAATGAGCAAATGGCTTGGGGGATTTGCGATTTGCTGACTGCCGCAGGCTATCAGGCGATTTGGCTTCTGGATGGCTCCACGGTAACGCAGCAAATTGAGGTATTACGTCCTTTGGCGATTATTACGGAAATTCATTTACCGGATATGACGGTTCAAGAATTAATGGCGATTCTGCGAAATTCCGTGAGTACCTATAAAATTAAAGTGATTGCGATCGCCCATTCCTCAGAACGAGACACCTTAACCCCAATCCAACCCGATGCTTACTTAGACAAACCCCTCAAATTTGAACAACTCCTCCAAACCTTAAACCGTATTCTCCGCCCTCACTCATGACTCCCCTACACGGATTAATTGTCTCCTGCCAAGCCCCCCTAGACTCCCCCCTTCATGATCCCATCGTCATTGCTGCTATGGCTAGAGCCGCCCTCGCCCAAGGAGCAACTGCTGTTCGCATTGATACCCCTGATCATATCCGCGCCGTGCGATCGCACACCGATCAGCCGATCATTGGTCTCTGGAAGCGTCAAATTTCTGACAGCGAGGTGTACATCACCCCCCAATTTGCCCATGCCTTAGAACTCGCCCAAGCAGGCGCAGATTGGATTGCCATTGATGCTACCCCCAGACCTCGGCCGGGAGGCGAAACCCTCGCTACCTTGATCCATCGGATTCATCAAGAATTGCAAAAACCCGTATTTGCTGATATTGATAGTGTAGAGTCGGCGATCGCTGCCTTTACTGCCGGTGCCGATTGTTTAGCCACCACCCTCTACGGCTACACCCCCGCTACTCACCACCGCACTCCCCCCGGTTATGACCTCCTCACTGCCCTCTGTCAACAATTTCCTAGTCCCATCATCTGTGAAGGCGGCATTGCCTCTCCCCAAATGGCCCGTCAAGCACTAGACTTAGGCGCAACCGCTGTCGTCGTTGGCACAGACATTACCGGCATCGATCAAAAAGTTAAATCTTATCAACGAATTTTGTCCGCCCCCAAATCCGTAGGATATCCTGAAGAAAGTCGTACATAAACTTGAGTAGTTATGACCATTTCTCTGAGTAAAGGCCAAAAAGTTTCTCTCGAAAAAGTTTCTCCTGGCATTGAAGCCGCTTTTGTCGGCCTAGGATGGGATGTGAAAGCAACCGATACGGGAGTAGATTTTGATCTAGATGCCTCCGTTTTTATGGTGGGTGAAAACGAAAAACTCGTCTCCGATAAACATCTCGTTTTCTACAACAATAAAAAAAGTCCCGATGAAGCAGTAGAATATATGGGAGATAATCGCACTGGAGCCGGAGAAGGGGATGATGAATTGATTATTGTTGACTTGCGGAAAATTGGCACTGAAGTAGCTAAATTAGTCTTTACCGTCACCATTTACGAAGCGGAACAGCGCAAGCAGAATTTTGGCCAAGTGAGCAATGCCTATGTGCGTTTGATGAATGTCAAAACCAAAGAAGAATTAATTCGCTATGATTTAGACGAGGACTATTCCATCGAAACAGCCATGATTATGGCCGAACTGTATCGCAAAGATGGGGAGTGGCGGATGAATGCCGTCGGCGCTGGCTATGGTGGCGGCTTGCCAGCCCTGTTAACTCGCTTCAATTAGCCTCACATTGGTAAGCAGCTTTACCACTGAGTGATTGCTCACCCCCGATCTGGGTAAACTTGCCTCCCATTCCTCCTGCTTTCACGGTTTAGATTCTGGGAATCCTGATGCATTTTCAGTCGGTTCATAATGGGAACACTGTTCACAAGGGCCGGTAGGATTAATGGCACAGCGCAGATAGGGTGAGCGTGCATTGTATTGGCAAGTTCCATCCCCAACGATTAGCCCTAAATCAGGCCTGGAATAGGGATGGAGAGGGAGATCTGCTATGAGCCGTTCCCTGGGAGAGCGCCCAGGGGGACGAGGGTGAGCTTGTAAAATCTCCTCTTGTCGTTGCTGACACTGAATCTCTACCTTACGCATCATCCACAGGGACAAGGCGGGAGGAATCATGCCAATGAAGAAGACTAAAATTAGATCTAGGTTCACGGTCAGAAAGTTGCTGAGGGTTGTGAACAATAGACAACTTGATCTTAACCCGAGGAGAAGCTGAAGTTGACTACTCTATCTAGCCTAGATCAATTTAGCGATCGCCGAACCATTTCCCGCATTTTTTTTAAGCTTTTCTCCCTGGTATACACCCCTCAGCCCTACCCTCCCCTATGACCTCTCCCCAACCCTGGCAGCGCCTCCACTCTAGTATTGTTTTTCACAATCAATGGTGTCAAATTCGCCAAGATACTGTCAAATTGCCCAACAACCGGATCATTGATGACTATTTTGTCACCATCAGACCAGACGTTGCCCTGATTGTCCCCATTACTCCCGAAGGTTCTGTCCTGTTGGTGCGCCAGTATCGTCATGGCGTGGCACAAATCCTGTTAGAATTGCCTGCGGGTCATTTTGACCCTTCCGAGGAATCACCAGAAAAGGCAGCCAAAAGAGAACTCCAGGAAGAAACAGGCTATACTAGCGATCGCTGGCAATCCCTCGGCATCCTTTACGATAACCCCCCCAAAGACACCAACAGCATTCACCTCTTCCTCGCCCAAAACATCACCCAACAATCCGCCCCAGCCCCAGACATCACCGAAGAAATCGAAACAGTGCTCATCCCCACCTCTCAAATCATCGATTACATCAAGAGCGGCGAACTCCGCGTCGCCGGAACCATTGCCGCCCTCCTCCTCGCCCTCCTACAACTCCACCCAACCCCATTCACCTCACCCCCTACCATCTATTGAGATAAGTATAACAACCAACTAATGCTGTCAGTATTGTTCATTGTTCATTGTTCATGATGATTCCCATGGCTGACACTCCGCCCCCGACTCCAACTGCATCCCCCCCAACAGCGTCCGTACAATCACACACCGCCGCGTATTATCAATTGGCAACGTCGGATCATTACCACGAGGAGCCGCCACCCCAATCATCAACCCCTTTGTGCCTAAATCAGGTACAGTTAAAGGATCTAAAATCCCCTCCTGATCGAATACAATTGTTACAGGCCCTGCTGTCCCCTTCGGTTGGGGATACTTATTCGCCGCAACCGTATCAATTTTATTCTTCGCCCCATCATTTTTCTCAGTTGCACTCGGCTTATTCACCTTAAGATTGGTGTACAATAAGACTTGGTTACTCGCAATCTCCTTATTCTTGCCCAAATTCCTCCAGACATTAGAGTGTTCCGGTTTTGTTAACTCCGTCACCGAAACACTCTTAGGATGAATCGCAATTTGAGCAACGCCTTGATCCGTCACTCGCACACTCACACTTTGGGCAACCTTAGTGGTTCTCGCCTTTTGCTGTGCGTCTCGCAGCGCCAAAGAAACCTCATCATTCACCGTCGTTACCCGCTGTTGGCGCACAAACCCCAACCAACTCGGCGCAGCAATGGTGCTTAAAATTCCCACCATGGCAATTACCACCATTAACTCAATCAGAGTAAATCCCCCTTCTCTCCTTCTGGGAGAAGGACTCAGGGGATGAGGGCTAAAACTCAGCCGTAAGTGATTCATCAGAGCCTCCCTTAATTCTGTTGTTCCACATTTAACAATCCTCGCCCCTTCACCTGAATACTTCCTGTGGGGAAAAAGGCAGAAACTCCAGAGCGATATTTCGCCTGACTCGCAACTTGAGTATTCGCCACAGTTCTCGCTAAGGCATTGCCTCGGATATAAACTTGGGCCACGGTACGGTTAGAATCGACACAAGCATAAAAGCTGCCTGTCTTAAAAGCATCGGGAACCACCTTATCTAGGGTCACGGTTCCTTCGGTAAAAGTAGTATAATTCGGAACTTGTTGTGGGCGATCTTCTGCATCAGTTTCTTTCACGCCAAAGACAGTTGGGCACTCCACTACAGCCGGTGCGCCATCGGCAATGGTAGTTTGGTCAACATAATCCATCAGAATTTGCACATTGTCCTCATAAGCATCAGAATGCTTTGTCCATTCATTCATCGACAATTCGATCTCCTTATCTAGGGTAAAGGGATTAAACCCCTTACTCGGCAGCAAATCGTAATACACATCCTTGCTATTTTCTGTCCGTTTGCCATCAACCGCTGTGGTACTCTTCTGTTCCTCATCGCGAATACCATCACGAATCTCAAATCTGCCAATCCGAGCCGCACAAGACCAAGGGCCGCTGAGATTGCAAGTGGCATCTTTCATGAGATAATAGGCTACTAGGGAATAAACGTGGTAATCTTGGTTATTACAATCTCCTTTATTTCCTTTTAAGTCCTTGTACCCTACTAGACAGCCGATGGATTTGGTGCTCCCTCCACTGAGTTTAACGTCTTGATCTGCATCTAAAAGGGTTCGTTTCCAGAAGACTAACACCGGCACTCGATCGCTCCCCGCAGGCAGTTTGTTGTCCGTTGCTGCTGTTCCTGTCGTGGTACTATATCCTCCAGTAATCGCTTGCAAGCCTTCTCCGTCGTAGATGTACACAGCCTGCTCTAAATCCCTGGCAATATAGTTTAAGGCCATTTGGATTTCTTGTTCTGTCGCTGTCTTAGCCTGCTCCTTACGATCTTTGGTGAGGATATCTACCATGAAAGTCAGCAGCGTACTAATCATAATCGACGCAACCACCAAAGCCACCAGCAATTCAATCAGGGTAAACCCACGGGCAGCACCTAATTGTGCAGAAGAATTACGCCCTAATTTACAGGTATAAGATAAAAGTCGTTGCATAAAATCTCGCATTGCTATTCACCATGATGTTCGCTGTTACTCTAGTCTTTTCAATGTTATTAATTCACTCAGGAGACTGATTTACACAAGTTTTTTTCGCGCTTTATACAGTAGATTTTGATCCCCCTAAATCCCCCTTCAAAAGGGAGACTTGGGCTACCCCCCTTTCTAAGGGAGAATTTTGCTACCTCCCTTGAAAAGGGAGAATCTTACTGCCCCCCTTTCTAAGGGGGGTTGGGGGGATCTGTCCTCATTAGAGCACAAAGCACTGTATCTCCTCTTCTCCTCCGGGAGAAGGGGCGGGGGGATGAGGGTAAACCATTGATCACTCATTTAACTACATCCTCCCACACGCCCACAGATAGAGTCATAGCTGGTATCTCCTTTGCCTTTAATCTCTGTGGTCATTTCAATGAGGGGTGCTTTTCGATCCCAACTGGTTCCGTAGGATTTCTGGGTGGTTCCGGCTTTTAAGGCAGAAGAGTCTTTGAAGGCATCGGCTCGATACACCCGAATGCCCAGGAGATATCCTTGTCTCATGCCATCATCTTCATTGACATTATTTTTGACTTTAATCGTGTCCTTTAAGGTAGCAGCATTGACCAGAGAACTGCGATAAGCCTGCACAATTAAATCCGCATTACTGCCGGTAGTACATTGTTTATCGCCATCGCGATCAATACAATACAGACTAACAGCTGAACTCCCGGCTGCCGAAGTAGTGGGAGCGTCTTTTGGCTCCGCAGGATTATTACAGTAGGGATAGTTTTCAGCTTTGAGCGTGGTTGGGGGAGTCCCTGGAGCTTTACAACTGGTAGACAGAGCATTCCCGGCAGGAGGTTGCACTTTGGCGAAGTCAGCACGTTTAGAGGTGAATTGGTTATTCTTGGTTTCGTCTACTTCATCCAACTGCACAATCATATTCGGCGGAAAAATCACTCCAGAGCGTACACCGTCTAGGTAGGCTCTGGCGGCTTCTGTGGCTTGCTCCACCCGCCGCGCCTGTACACGAGTCGCCGTCGAGAGCACAATCAGGGGCGCAATCCCTACGAGCATGATACTCAAGATCACAATCGCCACTAAAGATTCGATCAGGGTAAATCCCGCATCGGTAGATGGGTTAGGTTTGGGCGTTAGGGGAGACATAGGGGGTTTTCCTCTCGCAAACGACAGAGAGATAATTTAGGGGCTAAAGGGACAAGTTTGAGGCATTTGATCCTTGGGAATGGCGTATTTATAGTCAGTGCCATAGGCGGCAGTGGCGTTCTCGAAGCCTTTGTCTTTGTCTCCTCCAGCATCTTTGGCTTGTGCCGCACAGAGTAAGGTTTTCACCCAATCATCATCGCGGTTCACTTGGCGGAAGAACTCATTGGGATCGGCCGTGGGCGGCAGGGTAAACTGTTGAGAGAATAAGTCCGGTTGTTGGGTAAGCAGGGCTACGTCAAATCCCCAGTTCCGGGAAGGAGGTGCGTAGTAAGGGACTCTGCCACTACCATTAGTTGTTTGATAGAGTTGGGTATAACCAAACTCCCCATCATTTTCCTGATCAATACCACCATAAGTTGTCTTATTAATCAAAGTGGAAAAAGGAGCGGTGGCATAGGCACTGCGAGAAAGCTGAATAAACGAACCTAACATATTGGTTGGGTTATCATCCCTATCGCCCTCTTTTCGCCAGCTTTCTAGGAAGCGAGGATAGTTACCCAAACCCCCATTTTGATCTTGAGGCCTTCCTGGAGTATCTCCTGCCGTCATCACTAAGTTAAACTCGGCTGAGGTTGCGGCGTGTTGCATCCAGTTGGAACCTCTAACGTTACGGTTGTTGTCATCTTTAGCAATGTTGTCCTTAAAATTATTGGTGTTTTGGGGAGTACGGCTCGTTGCTTGCAGTTGCAACACTGGCACTAGTAGGGGCTGCTCCCCAGGGGTGGTTCCGGTGAGTTTTTTCAGGTAAGACAACCTTCTATCGTCATTGTAAGAATATTTAGTTGGATCAGTTGGATCGGCATCATTCGTTGTATTCCTAAACCAGAGGGCATTCTTATTAGTGGTGTCTTTTTGCGGTGTACCAAAGGTTGGAGTTAGGGTGGCTGTAACACCTAATTGAGCAATCAGAGAACCATATGAACCAATTTTCTCTGTGCCTACGTTAATAGCAGTTGGAGTAGCTTCATAGGAGTAGTACCCAATATGTCCTGTCGATGAAGAAATCCCTATAGCAATAGGATTCCCGCCTCTTAGTATCAGATTTTTGTCTGAATTCCGTAAGAAAGCAACCCGACGAGGATAGCGAGCATAGTCGTTATGAGCAGCTTTTGCTGTTGTCCCTGAAAGCAAGTTATCACGTGTAGGCTTAGTAGATAAGAAAGGCAAATCACTAGCTTTGAAAAGGATATCCTTTTCTTTCACCTTATCCCCAACTGAGTTATTGCGATTTAGATCTATCCACAGTGAAGTCTCATTAATAATTGAGGGTTGGGGGATGGCAATTACTTGATCAAAGGTCTTATCTAATTTACCATCTTGATCTAGATCAATTACCGGTAAAAGGTCACTTTCCTTAGTTGATCCAACTGGAATTGTAATAATATCTGTCGATCCTGATAAATTAAGATCCAGGCTTAAACCGGCCTTTTCGTCAATCTCATCCTCTAGGTCACCATCCTTATTAAAATCGTATAGGATTCGCCAATCATCTGGGCCGCAAGCGGAGACGGGGAGTTTTGTACAAATCTCCATCACATACTCTGGAAACTCTACTCGGCGCTGAATGGGAGTGACAAAGTTGTTGAAGTAAGAACTTTGGTAGTTCTTAGCTCGATCTTTGTGGTTGGTGTTGTAGTCGCTTACGGCGTATTCTTTGGAATACTCGCTGTCTTTGAAGTCGCGACTGGTGACAAAGCTATTGTCAAAGAACCCATTCAGCCGCCGGATAGCACGAGCTACTGCTGCTGGAGACACCTCCTTTTCTTTTAGATCAGTAGTGTCTATAATTCCATTTTCATTCAAGTCAAGCTTTTTAATATCTGGAGTGCCATCTGCATTCAAGTCAAGGTTGATAGTTTCTTCCTTAAAGATGTTATCTGGGTTGTCAATCTTCCCATCACGATTTTGATCAAAACCAACGGGAGCAAACTTATCACCATTGTCCTCATAGTTAACTGTATTAAACTTGTAATCAGTATCTCCCGTCTTCTGCCACCACTTAGTCGGAGAATCCCAGTTCATCCGCAAGTCATAATCACCATCGGAGCGGAAACCTTCCTGGAAGTTACTCGAAAGCAAGGTAATTGCATCCGCAATCACCGTTGCAGGCCGCCATGTTTCACCTGTGGTACAAGTAGGAAACTGGTCTTTCCGACAGGCGAAATTCGGGTCAAGCTTATCTGCTGTTCGAGTGTAGTCTAGATGAGTTCCGGTGGTAAATTCACGTTTGGTATGCTTGTTGAAATCCCCTTTAATGTACACTGGTAAATTCGTCGCCAGAATCAATCCTCGTTCTTCCAGACGATACTTCTCTTCCCGATGCAAATCTGACCCATTCACCAGCATAATCGCATTAGGACGACGATAGGGATCGAGCACACTATCCTTAGAACTCAAATCCTTATTACTCTGCACGCTGTTATCAGGCACCGCATCTTCGCGAGTCGCATAGATAAGGCCGCTATTGGGAATGAGATACTCTTGCGTCGGAGAATCTGACCCAAATTTCTTCCCCTTCATTTTCTCTAGATCTATAACTGTTGCGCGGATTTCCAGAGGTTGCCGCCGCTCAATCGGCAAGTCGTAGTTACTGCGCTTAGAATCACTGCCGGAGCTAGATGTAGCCAAAGCTTCTTCCTTCTCAATTGCTCTGATTTCCCGTCCATCTAAGAACGCAGTTTCATAGATAGTGTTGTGGGGAATCAAGCTTTCATCTTCTGATGGACTCCCTAAAATGTGGGCAGCACAAACTGCCGTATCAATGGCTGTTCTTTCAGATAAAGTGAGGGTTTCTCCTGATTTAACTGCTGGTGAATTTGACCAACTGGTGATTTTTCCAGAAGCCTCTAGCTGATGCAGAATAGGGTTAACCCAGTTGCCATTAGGAAAGCGCAGTTGAGTCTGGTATTTTAGGAAGCTTTCATAATTATAGGTGGTCGGCCATGCATAGACTCGACCATTTTTACTTTTATTGGTAGCACTATCTGCATCAGTCGGGTCATAGTAACTGCTAATACAAGCGATGGGTGTCTGATAGCGGTCTGGTACAGTGGTCTCATTCGGATCGTAGGGATCGCCTTTGTCACTAGAAGGATCTTTATCATAGTGATAAACTGCTGTCGCCCGCATCTGCAAGAAGGGATGCTCACTATTTCCACTGGTTCCGATAGTTTTTCCCGTTTCGTCGTAGATATTGTCATGATCTTTGGGCACAGGCATCCAGTCTGGCCAAGCGGTGTAGGCTAAAGGCCATTCTTCAGGTTTAGTGCTTGATGTTGGCGGAGTAGGAGTTGTAGGTACAATCTTATGTTTCTGCAAATACAATCCTACCCCAGTGACTACCCGCAATCCACCTACGGTATCAATTTTCGGATCATCTGGTTTTTTCGCAGCCGCCAGTTCCCAGAAGCCATCTCTATCTGTTGCTCCCAGTTGTGTGAGGGTGGTTACCTGAGATGTGCGATCGCGGATATTATTGGTTGTCGCTGAACCATTCAACGTAAACCACTTATTATCAGTTTTCTGAAGATCTTGTTTGCCGTTCTTGGTAAACTCCTGAGTTTCCCGATTGTAGACATACTCCGGCAAGTTATTACCAATCAGTACCCTATCTCCGGCTAAATGTTCCTTACCATTGCGAAGGGTAGGATCAGAAGCTTTGGGATTATCTACATCCAGGGATAGAGCCGTACCACTTTTTGGCTTCATATAAGTGATGGTATTATCATCTGGATCGACAGGATACATCCAGCTATTGGGGGGACGTAGGGGATCAAGCCCAGTGGTGTCTTTGTCTTTTGCGGAGCGATCTTTCTTAAAAAATTCCTTCGCCTCGCTGCCATTAGTTACAGCAGTTTGGTCTGTAGATCCAATAAACAAAGCTGACGCACCCGCAGGGACTTCGGCATAGGGCACGCGACGAGTCCGTTGCCGGAAATACACTTCCAGTTCTTGATTGCGCACCTCTTCAAATACCAGGTCAGCATTATCTTTCATTCTGCCTTCAATGCTATTAATCACTCCTTGAGGAATACCTGAGGGGAATTCAGTAATTTCAAACTCCTCTCCTTTTTTGTCATTATCTTTCCAGGTTCCCAGTTGAACGGCAGCATTCACTAAGTAGTTAACCCGCTCTTGATAAGCAAAGGTATTACTAGAAACTGCTTGACCTCCTGTAGCGGTAATGCTTTTTTCATTTCTACCGAGTTTCTTTTCTATAGCTGGGGCAGTACCTTTGCCTTGAAACAGGTCAATTAAAGCCTCTGAATTATCCTCATCATGATTAACTTGTCCATTGGCCAAGTTGCCTCCGACTAAAACTTTGCTAATTTCTTCTTCATAGAAACAAGAATCAGGGCTACTGACTAGCCAAAGGCGAATCTTTTCACTTTGCTTTCCAATCAATAAACTGCCATTGGTAAAGACTCGGCCATTAAGTTCGAGTCCTGCACCAGGGAGGATTTCTAGGTCATCTTCGTACACCACCGCATTGTTAGCAAGGGGAATGCGACTGCGATCCTGTTGATATTCAATGGCAGAAAATCCCCCCGCACCTTGAAATTCTTCGTAGAGATTCTCATCTAAAACTTTATTATTGCTCGAATCATTTAAGCTACTAATGGGCACATTAGCAGCATAGACATAGACACTTTTCTTCAGTTTGCTATCAATTTTCAACCAGCCACTGGTTCCCACCTTACTGGCAGAAGTGACCACGCTGGTTTGACAACGAGCGGGTTTGTTGCCTTCGCTCATGGGAGAAGTGCGGGTTTCCAGGGGATAGCGGGGACGTTCTTCTTCTCCAGGGCTGTTGGCTAAATAAATGGCGTAGAGAGTAAAGGTGTCGAATTTGCCATTATTATTCGTATCTACCGGAAATTTCCACGCTGTTACTAAGGATTCTGGTCTGGCTCTGCTAATTTTGCCGTCTTTGAAAGCTTTATCTTCTGTGTCTTGTACTCCAAACTTTTCATCTCCATCTGGATTAGAAACTAAGACTAAGGGAGTTTCATCTCCAAAGGTATAGGTTTTGAGATCTCCAGAAAATTCTTGGATCAGGGAATCATCTGAGGGAGTTCCTCTTCCGGCAAGACTCGGCGCACTAAAGAGTTTGTCTATCTTCGCTTTGGCTCGCTCTAGGGCAGGAACAGCCGCATTGAGGGTGGCTTCATTCACCCGGAAGTTTTGGGCATTTTTGGCTCTGTCGGTGGAGCGCAACAACATGGCGAGGGTGAGGAGGGAGACGACAAGCATCACCATGGTGACGGTGGGCAAGACAAAACCCGCTTGTCGCTGCATTGGCAATAGCCCTCGCAAGGAGCGGTTGAGGAGATGGGCGCATCTTTGCACAAGGGTTTGCCAGAGATGGAGGAAACTGTTCCTGATTTGCCGGAGCAAGCGTTGGATAGACATAGAAGCTGTCCTAGACGGGGAAGATAGACGCGGTTGAGCACCTGAGCTAAAGCTATTATTCCCCACCCACTCTTTTTCTTTCACCCGACACGAAGGCGAGGTGGATTGGGGGCATTTAAGGAAAGCTCAGTTGAGTGATGGACTTTTCTGTCCTAACAAATTTCTGTGGCGATCCGCAACCGTACATTTACTTTGGCAGTCTATGATGTTTGCTGCTTTTTTGTCCCTCACCCTAAATCTCTAAAAAAGGGAGGCAGTAAAAGTCCCCCTTAAAAAAGGGGGATGTGGGGGGATCGAGATGTCCCTCGAAAGAGCGAAAAGTGCTGTATATTGCCGCTGGTGTAGTAGTCGTTACGTCCTGGGTAGGCTTGGTGTAAACTTTCGATTAGGACGTTCAGGGCAATGCGGTGGCGATCGCTTTCCAAGGGTTCTCCGTCGTCGTAGGGTAAGTCGGTGGGAGGCAGGGGAAGGGGTTCTGCTTCAAGGGCTGTGGTTTGAGTAATGGACTCGCTGCTCCGTTACACAGACAGGGTTGTTGCCCTTGTGGCTAGTATTTTTGAGTATAGCTGATGGGGGGGGTTAGGATGGGGTGAGACAGCGCCAGGATTGACGGG
>CAZTRW010000090.1:0-15129 GCA_964616725.1 uncultured bacterium
GAGTTTCCTCCCTTCCCAGTTGCTCTAACCATTGGGCTACCATCCAGTCAGGATAGCTATGCTCAACCCCCAAACGTTCTACAACCGGGGCGGGGAGTTGGAGGGGATCGCCCTTCTGAGCCGATCGCATATACTGACGTAAGATACCATTGACTACCCCGGATAACCCCCCTAAGCCATTGTGTTTGGCCAATTCGACTGTAGTATGGACAACCGCTGGCTCAGAAATTTGACGGAGATAGCGCAGTTGATAAAATCCCAGGTGCAACAGTAGGCGCAAATCGGGGGGTTGCTGGTGAATGGGTTTTCGGGCAAACTGGGTGATGAGAGTATCGAGCGATCGCCGCCGTCGCACAATACCATAGACTAACTCCGTGACTAATCCCCGATCTACAGGTGCCAGGTGCTCCCGACTTAATCCCCGGTTTAAAGCCACATCAGTATAAGCATCCTGACGGTTCATCTCTTTGAGAATCGTGAAGGCAATTTGACGAGGATTAACAGCAGTCATTAATCGCAATCTAGTATTGATCCAGTAAGGTATGGGAAGAAGAAAATTTTCCGCCTTTTCGATATCCGAGAACCCCTTGGGTCGGGGTGCGGTTACCGGTTAGTGTAGCAGCGATCGCCCCCAGATTTAGGTTTTGGCTTAAAAGGCAAAAGATTGACAAAAAAGACAGATAGTGTTAATGTCTTCGCAATTGAGTACATCAGCATAGCTTAATTTTTGCCGATCTCTAAGGATTTAGAGATCGACCAAAAAGCGGGGGAACCAAGCTCACAAAGAGCATAGGGGCGTATTTTCAAGTGGTGAAAAAGGGCATCTCTCAGCCCTAGCCCGTCAGCTAACCTCGTCAGCATTGAGAGAAGACTGTGACAACGCGATCGCTACAGAAAAGTGTAATCTACGCTTGGAAAGTAGTGCCGGTTTCATCAGGATTCTTATAAAGACTAGTTCAGTAACATCAATTCCTTCTGAAACAAGGTACTAAAATTCATGATCTTAATGAGCTTAGTAGCCCCAACTCAAGGCAAGAAAACAAGCATTTTAAGTGGCCTATTCTCTCCCAATCTCCTGTTACCGATCGCTGGCTTTAGTGGAGTGATAATTATCTGGTGGATTATTGCCTTATTTCGCCAGGAAATGATGCCCACCCCCCTCGAAGCCCTAACTAAAAACCTAGACTTTATTCTCCATCCCTTCTATCGCCGTGGTCCAGGAGATATTGGTCTAGGATGGATGCTATTAGCCAGCTTGCGCCGAGTCCTGATTGGCTTTTCCCTAGGGGCAATGGTAGCCATTCCCGTAGGTGTTTGGATTGGATTATCCCACTATGCATGGTTAGCCCTCAACCCCATTATTCAAGTCTTTAAACCCGTTTCTCCCCTGGTGTGGTTGCCCATTGCCCTGGCTATTTTTAGCGCCGCCGAACCCTCAGCAATTTTTGTCATTTTCATTACCTCCCTCTGGTCAACCATTATCAACACCGCCGAAGGAGTCAAAAATGTCCCCAAGGACTACCTAGAAGTCGCCCAAGTCTTAGAAATGCCCCGCTGGAAGCAACTGGTAAAAGTAATTTTGCCTGCCAGCTTGCCCTACATCTTCACTGGCTTACGAATTAGCTTGGGGATTGCCTGGTTAGTGATTGTCGCCGTAGAGATGCTCACCGGTGGTATTGGCATTGGCTTCTTTGTGTGGGATGAATGGAACCGTCTCAATGTCAGTTCCGTATTTCTAGCTGTCTTTGTGATTGGTTTGACTGGGCTAATCCTAGACTACGCCCTGGCTCGCCTACAAATTGCCATTACCCACCGGCCCGCAAGGTCTTAAGATCAGGTAAAGTGCTATGAAGAAAACCCGACGCGCTTTCCTGCAAGGAATGACGGCTACCACTTCGGCGATCGCCTTTTCTGGCTGTAGCCCCACCCCACAGCAGCATACCACCAGGCAGAGTGAAACCGCCCCGGCTGTCGAGCCAGTAATTGACCCCGCCACCTTAGAAAAACCCAACCTCACCGTCGGATTTGTCCCCGTCAACGACTGTGCCCCCTTTGCGATTGCCTGGGAAAAAGGCTTCTTTCGTAAATACGGACTCAACGTCACCCTCAGCCGCGAAGCCAGTTGGGGCAACTCCCGCGATGGCATCATCTTTGGGCGCTTAGATGCCGCCCCCGTAGTCTCCGGAGCCGTCACTAACGCTCGCACCGGCGCAGAAGGAGCGCGACACTTTCCCCTCTGTGCCGCCATGACAATTCATCGCCATGGTAATGCGGTGACATTTAACCGCCATCTCTGGGAGGCGGGGATTCGTCCCTGGTCTACCTACAAGGGTAACCTGGAAGCCTTCGGACAAGATCTTCGTAACTACTGGGAGCGCGCTCCTCTCTCGGAGCGGGTTTGGGCAGTGGTGCTGAGTTCCTCCATGTATGAGTATTTTATCCGTTATCTGCTGGCAGCTATAGGGATTAATCCTGTGGAAGCCTTACGCTTAATTATTACTCCACCTCCCCAGATGGTGAGCAATATGCGGATAGGGGCGATACAAGCCTATATGGTAGCCGAGCCATGGAATACCCGGGCGATCGCCGGTAACGAAGGAATTGGCTTTACCTTTGCCCAAGGACGAGAAATCTGGCAAGGACACCCCGATCGCCTCCTAGCCGTGAGAGAATCCTTTATCGCAGACTACCCAAAAACCTATCGCTCCCTCGTCAAAGCCATGATTGAAGCCTGCCAATATTGCAGCCATCCGGATCATCGCCAAGAAGTGGCTACTATCCTCTCAAAACGATCTTTTACAGGAGCGCGTCTTAAATACACTCAACCGGGAATTGTGGGAAATTACAACTACGGCGGCTTTGACAATCAACTTCGCATCATGGACAGTCCAGAAACCACTCTGTTCTTTGAGATGCCTCCGTCTATTCCCAGAGTCCCTCATGACCACTCTACCTTTCTGTGGCAGTCTCAAAGTGTGTGGCTGATGACTCAGGCAACCCGTTGGGGACAAATTCGCGAATTTCCAGCCAATGCCCAAGAAATTGCCCGTCAAGCTTGGCGTACCGATTTATATCGTGAAATTGCTGCGGAAATGGGGATTCAATGTCCCTCCGCCAATTATAAAGTCGAGCTTGGCAGTGAATTTATTGATGGTAAACCCTTTGATCCAAGCGATCCGGTGGGCTATCTCAGAAGCTTTGACATCCGAGCGAATGCTCCCCAATCCTTTTTCTTAGGCTAACTCCAGGAGATTCTATGACTTCTTCTCAATACCCTGTCAGCGCTAATCCTCCCTATCCCCCTTCTACAGGAGCCTTTCTGGCGATCGAAAATATCGTGAAATCCTTTCGGAAACCTGATGGGAGTCAATTCGTGGTTCTTAATGGGATTAATCTCACGATCGGTGAGCAAGAATATGTGTCTGTGATTGGTCATTCTGGTTGTGGCAAATCTACTCTGATGCGGATTGTGGCTGGACTGGAAAAGCCTACTTCTGGGTTAGTGACTCTGGAAGGGAAAGCAATTCGCAAACCTGGTTCAGAGCGGATGATGGTATTTCAGGGATATGCTTTGCTACCTTGGTTAACGGTGCGAGAAAATATCCAGATGGCTGTGGATGAAGTGTTTAAAACAGCTAGTCGTTTGGAAAAAATGGCGATCGTTCATGAGCATATTCAGATGGTGAATCTTACGGCGGCAGCGGATAAATATCCCCATGAACTTTCGGGGGGAATGAAGCAGCGGGTGGGGGTAGCGCGTGCTTTGGCGACTCGCCCCAAAATGCTGTTGCTCGATGAGCCATTTGGTGCTTTAGATGCGTTGACTCGGCCGAAATTGCAACAGGAGGTTTTGGAGATTTGGCGACAGCATCCTCAAGCGGTGATGATGATTACTCATGATGTGGATGAGGCGATTTTTATGTCGGATCGGGTAGTGATGATGACGAATGGGCCGAATGCGACGATTGGTCAGGTGTTGGAGGTTCCTTTACCTCGCCCGCGCGATCGCCATGAATTGCGAGAGTCTCCTGAGTATTATGAGTTGCGAAATCAGGCGTTGGATTTTCTGGAACGATATCAATAGCGAATGGTATTTTTCGAGATCGAGAAAGTGCGCTATGGTGTAATGGCATGCTTTAACCTGGTAATGGATAAGGAGAAGTAAAACCCCATGTATGCGATCGTTTCTCCTGATCAAATTGAATTGCCCGCAGGTACAGTGGTACGAATTTTGGGAACTTGGCAGGATTATCGCTGTTTGTGCGATCGCCGTGGAAATCACTCTCTGCCTCGCATTAAATATTACCAGGGAGAGGTTTTGCTGATGAGTCCCCTCCCTCGTCATGGACGTGAAGCCAACATTGTGGCTGATGTAGTCAAAGCTCTCTTAGATAGTCAAAATCGCAACTACGAAGCCTTTACTCCCATTACTCTCACCCTGGCTAATCAAGGCGGTATTGAACCGGATTATTGTTTTTATATCGACCATTGGCAAGCGGCACGGGGTAAGAATAGGATCGATTGGGAAAGGGAACCTCCCCCGGATTTGGTGATTGAAATTGATGTCAGTAGTTATACGGCGGTGGCGGATTATGTGCCTTTTGCGATACCAGAAGTTTGGCTCTATCAAAACAATCGCTTACAGATTTATCAACTAGAGGCTGGAGTTTATCAGCTACAGGGAATGAGTCGATATTTTCCTGGGATGGATGTAGCAAGTTTACTGGTTAGGGTATTTGAGTCCTGCGCGACAGTGGGGACTGGAAAAGCCTTGCAAAATTTACGCCAACAGTTGGGTCAGTCATGGGATGACCAATAGTCTATGATGGATTGAAATAACTGTTTACGAAATTGAGCATCTGCACGGCGATCGCAACTCAATTCTAACACTCGTATCCCTGTGGTCGGTAAGATAGATATTTTGGCTTGAAAATACTGCCAATCTCTCATTCTTTCATAGTCTATTTGATAGGTTTGACACCATTGAGCAAAGTCTATGGATTGGGGAGTCGCAAAAAATTCTTCAAAGGGGGGATTGTATTGGGCAATGGGTAAAAATTCAAAGATTCCTCCCCCTTGATTATTGATCAGAACAATGGTGAGATGACCTTGAAAATAGGGACGAATGAGTAACCCATTTGTATCATACAATAAACTCAAATCTCCTGTCAACAAAACACTGGGTTGGTTTTGATGAGCCATGCCTAAAGCAGTGGATAAAATCCCATCAATTCCATTAGCACCTCGATTAAAATAGGGTTGAATTTGTCGTTGATTGGGACACCAAAACCATTCTACATCACGCACAGGAGTGCTATTAGCAATAAAGAAGGGAGTTTTGGGGGGAAGCAACTGAGAGAGGAGCCAAGCTACTTTTGGTTCTACAAGATGACGGGTTGCTGTGAGGTGTTGATCTAAGAGCGATCGCGCCTGTTTTTCCAACTGACACCATTGGTCTAAATAGGGATTAGGGGGAGAAATTTGATCTGGATTTAGACCCGCCACAATCTCCTCAACAGAACAACGTAAAAAGCGTGTTTGATTGTGCAAAGGATCGAGATTTTGGTAAGTGGGATCAATAACCCAATGGCAAGCAGAACAAGCCTCAAGCCAAGTTCTCAAGACTTTGCTGGTAGGCAAATCACCGATTTGAATTACCACATCAGGTCTTAAGATTTCCGCCCATTGAGTATGGCGTAAAATGAGATCATAAGTAGAAATAAGATGGGGAGTTAGGTGGGCATAATTGCGAAGAGGAGATAAACCTTCTGCGAGAATGGGAAATTGGAAAACCGCTGCTAAATGGGCGATCGCCTGACTATAGGACTGCCCATTTTTCGGAATTGCCACACCGGCAATAACAATCCCACGACGAGATAGTATCGATTTTTGCCAGGTAGAAATTGCTCCGAGGGTTAAATTTGGTTGGGAGAAAAGAGGGGGAACGGAACTCAGAAAATCAAAGAATTTCTCCTCACACAAATCTGCTTCTCCAAGGTCTAAATCGGCTTGTGGGATAGGAGCTAAATGATCTCGAAAAGGCACATTCAAATGCACAGGGCCAGCAATAGGAGTCAGAGTTCTTTCCCATCCATAAGCCACTATTTGCCGCAAATCCTGGAGATGGTGGATACTCGGTAAAGTTAGCTCGGTTTGCCAAGTGGGATAATAACCATAAAGTTTGCCTTGATCGATGGTTTGACCAGCGTGGGTATGGCGCAATTCGGGAGGGCGATCGCCCGTTAAAATCAGTAAGGGAACCCGACTTTCTGCTGCTTCAATCACGGCTGGATAAAAGTTAGCGCCAGCCGTACCAGAGGTACAAACTAATACAGTCGGTAAGCCAGATTGCCGGGACTGTCCCAGGGCAAAAAATGCTGCCGTTCGTTCATCTAAAATAGACATAGCCTGCACCCCTGGATGTTGGGCAAAGGCGATCGCCAAAGGCGCAGAACGAGATCCTGGACAAATTACCGCCCGAATCCCCCCCAAACGATGTAGGGTTTCTACTAAAATTGAGGCCCAGAGGGTATTGAGGTTACGAAAATCAATGGGCATGGCAGAGAGGTTAACCACGGAAAGAGAGCATTTTTCAGGTAAAATTCTGAAAGGTTTGATTTTAATGGGTTCACTGATCAATGACAACCCCTATCGTTTCTCCCTCTCAAAAACAGCTATGGTTAGCGGCAATTAAGCCTCCCATGTATAGTGTAGCCATCATTCCCATCTGGGTAGGAACGGCGATCGCTTTTGGGGAAACCCAAATCTTACATGGAGAAATATTTTTTACCTTCTTAATTTCAGCAATATTAATTGTGGCTTGGCTAAATCTGACTAATGATGTTTTTGACTCCGAAACAGGAATTGATGTCAATAAACCCCATTCAGTGGTGAATTTAACGGGCAAAAAAAACCTGGTGTTTGGTCTAGCCAATGGACTATTAGCGATCGCCCTACTGGGACTAGGGGCGATCGCCTGGTGGCAACAAGACCCCATGATTCTCGAAATCATCACCTTAGCCATTTTCCTCGGATACACCTATCAAGGCCCTCCCTTTCGTCTCGGTTACCTCGGCTTAGGAGAACCCATCTGTTTTATCTGCTTTGGTCCCTTAGCCATGAGCGCCGCCTACTACTCCCAAACAGCTACCTGGAGCCTTGCCAACTTCCTCGCTTCTGGGATTATTGGCATCACCACTAGCCTCATTCTCCTGTGCTCCCACTTTCATCAAATCCAAGACGATCTCGCTGCCGGAAAACGTTCTCCCATTGTCCGCCTGGGTACAGAAAAAGGCGCTCAACTCCTGCTGATTGCTTGTATAAGTGTCTTTATCCTGATCGTCGTTTTCATCTACCAAGGTGACTTTCCTGTAGAGAGCGCTCTCACCTTTTTCAGCCTTCCCGTCGCCATTCAACTGTGCCGTCATGTCCTCACCCATCACCACCAACCCGAACAGGTGAAAAACAGCAAATTTATCGCGGTTACTTTCCATTTTTGGAGCGGACTTTTATTCGGTTTAGGATTTATTTTGCCCCAACTTTCTCTGATTAAAGGATAAGAGGCTTGATGCATAGTTTTATTCCGCCCCATCGATTCTTTCCCTATCTTACCTGGACGGATATTCGGGATATGCCGCATAAAGAGCAGGTGGTGATTGTGCAACCCATCGGTGCAATTGAGCAACATGGGCCCCATTTACCTCTGATTGTAGATGCAGCGATCGCCGTCGGAGTTCTCGGTAGAGCACTGGAACAGATTCCCGAACACCTCCCAGTCTACGCTCTACCTCCCCAATACTACGGCAAATCCAACGAACATATCCGCTTTCCCGGAACCATCACCCTCAGCGCCACTACCCTCCTGGCGCTACTGACGGAAATTGGTACCAGTATTTACCGCGCTGGTTTTCGGAAACTGGTGTTTCTGAATGCCCATGGCGGACAACCGGAAGTGATCCGTATTGTTGCCCGTGATTTACATATTCAATACTCTGACTTCATGATTTTTCCCCTCTTTTGCTGGCGAGTGCCTCACGCTGGTTCAGAACTGCTCACGAGCCAAAACTCAGCCGTGAGCATTCATGCCGATCTGGGAGAAACGAGCCTGATGCTCTCCTTGTTGCCCGATCACGTGAAGATGGAGCGAGCCGTCAAAGAATATCCTCAAGGCTTACCGGATGATGACAGCCTACTCTCTTTGGAAGGTAAACTTCCCTTTGCTTGGGCAACGGATGAACTCAGTGACAGTGGGGTATTGGGCGATCCTACGGGAGCGACTCCAGAAATTGGCGATCGCCTCCTTGCCTCCCTCGCCCAAAGTTGGGCTAAACTTCTCCAAGATGTCTATTATTTTTCTGGCAAAAAATGTCTCTAGTTTGGTCGCCCATTCACGATCGATACAGAGAATAACGGTGAATCAAATCAGCAAGAATATGGGCAATATTCCACGCATCATCTCCTCCCCGATATGGGTGCCGATCAGAGGCAAATTCAGGATTTCCAAGGCTTTGGCCATGCCTACCTCTTTGGGTAATTGATGAAAAATAGCAAATAGGGTTTTGATATTTAGATGGCTGGGACTAAAGGGATATTTAATTTGCCGGGATAAGCATTGTTTCTCAAATTGAGTGCGATCATAATTGCCATAGCTTGCCCAAACTCTGTCAGTGGTGCGATACTTTTTTTTGAGGCGATCGCACGCTTCCTGAAAACTCACACCGGTATCCACTTGGGCTTGAGTGAGGGTAGTCAGTTCCGTACAAAAATCACTCACCGTGGACACTTCTGGCTTCACTAAAATACTCTCTTTAGTCATGGGTTTAGCCAAAGGGAGATCCACCGTGGCAATGCCAATTTCAATAATTTCATTTTCTTGACCGGGAGGCGGTTGTTTCCGCCAACAAGTTGCCTCAATATCAATTACAATAATTTGGTCAAGCATCGATGACAATCACTCATTGGTAACAGTACAGAAAACTTTTACGGCTCGATTGTTATGAAATTTGTAGATGAATATCGGGATGCTGAATTAGCTCAAAAATTCCAAGAGGCGATCACCGCCATTGTAACGCAACCTTGGACAATTATGGAAATCTGTGGCGGCCAAACCCACGCCATCATTAAATATGGGATCGATCAACTCTTACCTCCAGAAATTACGTTAATTCACGGGCCAGGGTGTCCCGTCTGTGTCACACCGATTACTCTCATTGACCAAGCGATCGCGATCGCCTCCCTCCCCCAAACCATCCTCTGTTCCTTTGGTGATATGCTGCGTGTCCCCGGCTCAACTCAAGACCTACTCAGTATCAAAGCATCAGGAGCCGATGTCCGTATCGTCTATTCTCCCCTCGATTGCCTCAAAATTGCCCAAGCCAACCCCCAGGCTCAAGTGGTTTTTTTCGGAGTTGGCTTTGAAACCACCGCTCCCGCTACCGCCATGGCAGTATACCAAGCCAAGCAACAAAATCTCCCTAACTTTTCCCTTCTCGCCTCCCATGTGCGTGTTCCCCCCGCCATGGCAGCCATTCTCTCTGCTCCCCATTGCCGCGTCCAAGGCTTTCTAGCGGCAGGTCATGTCTGTACCGTCATGGGCTACACTGAATATGAACCCCTCGTGAAAAAATATCAAGTCCCCATCGTAGTTACCGGATTTGAACCCATTGATGTTCTAGAAGGCCTCTATTATTGCCTCAAGCAACTAGAAACTCAACAGGATTACTACCTCGAAAATCAGTATCGCCGCTCCGTGCGTCGCGAAGGTAACCGAGCCGCTCAGTCTCTGATGCAAGAAGTTTTTCAAGTTATTTCTCGCTCTTGGCGTGGTATTGGGGAAATTCCAGACAGTGGTCTGGGTTTGAAACCAGAGTATGCTCAATGGGATGCCAGCGATCGCTTTAGCCATCTCATCCCTCCAGATACTGTAAACGCAATCACAGAGTGTATCAGTGGAGAAATCATGCAAGGAGTCAAGAAACCCCATGATTGTCCCGCTTTTAGTCACCGCTGCACCCCTGAACATCCCTTAGGTGCGCCGATGGTTTCTTCGGAAGGGGCTTGCTCTGCTTATTATCGCTATCGTCAATCCTCATGGGGCGATCGCCCTAACCACCCATCACCTATTCTCAGTCCGGGGATAGGGTAAAATCGTGATGGTGTCTCCTATCCAGTGTGTGGCAATAACTCCTCGAATATCCGGGTGGGCAGGATCAGATCGCCCAATCATTAATATCTTTTGCAATGATGAGGTGATGCTAGATGCAAAGAATTAATATCCAAATTCCCATCGAATTAATTGATCAAGGTGAGACGGCAGTTTTGGAACAAATTGCCATGCAACTTTATGAAAACCAGATATTTACCTTCTCAGCGCTCATCTTCTAGGAACTCTGGACATTTCCGTGGCAAGAGCATCATGGCAATGATCTCCATCCCTTTATCCTCGCCATAATCCTCAGTTTCGTCTTTGCTGGTTTGGCATGGTGGGGGCAAAATGGTTAATTGGGTGGGATCGGGCGAGAAAAGCAAAATCATCAGAGCACTGTCAAGGCAAAATCAAGAGCCGTTTCTAGGCGATTGGTGTGCTGAAGATAGTCGATGGGTGGTCGTTCTATGGTAATTAAAGGAATCTGCAAGCGATCGCCTAAGTTGCGTTTAATCTCTTCTCCGCTGGGTATTCCTGATGCTTTCGTAACTACCAGTGAAATTCGCCAATGGTGCCATAGAGCCAATTCTAGGGCTTCTGGTACGGGAGGACGAAGGGCGATCAGGCGATCGCTGGTAAATCCGGCTGCCTGGGCTACCTGAAGAGACTGGGCAGACGGCAGCACTCGCGCAAACAAAGTGGCTTGCTCTTGCCACGGTTGAAATAAGGGCAAAGGTTGATAGCCAATGGTGAGCAATACCCGCTGATTTGTCAAATAGTCTCCAGCTAGAAGAGTTGCAAAATCTTTCAGCCGTTGGTGAATACTGCTATTCAAGATTTCCGGTAAACTGGGGCGCTCATACCGTAGATAGGGCAGATGGGCATTCGTCGCTACCGCCATGGCTAGTTGAGAAATTTGGACTGCCCAAGGATGACTGGCATCTAAAATTACTCTGATATTTTCTAATCGGCAAAAGGCTTCTAAATCTGGTGGCTGGAGCTTTCCTACTCTGATCCGAAGTTGGGGTAAACTGGCATAGAGCGATCGCGCGGCATCCGTTGTTACCGTTACCACACAAGGGACTCCTCGATTCACCAACCCTGCTGCCAACTCCCGACTCTCTGACGTGCCACCAATCAACCAAACTGTCGGGGGCGGAGAGTCGGCTTGCTCTTGGGGTAACTGAATCACAGCAGGGGTCATCCATCATCCTAGAGATATTTGACACTGTAGATATGAAACAGTTCACCCGCTTGCTGTTTCGCTACCTTTGCGCCCACATCACGGATTACCGTTTGCCAACGTGCTAAAGATTCAAGGGTTACCTCTGCACCGAGATAGGTTTCCAAAATTGCCCAGTTTTCAGCCAGTTCCATTTCTGGATTCAGCACATCAAAGACAAACTGTCCACCGGGTTTTAGGACAGATTTTACAGCGCTCATCACTTGTTGCCAATAGTCCAGGGAAAAATAACAACTCCATCCTGTGGCGATCGCCACATCAAATTGTCCTGGATCGTACTCTAACTGATGTCCTGGAGCCAACCTTACTCCCTTAAACAGCTTAGAATTTAACTGAGGTCCACGAGCATTCAACGCCTCTTGTGCTTCCTGACTAATCTCTTGCCCATAAAAGAGGGCTTCCCATTCCCGCCAAGGATAAATCAAAAAACTCACTCCACAGCCAATATCTAAACATTTCTGTCCCTTTTTCGGGAGACAAATCTCCCAAAAAGCAGAACTGATTTTCGCCGTTAGCTTTCCCCCCATCCAATCTTGAAAAATCGGCATTGCCTCAATTTCTGGAGGAACCTCAAAGGATTCTCCTCGATATTGGCGATTGAAGCGTGAAGATACGGATGCCAGTTGTGTCTCTAACGCTTCACTAGCGAAATGTTTTAAGCCAAAACCAGAAGCATGATTGGAAGAGGATGAAGATTTCGCCATAGAGTAGTTCTCAATGTTGAGCAGGACTCGAACAAAAATTAGTCAAATTATGTTATTATAGCACTGTATTAATTGCTGCGGCTATAAGAAGTCGTAGGGGGGAATGGCATCAGAGAGGGTGAGTTGCCCATGAGAATAGCGATCGCCCCAATCTCGCACTCTTTGATACAATAGAGGTTGATCATCCTGGGCTACTAAGAGAAATATCTTGCGCTCTGAGTCTTGGGGTTTAGGCGCGATCGCCTCTGGATATAGGTGTAAAATTTCTGCTAGGATCTCTGCCTCTTGTGCCTGTTGCTGTTCTAGATAAACCTGCTGTTGCTCATAGCGCTGTTTTTTTGCTAGAAAATAGGCTTTACCCTTGTTTTCCTGGTTGAGTGGGGACAAGTTTTGCAGTTGAGGCGTTAATTTCAAGACATATTCTCCTTTTCCCTCCAGATGGTTTAGCTGTTGGAGATAATTCTGCTGATAGGTGAGCAGATGGTGCTCTAAAGCAGGGCGATCGCTAAAACAATGGTAAAATTTCAACGGTAAAAGAGTCGTCTGACGGAACAATTCACAAATGACTACCCCGTAATGAACGTAGGCTCTTTGCAGCAGTTCATCATCCTTTACCACCGTTTCTATCCTACTTGGGGATAGGCCCGGTTCGGCGATCGCCGCGATTCCTTGTTGGCACACTAATTCTAAGTCTCCCATCAATCCTGGCGGGAGCCTTAAGGAATCCTGGGGAGTTTTAATCAAAGCATAAGTGTACATCTGCTATACCTCATTAGCCGTTTTCCCGGCTACTCCTGGCAGCAATGAATAATGAAAACGTTATTAATTCTTCATGATTCATTATTACTTACTTGTGCCAGAATCACCGCAAACCATTGATTAGCATCCGTCCAAATTTTCCGAATTGGCATTCCATGAGCGTGAAGTTGCGCTTTCAGTTGATCTAAGTTAAATTTACGGGAAATTTCTGTGAGGATTGTTTCTCCGGCTTGAAAATCTACCGTGAGATCCAGTTTTTCCAGTCGTACTGTGCAATCTTGTTGGCAATGTAGACGCATTTCAATCCGTGATTCCAGGGGATTATAAGTGGCTTCATGCCTAAATAAGTTGAGATTAAAATTTCCCTGAAATTTCCAATTTAAGTGTGCCAGCATATTGAGGTTAAACGCTGCCGTCACACCTTGGGAATCATTGTACGCGGCTTCCAAAATATCGATAGGTTTTTGTAAGTCTACTCCTAAAAGCAAAAAGTCTCCTGCTGCTAAAACGCCAGTCATCTGCTGGAAAAAGCGATCGCATTCTGGGGGGAACAGGTTTCCCAAGGTACTCCCTAGAAAAACCATCCCTCGCGAGCGACTGTGCAGAGGGGGGAGATATGCAAAGGCTTGCTCGTAGGTACTGATTAATCCTCGAATCTGCAACCACGGATAATTTTCGAGCAGTTGTCGCGCACTCGTTTCCAAAATGCTTCTACTGACATCGACTGGCACATACTCTAAAGCATACCCTAAATTCTGATAAGCATCGAAGAGAATCCGCGTTTTGGTGGAACTACCACTGCCTAGTTCTACTAATTGAATTTCTCCCAAAGTTTCCGCCATTTCACGGGCATATTGACGCAAAATCACGGATTCTGTTCTGGTGGGATAGTATTCCGGCAGTTCGCAAATTTCCTCAAATAGTTGGGAACCGCGATCGTCATAAAAATATTTGGGTGGCAGGCTTTTGGGAATTTGTGTCAATCCTGCGATTACCTCTTCTGGGCGATCGATCCCAGGGAGATTTTCCGAATGGTTTTGCAGTAAATTAATGATCTCTAAGGGGTTTCTGACTAGGGTCGGGATAGATTCTTGTCGGCGATGCATGACTCAATTTTTAGTGACGTTGAGATTAAGAATTAGTTAAGTAATTCTCAGGGAGCAAAAAATATTGTATCATCTCGGTACAGAAGATGATGATCGCTCTCTGGCGCGTTGCAGCAATTGAGCCGCGGCGATCGCCCATTGTTGATTTCCCTCTAGTTCATAGAGTTTTTGGGCAAACTCCAGGACTCGTTGGGCCTGATGATAGTCGGCTTTCTGTAAAAAAACCAACCCCGCACCATAGTAAGCATTCCCATAATTGGGATTCGCTTCTGCCGCTTGTCGAAAGGCTTTGAGGGCTGCGTCAGTTTGGGATTGAGCTAACAGGAGCGAACCGATTGCATAATAAGCTTCCGCATATCCTGAGTGGCGAGCGATCGCCTCATTAAACGCGCGATTGGCTTCTAACCATTGTCCTTGTTCCTGATAGATTAAGCCCAAATAGTAGTAAGGTTCAGGTGCTTTGGGTGAAAACTTGATCGCTTGTTGAAATGACGCGATCGCCGCAGCCGATTGCCCTTGCAAGTTTTGCACCAATCCCAAATTATAATAACCCACTCCCAACTTAGGATCTAACGCGATCGCCATCTGTAAATAATCTTGCGCTTGGGCGAGATTATTGCCCTCCAGCAGCGCCGCACCTAAATTCGCATAGGCGATCGCAAAATTCGGATCAGCTTGAATTGCCTGATGAAACGCACTCGCCGCCCCTTGCAACTGTCCCAATTGCCGCAGAGCCAGCCCCAAATTATAATGAGCAGGGGCTAAGGCAGGGGCTAACTGGGCCGATTCCCGAAACGCCGCGATCGCCCTCTCCACTTCTCCCTGCTGCACCAACTGCAACCCGCGATGAAGAGACTCTACCGCAGGGGTAGGTACAGACACTTGCGCCTGTGCCGCTGTAGAGAGCAAGTGCCCGCCTTCCAGAGAACAGAGGGCGATCGCCCAGGGACTGAGCACGAATATCATTAACCCACGGTTATAACACCAAACCATAACCCCAACTTGACCTTAACAGAAGGGACAAAACTCAACCAAAATCATCATTTTTTTGGTATACCATGTTATCCCCCCACTCCCCAATCCCGTAACAGAACTTTAATCTCCCTATTCCCAAACCCTAAATCGTGTGGATTTTCAAGAAATTAGTCCCCCGCGTTTTCTGTACCGGAGACC
>CAZTRW010000091.1:0-14973 GCA_964616725.1 uncultured bacterium
AATTACGGATACTCGTGCTGTGCCCCCCCCTTATCCCCCGGAAGAGCAACAGGCGATCGCCGAACTGCTAGAATCAGACGCATAAAGGCGGGCAATGGCTACTCCCCCCTACCAACTGTGACACACTAGAAAATACGAATTGTCCACAATCCTATTTATCACCACAAGCGAATCTATGACTCTGGTAATTTCCGCCCCTCTCTCTCAAGCTCTCTCTACCTATGGACAGATGCCCTCCCCCCCTAGCACTCGGTTCGATGCCAGTTGGGAACCCATGCTTGCCACGCTGCTGGGATGGGGAAGGGCAGCCGGAGCAGATTTAATTGAGTTTTTCCTAGAGCGGGTAAACTACATCAGTTGCATGGCAGAAGACGATGCCATTACCAGTATTTCCCCCCGTTTGTCTAAGGGAGCAGGCGTGCGAGTGTTTCGCGGTAAAGCAGACTGCTATGTCAGTACCAATGATTTATCCTTTACGGGGCTGAAAGCAGCATTAGAAAAAGGATTGATGATTTTGGGGTTTACTCTCCCTGCCCCCAATACATACATTCCCGAAGTGACTCTAGAACCCCTGCGCGATTATGCCACAATCAAGGGGAAAGAAGGGTGGTTAGAACAGTGTAGCTCCATGCAGGAAATGGGAGAGATCCTGTTACAAGCGAGCGATCGCCTCCATCATAAAGCCTCCCATATTCAATCCCGCCGTGCTGTCTATTTCCGAGACTGGCAAGAAGTCCTAGTCGCCGCTAGTGATGGGGTATTTGCCCGCGATATTCGCTTAACCCAGTCCGTCGGTTGTAGTTTACTCTGTGCTGATGGTAGCGATCGCGCCTCCATCGGTCAACGCCTCGGCAGTACCAGCCAACCTCACTTTCTCAGAACCTGGAACAGCGATCAAACCACTGCCGAACTAGCCGAAGCCGCCGGCAAAATGCTCTACGCCGACTATGTAGAATCAGGCACCTATCCTGTCATCATGGCTAATCAATTTGGCGGAGTCATCTTCCACGAAGCCTGTGGACACCTCCTAGAAACCACTCAAATTGAGAAAAAAACTACCCCCTTTATCGACAAGAAAGGGCAAAAAATTGCCCACGAAAACCTCACCGCTTGGGATGAAGGACGCTCAGAAGGAGAATTTGGCACCATCGATATGGACGACGAAGGAATGCCAACGCAAAAAACCCTCTTAATTGAAAATGGTATCCTCAAAAACTTCATTGCAGATCGGGCCGGTTCCTTACGCACTGGCCATCCTCGCACGGGAAGTGGTCGTCGCCAAAGTTACACCTACGCCGCAGCATCCCGCATGCGGAATACCTATATCGGCCCCGGTTCCTATTCGGTAGATGACCTCTTTGCCTCCATTGATCAGGGCATCTATTGTAAGAAAATGGGCGGCGGGAGTGTGGGTGCCACCGGAGAATTTAACTTTGCAGTGGATGAAGCCTATTGGATTGAAAATGGCAAAATCACCAAGCCACTCAAAGGCGCAACCTTAATCGGAGAAGCCAAGGAAATTATGAACAAAATTTCTATGAGTTCTCAAGATTTAGGATTAGCTGCCGGTTTTTGCGGTTCCATCAGCGGTAACGTCTATGTCACCGTCGGTCAACCCCATATTAAAGTAGATTCAATTACCGTTGGCGGCCGATCCTAGTATAGAGGTAGACCCATGGGTCTGCCTAAATAGTTAACCCATTATTTCTTAACCCATAACATGATTGAAACCATCAATTTCTTAAAAACCTCGGCACAAGAAAGCGCACAAAAATTGGGCATTCACAAATTTGATATTTTTGGTTCAGCAGTGGATGAAACCAGTGTACAAGTAGACAATGGAGAACCCGATCAAGTGAAGGCTTCTCAGCGCTCTAGCGTGACAGTGCGTGTCTGGAATGAGCAAAATCGCATGGGAGTTACCAGTACCACAGATATTGACCCAGAAGGATTAGAATTGGCCCTAAAAATGGCCTATGAAGCTAGTTTTTTTGGGATGAAAGACCATGTGCCTGATTTTAGTCCAGAAGCAACCCTTCCTTTAGAAACGGTGGTAGAAAAAATCCCACCCGCCCCCGTGTCTACCCTGATTGAGCAGTTAGTAGCAGCCGAGAAAAGGTTACTCGATGCCCATGAGGCGATCGCCGGAGTCCCCTACAATGGACTAGCCCAACGCGACATTGACCGCTTTTATCTCAACAGCGACGGTGCCGCTCGCTATGAAGGCGGTTCCTACGCCTCCATTTATCTCTACACCAAAACCGAACAAGAAGGACGCAAACCTCGCAGCGCCGGAGCCGTGAAAATTAGCCACAGCTTAGAGCAACTCGACATCGAAGGCTGTTTAGCCGAAGCCGCCCAAAAAACCATCTCCTATTTGAACTACGAAAAAGTCAAATCCGGGCAATATTTAGTCGTCTTCTCCCCCACCGCCTTTTTAAGCCTCTTCGATGCCTTCTCCAATATTTTCAACGCCCAAAACATTCTAGATCGTCAAAGCCTATCCACCCCAGAATCTTTAGGCACTCTCATTGCCTCCCCCCTTCTCTCCGTCGTTGACGATGCCTTACACCCCAGCAACGTCGGCAAAACCACCTTTGATGGTGAAGGCACACCCACCCGCCCAATCCCCCTTATTACCGAAGGTGTACTGGTAAACTTCCTCCACAGCGCAGGTACAGCTAAACGCTTCAATACCCAACCCACAGGACACGCCAACATTGGCGCTAAAGTAACCATTAGCCCCCACTATTACCATATCCTACCCCAACAAAACTCAGAACCCCCATTTAGCCTAGAAACCGCAGAAAATGTCATTCTCATCGATGAACTCAACGCCCTGCACGCAGGAGTCCAATCCTTACAAGGATCATTTTCTCTACCCTTTGATGGCTGGTTAGTGAATCAAGGTGATAAAGTTTCTGTCGATTCTGCCACCGTCGCCGGAGACTTTTTACAACTACTCAAATCTATTGTTTGCGTAGAAAGCGAAGCCGAAATTACCCCCGATGGAGTTTGTCCTCGCATTTGGGTACAAGGATTATCCATTACCGGCGAATAGCCTTTAGTTATCTGCCTTCTCCCCAAGGGGGAGAAGCCATCAAAGCCCCTTACCATATTCCCTATTGCCTCACCTTATGCCACAACCTTAAACCATTAATCGCCATCACCAAAAAAATTCCATAGAGCAAAGCAATAAACTTCACCTCTTTCACGAAGTAAAGCCAAATCCCAATCACATCCACAATAATCCAATAAACCCAGCATTCAACCCTTCCCTGAATCATTAGCCAAGTAGCCGAGAAACTCATCACAGTAGTCAGTGCATCTAAATAGGGAAATGATGCCGGTTCTGGGAAAATTCCTGGCAGTAAGAGATGAACTTTACTGACTACAAACCCTACGATGATCGCAACAATCCCTGTAATTGCAACGCCCAAAATGAGAATTTGAGAATTACTATACCTGACATTGGCGATCTTGCCTCCCATTTGCGGTGACTGACTCCATACCCACCAACCATAGATATTTGTAATCAGATAATAAACTTGTTCAATCGTATCAGAATATAATCTAATTTGATAAAATAATATCATAAACAGTAACACACTCACAATCCCAATTGGCCAGGTAAGTATATTTCGTTTAGATACTAGCCAAACAGACCAGATAGCAAAGAGAGTACCAATCAACTCCACATAGCTCATTGGATAGCCAATAATGGTAAAGGCAATGTAATCAACCCTGAATAAATTAAGCATTAATTATCCTCGGATAGAAATATTTTAGACAGTGACTGATATTTTTCAAACTTACTTAAAACCTGTTTAACTTGTAAAACCCTGCTCTTTAGATCTCCTCTCAGGAGAATAAAGGGAATTTTTCGAGTCAGTAAATCTCCGATAATTTGTTTATGGAAAATTTTTCTCATCACTTCTCCAGAACGATCCCAGGTATTCTCATAGGGAATATCGAGATCGCAGAGAAAACATAAATCATAGCGGGATTGACACAAACCTGCTAACTCAATCAATCTCGGCAGTGCTGCTTGATGATAGTATCGAGAAAACATGAATGTTGTGATTGCGTTTGTATCCGTAAACAGATATTGATTAGCTTGGTAAAGAAGTGCTGTTTCTCGCTCTAGATGTCCTTCGGCTATCTCTACTAACTGTTCTAAAGACAATCTGCGGTTGACTTGATGTTGCTCCCAATATTCTCGTCCATATTCTGGCATCCAAACGGTTTGATATTCCTCTGCCATTTTTTGAGCCAGAGTGGTTTTTCCTGTAGAGGGTGCGCCGACAAATACCACATTTGTGATTAAGTCTTGGTAAACAATAGGATGAATAAATTCACGAAATATAAAGGGGTTTTCTCTGATTTTTGTGCCAGAAATAGGAATGATATCACGAGCAGGATTAACCAATCGATTGCGTGCGCCTAGAGCCGCACTTATATGCTCTCCATAGAATTCACTGGAATAAAAATGAGTGATTCCAGAAATCTTTAATTCTTCAATAATGTACTGTTCATGTTTTTGCTTAATTTCAGGGGTATCTCCTACTTCTGTTGGCCCATCCCAGGCTTGAATAATATTGACTTGTGGATATAGTTGGTTAATCCAGTGAGCACGAATTGTTAAGGGAATAGGAGTGATTTCAGGAACATCATAAATAATGACAGATACTTGCTCTGTTTCTGTTATTGCTGTTTGAATGACAAATTGATGTCCTTGATGGAGTGGAGCAAATTTTCCGAGAGTTAGTCCATGTGTTTTGATCATTAATTAGGCAGATCTAATTAATCTGATAGTGCAATACTACATTCACTTTATCATGTTTTTCGCTGAGGATTGAGAGATGAAAATAGTTTAGTTGAGTTAATCTCATCCTAGCGTGGCAACTCAGGAAGTTTTATAGCCTCATCGATGCCCGCTATTGCTGCCAATATAATACCAGGGCACTCATTACTGTACCGGCAACAGTTCCTAAAAATATGATATGAGTCCAGAAGGAAACTTCATTGGCGGTTTTTTCTTCGTTCATGGAGCGCAACCGATTATCAATTAGGACTCCGATCATACACAGAAGGCTGAGACCGAAGAATACATAGAAAGCGTATTCTACTGCCATGGTGTAACCAATTCCTCCTAGCTGATTGTTGATCGAATCTAACATGACGGCACCGGAAAGAGCGGCGGTAATGGCTACGGCGACTTTCTCATTAATTGAATCGGCGGGAAAGTACAGGGAGGCGTACATAATTAAGGTCATTAATGCCAAGGGTAAAAGCACTTTGACTAAGGTGGAAACGACTCGCCGTTTTAATTCAATGGTTACTAAAAAGCCAGATAGTTCTCTCTGGGTTCCTATACCGGTGCGGGTGGGATCGCCAAGAGCGGAGCTGGTAACGAGATTTTCGCGACGCGATCGCACGGAGAGTGGCTCCCACTGCGTGAGCTTGCGGAAAGCATAAGGAGAGGCAAGGGCAGCAAAACGATTATCGGAAAGATTGTCGGCTGATTGAGCGCCCTCATTACGATTAGGTTCTTCAGGATTAGATTCTTCAGTGAAGAGATTCTCTGAGTTAATGAGAGTTGCCTGTTTATCTAGGACATAGACAATTTCTTCCATGGGGGCGCGGATATGGAAAAAAGATAGGGCTAAGGTTTGCCGATCGAAGGGAAATAAACGCAGATTAAAATCGTTGCGGAAGGTACCTTGCACTTGCCAGAGTCGATATTCTGTGCCATCGGGGAGGGTGCCTTGCTCTGCTGGTTCATCGCCATTAAAGTTTCCTTCTAGCACTTCATCGATCGCCATTTGGGGAAATCGAATTTCTGTCGGATTAGGACTGTTGGATCTTGCATCTTTGGCAAAGCGCAACCACAAATAAAAATCAGCAATAAATGAGGATTGAGATAACTCTATAGAAGGAATTTCATTTAGGAATACGCCGGTATAAACGACTCGCTGTAATCGGGCGTACTTTTGGGAATTAGCTAGTTCAAATACTTCACCTGATTCGATTTCTTTGGGATCGGGGTGGGGAACAGGAACCAGTTGTAGGGGAGCGGACTCAAAGATCCCGCTTTGATAGCGGCCAAACCGCAGGGATTGATCCCGACCTCGATTGGGGGTGAACCACCACAAACCGCCGACTCCACGGATGGGGCGTTGGGGACTGTTGCGCGATCGCAAATAGGCGATCGCCTCTGCTCGCAGTTGATTTAAGTCTGACGATGGTACCGTTTGAGCCGCATTCCGTGCCGCTGCTATGGCCAGCACTGCGGCTTCATAGCCATGAACATTGAGATAGGAAGGATCTTGGTTAAATCGATTCCGAAAGCGATCGGCAAAAGCCAACATTTCCGCATTCACACTATCAAACAGTACGGAAGTAAAGGCATAAAGTTGATTCGTAAAATATCCTGGGGTTTCTTGCTCCTCTGGCTCCTCTTTAAACAGATCGGCAAAAAACTCTCCCGCAATAGCATTCGTGCCGATAATAGGCAATTGTGGCTTTTGCCGCCGGATCGTCTTCACAATTGGGACAGCATCAGCTACCAGCATCGCTAACACAATCGTAGGTTGATCGGGGTCTGCTAATACTTCTTTGGTATAATTTTGGGCTTGTTCTGGAGTAGAAAAGAGATAATAATCTGCCTGCAAATTCAACTGAGTAGCTCTGCGTCTAAACCCCTCTGCTACCGGCCGTCCATAGCCATCATCTTTAATCAAAACCGCCGCATTTCTTCCCCCCAGAACGTAATATAGGTAATCTGCCATAGCGACTCCCCCATCACTGGTACTAAAAATAGTACGGAAGGTAGTAGGATTTTTTGTGACCGCATCCGCTGTGGCAATGGTTCCCACATTAGCCATATTATTTTCCCCGTAAATTGCTCCAGAGGCTAAAGCCATGGGGGTGGTAGCGGGACCAATGGTTAAAATAGCATCACTGTTAACAATTTGTGTTGCTACTTCTTTGACACGATCTACATTGCTTTCGTCATCATAAACTGTGATTTCAATCTGCCTGTTGCTACCAGCAGCGTTGGCTTCTTCCACAGCGAGTTGAATTCCCTTTAATGATCCTTCACCATAGAGTTCACCGGCTCCCGTGAGAGAGAGTGCTACCGCAACTTTTAAGGGGGAGCTTTGAGCAGCAGCTCTCCAATTTTGGCCTAATTCCCACCACCCATGAGCCGTGACAAAGAAAATAAAGGCTAGAGTGCCACAGAGAAAGGGTTTGATACGTCGCCAAGGAAAGATTTTAGTCCACATTTTCATGTCTGCTTGCGGGAACTTTTCTAAGCTCTCTTTTTTTCTGAACTCGATTATATCTGATTTAGGGCAAGTGTAGAGAGAAGAGTTTTCTATTGTTTAACTAAAATTTAGAGTTCTCATCAAAGAGTGCGGTTAAGATTCTACCTCTCTGATTATTTGTACTTCCCTGATTCTGTCGAGAGATTTTTTATACCCCTGCCAATTACCTTGTTTTTTGTAGAGAAAGGCAGCCTGGTGAAACGCTGAGGCAGCTAGTTGATTCTGGGTGCGTTGGTAGATTAAGCCTTTATGATAGTAAGGATTGGCATGGTTAGGATCGCATCTGTTGGCTTGAGCATAGTCAGCTAGTGCTTTTTCATATTCTCCTTGCTGATAGTAGAGCTAGCCTCGACGATTGTAGATAAGTGAGTAAGTCGAAAAATGACTACCACTTATTTCCAGGACTCTTGATAACGATTAATATCCGATTCAGCAATCATGTTATCTAGGATAACAACTAATTTTTCACTCCTCTGAAAGAGGGTACACTAGAGAAACAGACGTTATGGAGAAGCTGATGAAAGCATACAGCCTAGAATTACGAGAAAAAATCTCAAAGCCCATCTAGTAGAAAAGCATTCAATCAGACAGGTAGCCGCGAGATTTTCAGTGAGTAAAAATTTAGTTCACAAGCTTAGTAAAGCAACAAAAAACGGAAGGCAATGTAGAGCCAAAACGCCGAGGCAAACCCCAGTTTAGTCATCTGACAAGTGTTGAAGCTCAAGAGACGGTCAGGGCAATAGTAGCAGAAAACCAAGAGGCTACTTTAGCACAATTGTGTGAAAAGTTTGCAGAAGTTACAGGCAATTGGGTGAGTGCTACTGCCCTGTGTCGCTGTTTACAGAGGCTGGGGTTATCTCGTAAAAAAACGAGGTATAGCAGCCAAGCTGCCACGGAAAGAGTCCAAAAGTCAAGAGTGGAATATGGGGATAAAATTAAAGAAGTAGAGCCGGAAAATCTTGTAGTTATCGATAAATCTGGTATTCTTCACCTAATGGAAAATGGGAGGTGGTTTTTGCTGGAAAGAAAATCTTAATGCCTTTGAGGGCGCATAGTTTTTGGCTAGATTGGGATAATTCTGTTTCGATAGTTGGTCATGATATAGAAGTAAAAAAAACCTATGAAGCAATCATTACTTCATCTTGTACTAAACCAAGCTTATTCATTGACATTGGAGCTAACTATGGAACTCATTCTTTATTATTCCTTAGGAAATGAGCTTGCTGTTCTTGAAGGATCAAAAAAAACTATACAAGAAGTGCACCCACTGATTATCTTTGAATGCTGGCAAGGAAATGAGCGGCTCAAAATACTTGATTTTTTTATGTCCCGAAATTACTCTATATATGACCTACCTTGGAGTCCTAACTCCAACATTGATCCGTTAGTATTAGACTCATTTTTGGAGAGTCCATCAACTAATTTTATTGCTATTCCTAATCAGGATTTCTCTCATTCTACGGAGGAACTTTTACCTTGAGTAAGAGTTCTAGGTTGGAAACCTCTTCAAATAACTAGGTTGTCTTAATCCATTAAGTTAACTGTACCACAGGTTGATTATCGAGAAGAATTTGATGGGTGAGTAAATCTTCTACGGTAATGCGTAAAAATCGCTCGCTATCGACTTGGAAAAAGATTTTTACTCGATCGCTTCCGGGGACTCCAGGCGGATTTAAGTGAGCGATCGCCCGTCCTTGATCGCTATCATTGAGAGGAATAGCCTTACGTTGATCGCTTCTGAGAATTTGAGTAATCAGACGATCGCCATCAAAATAGATTTCTGTTCCTCCTGTGTCCGATCCCAATTCTGCCATAATTAGCTCAATTTTAGGTTGCTGAGGCACAGAAGTACCTAACGTTAATTCTACTGGCGCTGACATGGGATAAGGTTGACCTTCTTTAATAATTGGATGCCAAGCGTGAGATTGAGTGCGGCGATTCCAGTAGCGAATGCCATAGCTGTGATAGAGAAAGTCTTTTAGTTCTAGTCCTTGGTCTAATTGTAGTGCGCCGAGGGCGATCGCTTCCAAGGGGCGATCGCAGCGTACCCGTTTTTCCCCAAAAATCTGTTTAATCGCTGCTTGGACACTAGGAATTTGAGAAGTTCCTCCCACCAACAATACTGCCTCAATGTGGGATTTTTCGATTCCTTCTCGTCTGGCTTGCTGAAGGACTTGAGCAATCGCTTGTTCTAGTTTATCAAAAAACTGATGACTCTCTAAAATCTCTAAAAATTGTTTGCGATTGAGTGTTAACTCATGAGTCTCTAATGTCTGGCGATCAAAATAGACTTCTGTGGCACTTTGTTGTACAGAAAGCTGGATTTTCAGTTTTTCAGCTATTCGCGTCAAGGAAGGAGAGCGAGTTAATTGATGGGTTTTGATCAGCCCATCGGCAATCCAGTGATCTAAATCTGATCCTCCTAAGTTTAACCCCATTTTAGCGATCGCTCGCGCTGTTTTGATGGCTTGATGAGACTGGTTAGTAAAAGATTTCTCTCCCCATTTGAGAATATACCCCAGGGGCGGTGCAGTAGACTGTGAGGACTGATCTTCAGAACCGTCAAGCTGTACGAGCGCTAAATCTAATGTGCCACCACCCAAGTCTACCACGAGAATTAAACCGCGATCGCCCACACCATAGCCCAAAGCTGCCGCTGTCGGCTCATCAATCATTCTGATTCTATCTACTGATAAGCTTTGGCACACTTGACCCAACCAATGGCGATAGGGTTCAAAACTATCCACCGGAACAGTTAAAATTAGGGAGTCTTCCAAATTAATCTCACTGAGCAAATGAGTCAGAAACCAAGTCCCCACTTGCTCAAAGCGGAGGGATACCCCATCGAGAGGAGGAAGAAACCCTTGAATATCTGCCCCAATTCCTCGCTTAAAATTACGGAAAAATCGCCCATCCCCAGCTAAATCTAACCCTTGATCTCGTACTTGCTGACCGATTAGAATCTTTGGTAGTTGGGCATTTTCGACATAAACTAAACTGGGAACCACGGGCGGGTTATTGATTTGTTGCAGGGAATATCCAGGAATGCTCAAGGTTTCTGCTGTTTGAGTGAGAGGATTCCAGCGTGTAATTACGGTATTGGATGTGCCAAAATCAATTGCGATCGCCATAAAGAGTCAGAGATAAGGGGTAAGGGAGTGATGCGGTAATCGCTGTTCACTATATAACGGGGAGAAAAAGATGAAAAAACGAGTGATGCTCACTTTTGGACAACGTTGGGTACAAATGCCCGTCACTTACCGCTTGGCCAAGGATTTTAACGTTGCCGCCAACATTATCCGGGCCCAAGTGGCCCCAAATCAAGTAGGCAAGTTAGTCATTGAGCTATCAGGAGATATCGATCAACTCGAAGATGCTATTGAATGGATGCGATCGCAAGGCATTATTGTCTCCCAAGCTACCAGTGAAATTATCGTCGATGAACATAGTTGTGTTCATTGTGGACTTTGTACAGGAGTTTGTCCTACCCAGGCGCTGAGTTTAGAGAAAGAAACCTTTCGACTCACCTTTGCGCGATCGCGTTGTGTCGTTTGTGAACAGTGTATCCCCACTTGTCCCGTTCAAGCAATTTCTACCACGCTTTAAAATAAAGTTTTGATCAAGAGTGAAATAAATTCAGGATCAAAGAAATTGCCCTTAATCCTGACTCATCCTGGCAAGCTTACCGTCAGTCACCTCAAGTCATCTAGCTTACTGCCATTGGCTCCGGTTTAGGCAGAGCCGCTTTCAAGGCAGTTTTACGAGCTTCAAATAGCTCTAGCAGCTTTTCAATCACGATTTGTAAGACATCAGCGGGAAACAAGGCGAGAAAGTCAGACGCTTTCAATTCTCCCTTAAAAAATACCTTAGCTTGAGCCGTTAACTCCCGGATTTTATCAAATCCCATAGATTTCACCATAAAAGTACTCAAGGGAGAGTTTTTCAAGTCATAAGAAGAATCTTTTAATCTCCCTTTTTCTAGAAGAGTAAGCACTTCCTTTTCTAAAGGATCGTGAGGTTGATGGGGATTAGCTACGGGGGGAAGCAGTTCTTCTAAAACCACGCCCACACTCCCTTCCGTTCGCATTTCGCCCATCATGGTAGAAATGGGAATATTTTTACCAAATTGCAAGGAGAGAGCCTCTAGGAAGGCAATGGAGAGGAGTTTTGTCCCCAGATAAAGACGACCGACTTCCATATTCCGTTGCGATCGCTCAATCAACAACCCATACTCTTCTGGAGCAGGTACATTCCGAAACTCATGAAAAATAATCTCCGGTTTCAAGAAATTCATAAACCCTTCCATCTTCTGCAACGCCGTCCGGTACTGACTCACCGTATAGGCATTAGAATTCTTCAAATGATGGTTAGTTTCCGGTAATAAATTCCACGTACCATCCAAAAACCGCGCCGCACTTTCATAAGCAAAACTGCCCACATCTCGATTAGACATCCGTACCGAATATTGGATCGTCGCCACCATTTCCTCATCCGTCAAACCCGTCTCATACTTCTGATTCACCATCTTTAATCTTTCGTATAAGACTTCACTGCTCGTTAAACCTTCTGGCGTTTTTGAGCGAAAAGGAATGGTCGCTTCAATACAGGCAATAATTTGCAAAATCAAACCTGGACTGAGGAAATCTTCAAATACTTTAGCTGCCACCAACGCACTAAGAAACTCATTTTGTCCCGTCATGGGAGACAATTTTTGTCCCGCCTGGAAATTAAACAAATCCAAGACCATTTCAAACATTTGGTCTTCTGGCAATTTTTCCCGATCCAGGATCAGCAAGTCTTCACCCACTTGACGTACAAATGGACTAATATAATAACTTAAGTTAAAATTAACACTTTTATCAACTTGAACATAAACCACATCGTGGAATAAAGCCGCTAACACTTCGACCGGGTGTTCATCTCCTCCCACTTCAAAGATATGTTCTGGGGTATGGAAATAGCGCCAGGGCCCGGTCATCGTTTGGACAATCAGGTCAGCAATATCGGATAGTTTATTGGGATCAGCTTTCACCTGTAACTGATTGATCGCCCAAACCAGCTTTTCTAAACATTGTTTTTGGTCGTTTTCAAGAGTCATGGCGGCCTCTGCACCTTTCGTCGATCCAATTAATACTTCTCACTTCAATTATGCACATAAGAGGGAAAATGTGGGGAGAGATTCTCAATATGCTTCTCTCCCCTGGGCTTTCACCCCTATTTTTGCCGAATTGGGGCAAATCTAGGTGGCTTTTTTGGGAGTAAACATCCGCTCTAGGCTCATGCCCAAAACTCCCAAGGTTACCAGAGCTAATCCTAGCCATTGTTTAGTTTTCAAGGCTTCGCTGATTAACACTAACCCAAAGAAGGCAGTGAGGGCAGGTCCGCTGGTACCGACAATGGAGGCTAGGGCTGGGCCTGCAAAGCGAATGGCAAAGTTATTGAGCAAGTAACTACCGAGGGTGAGGATGCCTAAGATTGTGCCACCGGTGAGTAGACCCATTTGACTACCGGATTCAATAGATACGTCTAGCTCTGGTGGTAAAGGGATCATCAGGGAAATGCCGGAGAATACAAAAATGGCGGCAAAGGAGACGAGGGTGAAAGGAATGGGATGGAGTTTTTTGGTGCCCATGCCTACCAGGAGCACATAACCGGCGAAGGTGACTCCTGAAGCGACGGCTGTCCAAATTCCGAGTTGATAGTTGCCTTCCACGCCTCCTTGGGGGAGAGCTAGGATACCGCCTGCGCCGATGATCACCATGGCGAAGAGGCGAATGAGGGTGGGGCGATCGCTAAACAATGCCCAAGAAGCAAACACGGTTACAATCGGATAGATGAAAAAAATCGTAATGGCAATTCCCGTGGGAATGTTACCGATCGCAATGTAGATAAACACCTGAGACAAGAACAGGAAAAACCCACTGCCCACTACTTTCAGCATTTGATCGTAATCATTAGCTTGAAAAAACCGCTTTAAGTCTTTCCAAATCGAAGGATAGAGAACTGTAGCCAAGAGGGGAAAAACCAGCATGATCACTATCATGCGTAAAAATAGAATCAGTAAAGAATTTCCCAAACCAGGGGTAATCAGTCCATCCACCTCAAACATTCCCAGCACTAGCCGAGGATTGGGGGAAATCTTTAATAAAATTTTCAGGGTGACATTGAACAGAGACAGTACACAAGCCGAAAGGAAAGCCAACAGCAGTCCGGTTAGTACCTGATTATCTTTCAGTTCTTTCGGCTTGGGGGGAGCAGAGGCAATAACAGCTTCTGGGGGAGGCGGAGGCAGTTCTAAAGAGTTTCCTGGGAAAACTTGATGGTGCCTTCGCAACTCATTGGCGAGATGTTCCAGCCGTTGAATGTCCTCCTGGAGTCTTACTGACTGTTCCTGTAAGCGCTCCCCATGTTGTTCAAGCTCGTAGGCTTCTGCTTTCAGCCGTTCCAGCTCTTCATTAACTTTGATTAAGGTGTCTTCAGGAGCCTGAGAGTGGTCTGAGTCCGTGTTGTCCATTGGCGTTCACTCAAAAAACGACGAGTAGAGAGTGGATCACCTTATCGAGAATGGGTAAGGTGTGGTTGCTTTCAGCATACCGATCCACGGGGAAGAACGGAGAAAATGGGGTAGGAATTTAACCATTTTAATGGAGAACTGCCACGACTTCAGCGGTAACTGGGCTGAGGAACCTAAACAAGAGGCTGAAGACAACCGGCTTTATCCCCCCAATAACCGGGCTGTTGTCAGGATAGTAGCACTTAGAATGGCCGTCAAGGGCAGGGTAATCACCCAAGCGAATCCGATTTCGCCTAAAGTTCTGAGGTTTAGGGGTTGGGAGTCTTTGTGGCGCTGCACTAAACCGATGCCGACGACTGCACCGACTAAGGAATGGGAGGTGGATACGGGAAATCCGAGTCGGGAAGCTAGGAGGATGGTGGCGGCGGTGGCGAGTTCGGCGCAAAATCCGCCACTGGGTTTGAGGGGGGTGAGGGTTTCACCGATGGTGGTGATCACGTTTTTTCCCCAGACGGCTAGGCCGCTGACGATGCCGATCGCTCCGATCATGAGAATCCAGAGGGGCACTGCCAAGGAGTCTAATCTAGAACCTTGTTGAATTTGAACAATCACGGCTAAGGGGGCGATCGCATTGCCAACATCGTTGGAGCCATGGGCAAAAGCTACAAAGCAGGCACTGAGGAGTTGGAATTGGGCAAAGAGGGTTTCTACGGTTTTTTCGGGCGTGAAGCGATACCAAGTAATTACCGTGAGACTGAAGGTAGCGATCGCTCCGGTGGCGATCGCTGCCGTATGGGAAGGTATGGGGAAAATGGGAAAGGTTTCCCAGACGGTGGGGAAAACCAAAGCGCCAAAGATAGTGAATAGCCCCATACTGATCCAAGGAATCCATTCTTGGAGCCTGAGCCAGGGTTGGGAATAGTCTAAAATTCCCCGTCTCAGGCTACTGTAGAAGCCATAGGCGAGGCTGCCACTGACTAGGGGGGTAATCAGCCAAATGAGGGAAATTTGACTGATAGATGACCAATTAATGGCTCCAGGACCAATCGCCACGGTGGTAAATCCGGCGATCGCCCCCACCACTGCGTGGGAAGAAGCCACCGGCAGTCCCCACCGCGTCGCTACTTG
>CAZTRW010000092.1:0-14940 GCA_964616725.1 uncultured bacterium
GTCTGCGGTTAGCTACGCGATCGCGATTTTTCCTAACTTATTCAGCAAACCCTATGTAAGAATTTTTGTACTATTTCTCCTGATTTACGGGGATATGGTCGCTCTTAGGTGAGAGCAGAGTTTGAATTAACGGCACATCTGGAGGATTTGGAGGGGTTGCTGAATGATTTAAGGATTGACCGCTGTTTGGTGTTGGGATGGTCTCTGGGGGGAATAGTGGCGCTGGAGTTGGCGCTGAGGTGTCCTGAGCGGGTGGAAGGGCTAATTTTAGTGGGTACGGCGGCAAGACCGCGTGGGAAGCATCCTCCGGTGACGGTGATGGATTATGTTTATACGGGGATAGCCGCGTTGCTCAATCAGGTGAAACCGGGATGGAGCTGGAATATTGAGTGGTTTGGACGGCGATCGCTATTTCGCTATTTGATAGGACAACCTACCCCGCAAGCCTATCATTATCTGGCTCAAGAGGGAGTCAAGGCTTACTGGTGCACGTCTCGCAGCGCTCACCGCGCTCTGAATCGAGCCATTGCCAGGGGATACAACCGCTTGGGAGATCTAGATAAGATTTCTTGTCCTGTTTTGGGGTTAGCTGGGGAATGGGATTGTCACATTACAGCCGATTCTAGTTGGGAAACAGTCCAACACTTGTCTAGGGGACAGTGGCGGTGTTACCCTCAAACGGCCCATCTGTTTCCGTGGGAAGTCTCTGACCAGGTTTTGGCCGATATTGACTATTGGCTAGAGTCCCAGGGGTTTCTCCACCGTAGTGAAGGTTCTGGTCAGCATTGGTGAAGCTTAAGGGCGATCGCCGTTTTTGCTAGTAGGACAATTAGCTGCTATACACAGGAGTCTGCTGACCATTAAGCTCCCCCAAATCTTCTGAAATGGTGAGGGCTTCTGGTTTACATTGCTTAATCACCGTTGTGATGCCTTGAGCCGATTCAGCTAGCAAATCTTCTTCATAACCGCCTTTGGCTTGTTGGGCCTCTTCATAGCTCTGAAAAGGGCCAAAATAGTAGGTACAAGGGGGGGTTTGAGTTTTGAGTTCAATCCAGTAAGCCAAACCGAGAAAATTTTGGGTGTTAACCAACAAGTCTTTGAAGTTGTTCATTCTAGCCTGCCTATTGACTCTGCCGATGGACTAAGGGTAAAGGTTGAGCGAATGCTATGACGCGATCGTTTAGTTTCTTTACATTTGGTTATACATGGTTACATTTATTTTGGCAATCGAATTTTAGAAGGAACCAGAGGCTGTTTCAGTCTACTTCCCTAACCTATCTAAGGAGCCACTCCACCGTTGTCGATAGATTTCATAAAGGCTCATAGCTGTAGCCACAGAAGCATTAAGACTGGGAGTATTTCCCTGGAGGGGAATAGAGACCAGGACATCACAATAGCGTTGAGTGAGTAAATTTAGCCCACTTCCTTCTGAGCCAATCACCAGGGCGATCGCCCCAGTAAACTTCACCGTATAGATTGGTTCACCCAATTTAGCCACAGTGCCATAAATCCAAAATCCAGATGCCTTCAATTCTTCCAAGGCCCGACCGAGATTGACCACCCGAGCAACTGGAAAAGATTCTAAAGACCCCGCCGCCACCTTAGCCACTACCGAAGTGATCCCTACGGCTCGCCGCTGGGGGATCACCAGTCCCTGCGATCCCAGAGCTTCTGCTGTACGGATCATTGCCCCTAAATTCTGTGGGTCAGTAATACCATCCGCAATCACTAAAACTGGGGTTTGAGTTTGACTGCGAGCCTGGTGAATTAAATCGGGCAACTCCACATACTGATAAGGGGCCACCTGAAGGGCAATCCCTTGATGGTTTCCCCGTTGAGTCATTTGGTCTAGTCGTCGGTAGTCTACCTCATCAATCACCGTACCCTTCCCTTTCGCCTGGGTGAGCAAGGAATGAAATCTGGGATCGTACCGCATTTTATTAGTAATCCAGATGCGATTAATCGGGCGTTCTCCTTTCAGGGCAGCTAGGGCAGAATGGAGTCCATAGATTAAATCGGGGTTAGTCTCTACGTCTGGTGGGGATGAGTTGCCCTGGGGAACCGAGACCGAGGTAGAGGGTCGATGTTTAATCACTGGCTTGCTTTTGAGTTTGAGCTCAGGAAAGCTTCTCCGTTCAGATTTGGGCCGAGGACGGGGTTTAGAGGATTGAGTGGCTGCCATAGGATTAACGGTATCTCAGTAGGTAGTTTGCTCTATTTTCTTGAAGATGTCTGTCAGACAGGACACAGTTGTTGATTGGGCGAAGTTGGTAGTAGGTTTTAGTCTGGTTCTAAAGTGAGGTAGCCTAATAGCTCGGAGAGTCGGTGGGGGTCACTTAAGTATAAATATCCAATCAGAGTTTCCAAGCTAGTGGCTTGTTGATAAATGTGGGGGTCTAAACGCCGGGGAGAACGAGTCACGCCGTTACGACCCCGCCTTAAGATTTCTAGCTCTTGAGGGTTTAAGTAGGGAATTAAGGTAGCTAGGTGTTCAGCTTGGCGTTCGGCACAGACTTGTTGGACAACGGCTTGGTGATAGAGTTGCGATCGCTTAGGAGGCATCAGATAGTAAGTTCGTATATATAACTCATAGACAGCATCCCCCAAATAAGCCAATGCCGTGGGTGACAACTGTCTCCAATCCGTAGGGGCTGGAAGAGGGCGATCGCGGATTAAACATCGGGACTCTTCCCAAGCACACCCTTTCCCGATCATGGCTTCTGAATATTGTCTAAGGCTTGGTCAATCGACTCACACACCGACAGAAAACTCTCTAGCCGCACCAGCTTCACCGTTTGCAGCACGCGAGCATTCGTCACCACCTGTAAACTTCCTTCTGCATCCTTAGTCGCTTTTTTCACCAATTGAACCAAAGCACCCAGGCCAGAACTATCGACAAAATCAATTTTCGACAAATCAAGAATAATATGTTTTGGCCCATCGTCGATGCACTTAGCCACCGCCTTGCGAAAAGTTGGTTCTGAAAAAGCATCCAACAGGCCCGTGAGGCGAAAAATTTGGACATTATCCCTGACATCACGAGTGCCTCTTAAACTAACAGTCAGGGTGAGTGGTTCAGGCGTAATCCTACCCTCCTCTAAAATTGAGACAGAATGAACTGAAACTCTAGTACTAGAGTGACTATCTCACACAATCAGATAGTCGGAGATCTAGAATAGCATTTCACTTAAGAATTGCGCCATAGTTAACTCACCCTAAGCAGAGCGAGCCATTTCCATCGCTTTAATGAAGTTTTCAAACAAGTAATCGGCATCATGGGGGCCCGGACTCGCTTCCGGGTGATACTGCACCGAAAATACCGGCAGGTCTTTATGGCGTAGTCCCGCAATCGTTTGATCGTTAAGATTTAGATGGGTGATCTCCACATCTGGAATCAGGGAGTCTCCATCAATGGCGAATCCATGGTTTTGACTGGTGATCTCCACTTTTTGGGATAAACCAGCCGGTTGATTGAGGCCGCGATGACCAAATTTCAGCTTGTAGGTTTCTGCGCCTAGGGATAAGCCGAGGATTTGATGACCCATGCAAATGCCAAACATGGGTTTGCGGGCATTGAGCAAGGCTCTAGCAGTTTGAATACCTTCGGTTACTGCTGAGGGGTCACCTGGGCCATTGGAGAGAAAGATGCCATCAGGATTGTATTTGAGAATCTCTTCTGGGGGGGTGTGGGCAGGCACCACGATCACGCGGCAACCGTAGCTGGCTAATCGGCGGAGGATATTGCGTTTGACTCCAAAATCTAGGGCGACAACGGTATAAATTTGGCTGTTGGGTTTGACTTCTGTGGGGTTAAATTCCCAAATTTCTGGGGTAGCCTCAGACCATTCATAGGTGGTGGCCGTGGTGACTTCTCTGACGAGGTTCAAGCCATTCATGTTCGGGGATCGTTTGACTTGCTCTAGTAGTTGAGCTTCATCGAGAATTTCTGTGGAAATACCGCCATTCATGGCTCCCAAGCCTCGCAGTTTGCGGGTGAGGGCGCGGGTGTCGATGCCGTAGATACCGATGATGTTGTGGGATTTGAGGTAGTCGGGGAGGGTCATGGTCGATCGCCAATTACTGGGGATACGGCAAATATTACGGGCGATCGCGCCTTTAACATAGGGGCGATCGGATTCTTCATCTTCTCGATTCACGCCCGTATTGCCCAATTCTGGGTAAGTAAAGGTTACAATTTGACCACAGTAACTAGGATCAGTAAGGACTTCTTGATAGCCTGTCATTCCCGTATTGAACACAACTTCTCCCAGGGTGGTTCCAGAAGCACCGAACGACCAACCTCGATAAGCTGTGCCATCAGCCAGGACGAGAAGGGCGGGTTGAGCATCTTTGAGTGGCATAGGCATCAAGCGGTAGCAAGAACGTTGGCTATTATCGCACACTCATCCCAGCAAGAATGGGATTTTTTGATTCTTTTTGGGAATGCATTTTATGCTAGGCAAGGGAGAGTACGGAGAAACGGGTGATGAAATATTGAATTTGAACCAAGATTCTCAAGCCCTCATGCCCCTCTTCAGCAAGTTGAACGAAGTTGAACAGTTACGGGCACTGTGCTTCGTTGGCCACTTCATACAAGATGTGATTGAATTGCAACTGAAAAGAAGATTGAGCAAATCGGGAGTAGTCTGGTTTTGGCCACGGAATTACGAAGCTATGTTTACCTAGATAACCTCCAACCCCAACACGCTGCCTATATTGGCACGGTGGCTTTGGGATTTCTTCCTCTACCAGGGGATGCGTCTCTGTGGATTGAGGTGTCTCCAGGCATTGAGATTAATCGGATTACGGATGTGGCACTGAAAGCGACTCGTGTACGTCCAGCCGTTCAGTTTGTAGAGCGGCTCTATGGCTTATTGGAGGTGCATTCGAGCAGTCAGGGAGAAACCCGAACAGCGGGACAGGCGATTTTAGAGGCTTTGGGCGTGAAAGAGCGCGATCGCCTCAAACCTCGAATTGTCTCTAGTCAAATTATCCGCAATATTGACCCCCATCAAAGTCAGTTAATTAATCGTAATCGTCGGGGACAGATGATTTTATCGGGGCAAACTCTCTATGTGTTGGAAGTGCAACCAGCCGCTTATGCCGCTTTGGCTGCAAATGAGTCGGAAAAAGCCGCGTTGATTAATATTTTACAGGTACAAGCAGTGGGCAGTTTTGGTCGCCTCTATCTGGGAGGAGAGGAACGGGATATTATGGCAGGATCGCAAGCAGCGTTAGCGGCGATTGAGAATATTACCGGACGGGAACAGGTTGATTATTTTAATGAGTAGGTGACTATGGCCAATTCTGAGCATTTAGCCCAATTGTATCGGGGTGTTGAGTGTTGGAATCAGTGGAGAAGAAGGGAGGGTGGCGTGATTCCCGATCTGAGTGAGGCGGATTTAAGTGGATATTTTCTGGAGGGGATCAATCTGGAACAGGTGAATTTGAGAGGGGCGAATCTGTGTCGGACTATTTTCAATCAGGCTATTCTCAATCAGGGTAATTTGAATGGGGCGATCGCGATTCAAGCCCAATTTACCCGATCTTCTTTAATCAGTGTTCATGCCATCAGCGCTGATTTTAGACAAGGAAATTTTCAGTATGCTAATTTGAGTGATGCCCATTGCATCGGTGCAGATTTTCGCTCTGCCCATCTACAAGGAGTGGATTTGCACAGCGCTAATTTAGGAGGAGCTAATTTCAGGGGCGCTCACCTGAAAGAGGCAGATTGTAGTCAAGCCAATCTCCGGCGAGCGAATTTTAGCAATGGGAATTTAGTACAAGCGCATCTGAGTCAAGCGATTTTGATGGGTGCTCATCTTGAGCATACAGAATTGATTGAAGCCTATCTACATCGAGCCGATTTAAGCGGTGCGAATTTAAGGGGTGCTTATTTAGGGGGTGCTCATTTAGGGGGTGCTAATCTCAGAGGAGCAGACTTATATCAAGCTGATTTTCGATGGACTAACCTCAGTCGAGCTACTCTCAGAGGCGCTCGTCTGACAGAAGCTAGGTTTCAGGGGGCGAATCTCACCTTAACCGAGTTTGACGAACACTGCTCGATTTAGTCTTCTGTCCAGTCTTCTCGTCCGAGCAAATCAACGATGCGATCGCGCAATAAAAATCCATTTCTCTCTAATTCTAGTTCCACCGATTCCCACTCTCGACTGGGTAAATAGCGGCACAAACTGTAAATCGGTTGCCATCTTTCCACAGCACCTGCCTTCACGAGATGGCGAGTTTCGTCTTGAATCAGAGCGATCGAGTACTGTAAGGTTGGCATCATAACCAGCACCTGGAATTCCTTCGGCCCTCAGCCGAAACAAAGATGAGTATAAATACTTCACTCTCCTATTGTGAACTAGGTTTTGACTTTTGCCCCGATCTCTTTAGGATTTTTAACACCCCCCTCGCGGTTAATCTCGTAGGTGAGAAAATCATGAGCCATCGCTGTGTTCGGAAAAATTGCTTGGGCTTCGGCTAATAAGTCTTCTAACTGGAGAGCATTGCCAGGGGCATAGCGAGGACTAAAGTGGGTGAGCATTAGCTGTTTGACTTGGGCGGCGAGGGCGACTTGGGCCGCCATGGTGGAGGTAGAATGGAGGCGATCGTAAGCCAGTTGAGCATCTTGATGAGCAAAAGTCGATTCGTGGACTAAGAGATCGGTTCCTTGAGCCAGTTGTACCGCTTCTTCACAGAAAATGGTATCCGTACAATAGACAAAGCTTCTGCCTGGTTGTGTGGGCCCGCACAGATTAACCCCATGGATTTTGCGACCATCGGGTAGGGTAACCCATTCTCCTTTTTTGAGGAGGCCATAGAGTGGGCCAAAGGGAATGCCCAGGGCTTTGGCTCGTTCGGCATCAAATCGCCCTGGACGATCTTTTTCTTGGACGCGATAGCCAAAGGCAGGGACGCGGTGTTTTAATGGCCTGCAAGTGACGCGGTATTCGGCATCTTCGTAAATGAGTCCCGGTTCTACGGTATGGATGTGTACGGGGTAAGAAAAGTGGGTTTGGGAATAGCGGATACATCCCTGGAGATACTCGTTGAGTTTGGGAGGGCCATAGATATCGATTTGTTCCATGCTGCCTGCGAGTCCGCAACTGGCTAATAATCCCATCAAGCCGAAGATGTGATCGCCATGCATATGGGTGATGAAGATTCGTCGTAGCTGGCTGACTTTGAGGTCGCTGCGTTGGAATTGATGCTGAGTGCCTTCGCCGCAGTCAAAGAGCCAGAGTTCTGCTTTTTGGCAGAGGCGAAGGGCGATCGCCGAAACATTGCGCGATCGCGTGGGGACACCAGAGCTAGTTCCAAGAAAGGTTATTTGCACGGGCAGATTAATCGGGACTTTATTCTCTATTTTAAGGGAAACCTGTTTCAGCCGGGTATTTCTCTGTGTGAAAGAGCAGAAGATAGTCTCACTACCGAGCTATTTGGGCAGCAAAATGAGCAACCAGTTCAGTTGACGGTAAGCTTCCTGAAGGCGATCGATCTCTACTTCTACTTCACGAGTGGGGTAATTTTGGAGAGTTTCTAGTAAGGTAATCTTCCCATCATCACTGGCGGATAAAATTAGAGCGGCACGCAGGGCTTGACGATTCGTATTGCCAGAAGGAGTATGGATAATTTCTGCTACGCGATCAAGAACGATGTTTCCTAAAGGACTATTTACAATCCGATCTAGGAGTAATAAATCGACGGCAATCGCACGGGTGAGAACTTCGCGAACTGCTGCGGGATCTTGTCCAGTTTTTGCGAGAATACGCTCTAAACTCGGAGATGGTTCGCCTGTTTCTGCAAAGATGGTTAGCTCTGCCACGGAGAGTGATCGCCGAAAAATTGAATATTTTAAAACTATCTGCTCGGCACTCTCAGCCGGGAGTGCCAGCAGGGGAATTCCTAGGGCGATCGCCCAAATCAAGCTAAATTCTCTAGAGATTTTAGGAGAGATCATTTAGGGAGAAACTTCCGTCAACTCAATGATTCGTCCTTGCAAATCTTTCACTAAAAAATTTAATGGTTTATCCCGACGGATTTTACTTTTTATCCCTCGCAGTTGTACCCGCATTAACACCTGTTCTAGACAATCTCGATCGAAACAAACATGGCGTTGCCGATGGTTATGACCCAAACTCGCGCCGGAAATGACATGAAGTTGGGCATTTTTTTTGAGTTGATACCAGAGTCCTTCTGGGATTTCCTTGTTGATCGTTTGGGTCATTCCTGGGGAAAGATATAAAGGATCAAGACCAGTTACCCCCAAGGTTTGTTCATAGTTATAGTAGTAGTGGAGCGGCACATCTGCTTGAGGTAAATCGAGTAATCCTTCGTACAATTCTCGTGCAATTTCTAAATCAGATACCATGATTGTATAGACTTTAGGGGCACTGGTGAGAAACATCCACATTGCTCCTGCATAAGCCATCAGGAGAACCACCATAATGCCTTGGCTGGAAAACAGGGAATCAATAGGCAAGAAAGAGAATAGGGAACTTATTAAGGGAGCACTGAAACCTGTTAGGAATTGCGTTTCTAAGACCATGGACTCAACAATAAACTATAATTAGGAAGTTTCTCTAGGGATAGGGTTCCCCATTTTAGTAATATTCTAACAACTTTAAGCTAAACAGGAGAGAGGGCGGTGTGGTTAGCTTTGGTCGCAGGAAATTCTCGGTTTCATTGGGGCATGGGCGATCGCCAAACCCTGATCTCACGCTGGGATACTCCCCCTTTATCCGGATCTGATTTAGGAAAAATTATCGTAGAATTGTGTCAAGGAAGGCTTTCTGCTCTTCTTAATCCTCCCCCATCTCTCCATTTATCTCTAAAAACCAAAATTAATTTTACTGTAGCTTCCGTACTTCCCGAACTAAACTCGGTTTGGCAAGCTCATCCCCACATCCGTGTTCTGGAGTTAGCGGATTTGCCTGTGCAAGGGACTTATCCTACCTTTGGCATTGATCGAGGATTAGGGATAGTTGGTGCTGGGGAGCGGTGGGGATGGCCAATATTGGTGATCGATGGGGGAACGGCGCTCACGTTTACTGGAGCCGATGGCGATCGCCACTTAGTCGGTGGAGCGATTTTACCCGGATTAGGACTACAAACTCGGATCTTAGCTGAAAAAACGGGTGCACTTCCTCTCATCACCTGCTCTCAGAGCCTGCCGCCACGATGGAGCTTAAATACGGCAGAGGCGATCACTAGTGGTATTCTTTACACTATGTTAGCGGGTATTCACGGATTTATCCAAGATTGGCATCGCCAGTATCCCGACAGTCCCATTATTTTCACAGGGGGGGATGGGGAAATACTCTACACCCTCATCTGCCAAACCAGTCCCCAAACGGAATTCTATTTGCGCCTTGAACCAGATGCGATCTTTTTGGGGATCATGGCGTTGCAATGATCAGGAATGGGTGATTAAATCCACTGCCAAATTTTCAGCGTGGCATCCCCACTACCACTGACTAGAACTTTACCATCTTGACTGAGGGCGATCGCCTTTACCCACCAAGAATGCTCATCTAAAGTATGCACCGCCTTACGTTTTTGCCAATCCCAGATTTTAATGGTGCGATCGCGACTACTACTAAAGAGCATCTTACCATCTGGACTAAATGCTAAACCAAAAATAGAATCCCCGTGTTCCGTTAAAGTTGGCAAACTATGACCTGTGGTAGTATCCCAGAGGCGAATCGTCCCATCATCACTACCACTAGCGAGTATTTGATGATTCGGACTAAATACTAGAGCATTAATCCGTTGAGCGTGGCGAGGTAGCGTCAGGCGCAAATTGCCTGTTTCCACCTCCCATACTTTCACAATGCGGTCTTCTCCGCCACTGGCTAACCATTCACCCTGGGGACTAAAGGCGATCGCATTGACCCCATCGGTATGCCCCGTTAAGGTTAATAGGGGTAGCTGTTCCCACTCTCCATCGGCAGTAACTGCCAACTGTCTCACGCGCACCGTCTTATCGTTAGAGGCACTTGCCAATAAGCTACCATTGGGACTAAACGCCAAGGCATTAACCCAATCACGATGATCGGTTAGGGCTAGAATGGGTTGAGAGGCGATCGCCTCTCGATCTGGAAATTCGGGCAATCGCCAAAATAAAATACGCTTATCATGGCTACCAGTGGCTAACAATTCTCCTTCGGGGTGAATCGCCACTGCGCCTACGGAAGCCTGATGACCTTTTAAGGTACATAGTAAAGAAACTTGATCTAACTTCGTATCTCTGATGTGCCACAAACACACGGTTTTATCCTCACTGGCACTCACCAGAATATTCCCTTGGGGATGGATAGCCAGATCCTCAATTTTCCCTTGATGATGACTGAGGGTATGAACGCAGCGCCAATCTGGCAGAGTTGGCAGGGGAGGAGGATAAACTTCCGGGAAAATCACGCTAGGGAGACTAGGAACTGGATTCATGTCTGCCATCACCGCTTTAGCAGATTGATAGCGATCGCTCACCACGTCTTTGAGGAGTTTATCAAGAATTTGACCAAGGCGATCGCTAATCACCGTCCCCTTCTCTTTCAAACAATCTCGCCACAACCAATTTCCCGTCAACGGATCAAATAAATCATCAGGAGATAACTCCGTCAGCAAATGAATACAAGTCACCCCCAAACTATACAAATCGCTCGCCGGATACGCACGACCACTGCGAATTTGCTCCATTGGTGCATAACCTTCCGTTCCAATTTTCGTCCCAGCTCTAGCCATTCCCGTCGCCGTTAATTGTTTCGCAATGCCAAAATCAATTAACACCAACTTATCATCTTGTTTACGACGAATAATATTCGTCGGTTTAATATCGCGATGCACCACATTATGGTCATGGATATATTGCAGCAGTGGCAGCAACTCTTCCAAGACTTTCCAGATTTGTTTTTCACTAAAAGCTCCCTGATGTTTTAACTCTTGCCATAGGGTTGGGCCGCGAATCAACTGTTGTACCAAATACAACTGTTCCTGATGTTCAAAATAGGCTAATAAGGTGGGAATTTGAGGATGCTCTCCCAATTCATGGAGCCGCATTGCCTCTTGATAAAATAGCTCCGTAGACTTTTTCAGAGACTTTTCCCGTCGATCGCCAACGGCATGAATTTGAGGAGAAAATTGTTTAATGACACAAAAACTCCGCAGCTTGTCTTCATCGACGGCCAAATAGGTTCTCCCCATTCCTCCTCGGCCCAGGGGTTTGAGTACGCGATATCGACCGCGGAGTAGGTCACTTACGGGTTTTCCACAGCTTTGACAGACCTCTACATTCTGTGGATTTTCGGGATGGGCGCAATCAGGATTTAAGCAGTAGGCCATAGCCAAGGAAGTGGGAAACAGTCAAGCTTCCTCTATTTTGACAGAGGATGGAGAATTCGGGAGTGTGAGTCAATTTTAAGTTGATTTTCAGTGATTTATTCCGAAATCTTCTGGCTACGGAGGGTTTGATGAAAATCCTGTTGTACTTTTTTACCTAAACGACGAGAGATTTCGCGGACAATCTGGGAGAGGAGGCGATCGCTAGTCTTTTGGATCAACGATTGCGGTAAACGGCGAATAAACTGAGGAAACTGTACCGCCACCGTTAAATCAAGAGTCCATTGCCATCGGGTCATAACCTCTGACAAAGGAAACAGATCGGGCAATTCTTGCACCAATTCAGGAGAGAGAGAACAAGGCATTTCCTGGAGAGAAAATAGACCTTGAAAGTTCACTTGATACCCTGGAGGCGTATAGTCTGGTAAAACCATACTACAAATCCGATAGACTCCCGATGCATCGCGAGGAATTAACTCCAGGCCGATTCTGACTTCTACTTCAAACTTAAAGGCTCCATATCGACCAATCAGTAAATCATAACCGCGATCGCCGACAGGAGTTGCCTGCATCGGCAGAGCGCATCGAGAAAACCAAGTCTGATGATGGGTAATGTAGTCAGCCACCAGGGATTCTGGCGCATAAAGATCCACCCAATCCCCATAAGTGAGATGAAAATACATCCAGTCAAACCCCATCGCTTCAGAGACTTGGGTGGACAAGGCTTTGAGCCGATCGCCAAAACCTGGAGATCGGTGTGGTTCGGGACTATCACCGGCGGGGGAAGAATGAACGTCGGTCAAAACAGGAAAAACCTCCTAGAAAGAGCGATCTACAGGGCGAATGCCATTCGCCCCTATTCCCTCGTATTTTGGCTCATCTTTCCTGATTATTATCCATCTCCCTAATAACTTTTCTGTTCACTCAACTCCAGAGAGACTAATAAAGAAAGAATACGACAGGTTTCTATCAGTCGGGAGCGCGAAAGAGCGACCCTTTCCCCAGACACGGTTTCCTCTTCTTCCCAAGCGTCAGTGGGAAAGCCTTCTCCCTCAACCACCATTCGCCAATCTACTCCCGCTACCCGACAAATTTGTTGGAAGGCGTATCGTTCAATGGCAATTCCTCGCCAAAATCGCCGTAGAGTTGCTTGGGAAGTCTGAGCTTCTGTCCACCACAGAGCTGTTTGAGTCTTTGTCCATCCCTTTTGGCGGATGGTGCTGTAAACCAATTGGAGTCCCTGTTCCGAGGCTTTGAGTGTTTCTGCCATAGTTTTGAGTGCCAGCACAACAACTAGAGAAGTGATGTACTCCTCTATAGGGTTCTCAGGTTTTAGCCCTGGTTTTTATGCAGTTTGACCAAAATTTTTACATTAATTTACAAATCTCTCTAATTGGGGATTCTCTCAGTGCGGGGAAAGGGGAGTTGATCAACACTCCACAATCGACTATAGTCAGCTTTGTCCACTCCATGGGAGAGCAGAGGCACGCTAACCATGATCCCACATCTTCATCGTGATCGGTCTTACCGGATTTTAGTTTTGAGTCTATGCTTGATTCTGGCGATCGCCTGGATCGCCATCAGTCCTGCTTTAGCCCAAAATTTTGAAAAAGTAGATCTCAAAGGAGCCGATTTTTCTGGCCAAGATCTCAAAGAAGCACAATTTGATCAAGCAGATTTGACCAAGAGTAATTTTGCGGGTGCAGACTTGCGAGGCGCTAGTTTATTTGGTGCTAAGTTGATTGAGGCCAATTTTGAAGGAGCCGATTTACGCTATGCAACGATTGGGGAGGCAAATTTTAGAAATGCGAATTTGAAAAATGCCCTGTTAGAAGGAGCATTTGCCCAATTAGCCAGCTTTCGGGGTGCTAGTATTGAGGGAGCAGATTTTACGGATGTGCTACTGCGACAGGATGCTCAAAAGTATTTATGTGCGATCGCCACAGGGACTAACCCGATTACCCAACAAAAGACACGGGATACTCTCTCCTGTGACTAATTAGTCCTGATGTGTCGCAAAATCCCTGCCTCCACAGTTCGGTTCGCCTCCAATTCCATTCTCTGCTGTTTAGTCTACAGTTAGAGATAAGTTCCAGTGGATTGATGTCGTTACCGAATTAAACCTATGAATCATCATTTATCCTCCCAATCTTCCCAGTTCTTTGATCAATTAGGTCATGAACATAACCCCCTCAGCCAATATCTCCACTCCCTCGCTCCAGAAGTAGCGACCCAATTATCTCAACCTTCCCCAGAAGCAATGGGAGTAATGGAGCACAATATCATGGGATTGTTGGGACATCTACCTCCAGAACATTTTGGTGTCACTATTACTACCAGTCGAGAACAGCTAGGACGGCTGTTGGCTTCGGCGATGATGACGGGCTATTTTTTGCATAAAGCGGAAACTCGTATGGCTCTGGAAAAGCAATGGGAGTAAGGGATTAAGTTTTCTGAACCTCTGGCAAGAGGGCTAAGGTTGGGGGGATTAGCCCTGGTTGCCGGGGATCGGCGATCACTGCATTGGGTAGCGATGTGTTACGCTAATTAGAAATATTTTTGAAATCAATGATCCATGAGCAAGGTTCTGGTGTTAAATGCCTCTTACGAACCGCTTAATATCGCTAGTTGGCGGCGAGCGGTAATTTTGTTGCTCAAGGGAAAAGCCGAACAAGTAGAGCATAATGGCAAGTTTTTATGTCCCGGTGTTCCCTTACCAACCGTAATTCGACTACGGCACTATATCCAAGTTCCCTATAAAGAAATTCCTTTAACCCGCAGAAATGTTTTATATCGAGATGGCCATTGTTGTCAATACTGTGGCTATACTGGGGAGGGATTAACGCTCGATCATGTGATTCCACGATCGCGTGGTGGCGGCGATACGTGGGAAAACCTGATCACTGCTTGTGTGCGCTGTAATGTGCGAAAGGGCAGTCGCACTCCAGAGGAAGCGGGAATGGTGTTATCCCATCCTCCACGCAAACCCTACAGTAGTCTCTACTTTGAGTTGCAAAAGCACGTCAATAGTGGCTCCCATCAAGAGTGGAAAAAATATGTGATTGGCATCTAAACCCCTGACTTCATCGTTAGGGGTTTTTCACAATATCTATGTTGCGGGTGGATAATTAATCTGGGGTGTAGGACAAGTAGTGCGATCGCTCTTAATCCTCTCGTTCTCGCCGAATCAAATAACGAACTTCTTCGAGTAACACATTAAACCTGGCATCGTTTTCCGCTTGTCGTTGCGTTAATAATTCCATACGCTTATCGCTTTCGGCTTGTCGCTCCTTAATTAATTCCATCTCTTGTTGATGTTGAGCAGCAACCTGTAATAACGCTTGACTGGTGACTCTTAACCCATCTACACTATCTCTAACCTCACGAATACTTTCTCTGAGTTCCCTGATGCTACCTGTGAGGGTATCTACACTATCGGCTAACCCATCAATCCTTTCATCTGTCCAACGCTCTCTGGCCATTTCTCCTCCTGATTTAGGTAATGTCTCGCTACAATTTGGCTCTGAATAAATTATATCTTCTGCTGTAACTACTCAGGCTTAAATAAATCCCTATTTTTCAAACTTATCGCAAAAAACA
>CAZTRW010000093.1:0-14783 GCA_964616725.1 uncultured bacterium
AAGTCCCCCCCGCCAAACCATCCAAACCATCCGTCAGATTCACCGCATTACTTTCCGCCACCAGAGCAAACCCCCCCAGAGCAAAAAATCCCCAACCTAAAGGTAAACTCACTCCCCCCACCAAGCTCACCGTCGTCAGGGACTCCAATCCACTCCCCGCCATCCCTGCGGCAAATACTACCGCCACAGCGCTTTGGAGGATGAGCTTCAGCCGAGGGGAAATGCCTTGATTAGAGCGGCGGCGCAGAATCTGCCAATCATCGAGCCAACCGATCGCCCCATAACCTAAAATCACCACACACAGACTGATCACCATCCCATCTAATTTTGAGCCGACTAATCCCACCATCAGAGCAATGGGAATAAAAAAAATTCCTCCCATAGTGGGGGTTCCCGCTTTTTTTAAATGATCTTGAGGGCCATCTTCACGGATCACCTGACCCGCTTTAATTTTCCTTAACAGGGGAACCGCTTGGGAACCCACCACAGCCGTTAGTCCAGCAGCACTCCAGAAGGGAACTGTTAAAGACCACCCGGCACCATTACTGAGGCGATCAGTGGCATAATCTAATCCTAAAGCGGTTATGCCTAAACTCAAGGCTAAGATCACGAAGAGGCGAGTGCCCCATTGACTAGTGGGCCCCTCACCGGTTAAATTAGTCTCCAAGCGTGTCCTCACAGGTAATTACTAGTGGATCGGGCGATACTCCTGTATCACCATTATTCTTCATCTTCTAATGGATCTTCATCCTCATCGTAGCCATCATCGCCCCCCTCCATCAGGTCAGAAATATCCGCATCATCATCAATGAAGTCTGGCTCTTCCGTGCTGCGAACTGACATGCGGCCGCTTTCCTCTAGCCAATCTACCAAAGACTGGGTTTGGGGAGACGGTAAAATAGGAGCGAGTTGGGAGCGAGGGGTTTCCCGCAAAGAAGGATTTTTAATCGGTATGAATTTGGAAGACATAGCCTACCACGCGCGAATCATGTTTAACTCATTTCTGAGTTTATCAGAAATGGGGAAATATCGTTGTTTCGGACTACGTCCAACCTGAAAGGAATCAATAATTGGGGGAATTTGGTACGATGATGATTGGTAAAGAAACTTTATTAGAGGCGATCGCCGGCACGAACCGAGGTTTACTCGCCTCCCCAACCCAAAAGCAAGCCATCTTAGCTGCCGTTGCCCAACTAGAAGGACGCAATCCCCACCCTCGCCCCACTGAAGTCCCTGATTTGCTCGAGGGAGATTGGCGGTTACTCTATACCACCAGCGCGGAACTGCTCAATATCGATCGTTTTCCCCTCTTTAACTTGGGACAAATTTACCAATCGATTCGGGTTTCTGAGTCAGCTGTCTATAACATTGCTGAGTTATCCGGTTTACCCTATTTGGATACCATCATTAGTGTCAGAGCACAATTCACGATCGTTAATAGTCGGCGCGTTGATATCCGCTTTAATCGCGGAATTTGGGGACTACAGCGATTTCTAGGCTATCAATCTCCTGCACAATTTATTGCTAAAATTCAAAGCGGTACAACTTTTGGCCCCATCGATTTTAAGATTAATCCTGAAAATCAGAATGGCTGGTTAGAAGTCACCTATTTAGATGAGAATTTACGCATTGGTCGCGGCAATAAAAGTAGTGTGTTTGTCTTAGCTAGAGTCTAGAGAATTTCAGGCATTCTCCCTCTCTGATCGCAGCCATTAAGCTGTAATTAATCGTTCCTCAAAATCCATGGTTGATCTTCCTCCATTTCCCTTACGATTATCCCAAGGACATTTAAATCTGTTGAGGACTTGCCCGCGCAAGTTTCAATATAGCATTCTGGAAAGAATTCCCTATCCTTTACCCCCAGAACAACAAGAGCATTTGGAATGGGGGAGTCAATTCCATTTACTGATGCAACAGCGAGAATTAGGATTACCCCTCCCACCCTTTTTGGCACTCGATCCTCGGTTTCAAAGTTGCTGGGAAGGACTGATTGAGGCTAATCCTTCGCTGTTTGCACCTTCACCGTCGGTACGGTTCCGTGCTAGCGAACATCAAAGAACCATCGGGTTTCAAGGCTATTTGATTACGGTGATTTATGATTTGGTGATTTTGGCAGAATCCGTGGGAAAAATTATTGATTGGAAAACGTACAATCGTCCCGAAACCGATGAGGTGTTGAAAGAGAACTGGCAAACTCGTCTTTATCTTTTTGTCTTGAAAGAAACCAGTGATTACTATCCAGAGCAACTGGCGATGATCTACTGGTTTGTTAAACCCCAAAGTCAGGATAAGAAAATATTAAAAAATATTCCTCAAGCAACAGAAATTCGCTATAATCAAAAAGAACATGAATCTACCGAGAAACAACTGCATCAACAACTCAATCAACTGACACAATGGCTACAGGAGTATGAGCGAGGGATAGATTTTCCTCAAGTGCCAGTTTCCGCCAGTCAATGTAGTCATTGTCCCTTTGCGTTGCGCTGCGATCGCCACCCATTAACCTCCCTGTTTGCAGAGGAAGAATTTACCCCTTATCCTCTAGAAAAAATCCCAGCAATTCCCCTTTAATTAACCCTATCAATCACCATCATTGAGAGAAAAATATGACCGAAGAACTGATCGCTCTCCGTCAGGAACTAGCCGAACTTAAACAAAATCAAAAAGCTTTTGAAGCTCAAAACGAGCTATTACGAACCTTTACCACTCTGATGCGAACTTCTACCGGTTCCCTGATGCTCCGCTCAGTTTTACAACAAACCTTAAAAATCGCCATTCAGTTTACCGAAGCAGAAGAAGGGAGCCTCTTTCTCTTAGATCAAACAGGGGTAGTAGTTGCCAGTGTCTTAGCACGAGGAGCCACCATTCGAGAAGAAAAACAAGCCATTATTGGCCAAGTTTTAGATAAAGGATTAGCCGGTTGGGTTAACCACAATCGCCAAATTGGACTCATTACCAATACTCGCACCGACGAGCGTTGGATCACACTCCCCAATCAACCTTACGTGGTGGGTTCCGCCTTGGGAGTTCCCATTTTTCGGAGTAAAGTTTTGTTAGGAATTTTAACCCTAATGCACCCTAAACCTGAGCACTTTACCTTAGCATCGGCGCAGTTAATGGAAAAAACAGCTGATCAAATGGGAGTGGTTTTAGATAATGTCCGTCTTTATGTAGAATATCAACAATTAGAGTCTCCGCTGAAACCCCCGGCTCCGTCAGAAGATCCCTCAGAAGTTTCTGCCTCTCCAGACTTAACTTTAGCAGATTTAGGACTCTATATTATCACTGAAAACGCCAAATTTTTATATGTTAATCGTCAACTTGCCAGCTTATTTGCCTATCGATTTGCCGAATTACTCAATCTAGAGACTTTTCTCGATCTGATGGCAGCGGAAAGTAAGCGCTCGGTGTTCAAGCAAATTCAAGGATGTTTTCAAGGCGATCGCGCTCATCTCAATCATCAAGGCAAAGGACGATGTAGTGATGGTAAAATCATTAAAATTGACCTGTATGGAGAACGCACGAAGCTATATGGCAAACAAGTCATTATTGGTATGATTAAACATCAAACTGGGGGAGAGCAAATTAAGGGTTAGGGAAGATAGGGACGCACAGCAAAATCAGCAAAAGTAATCGTATAATTGAGGGTTTTTCCGGTTATGATAAACTCAATCACCACTTCCGAGGCAACTGCTACCGTCAGGAGAACTAAATTTCGTGCTAAGGGGTAATCACACACATCATCATTCTCTGGAGAAGGCACCCGATAATGATCGTTCCACAGGATTTCGCTATAATCAGCCGCTAATCCCACGTGCAAACAAGGAATCTGTTTTCCCAGACAATAGTCTTTCACCTGTTGACGGCTGACGCTATTATCAAAGGTATCAATCACCAATCGAGAATTTTGCAAGAGTTTATCAACTGTTTGAGCGGTTAACTCTTGAGCGTATCCCTCTAAGGAAACACCGAGAGCACGATAAAGACTATTCGTGAGAATTTTTACCTTTTGAGCACCGACATCTGATTTATAATAGGGCTGGGTCGATAAATTCCGCTCTTCAATGCGATCGCGATCAATCACCCGAAATTGACTGATCCCCGTACGAGCCAGATTTTCCGTCAAATTTCCCCCCAGAGCACCCGCACCACAAACCGTCACGGGAAACCCCTTTAACTGGTTCATCACCGCACTCTGGCGGTGTAATTGTTCATGAAAAAACATTGACATAATTACGCTCTCCCTCAGAGTAAGTCAAGCGGGAAAATTTATAAATCTTATTATTTTCTCCTCTTTTCCCCAAAACTTCCACAGTGTTTCCACAAGTGTGCCCCTGTTTTCCACAATTTCTCCAGAATTTTACACAACGGTTTGGGTTGACAAAACCGCTGCCATGATTGTAGCCGCGATCGCTTGGGGATTTCCCCTGTCCCCACTTCTCCCCAATTTTCTCCTCACGTTTACTAACTTTTGTAACAAAAAACCGATTTAAACCCTTATTCTATCATTGATGTAACAAAAAATAACTGACGTTTTTAACAGTTTGCAACATTGACAACCCCTCCCCCTTACAGCACAAAATAGAGCGACAAGGCGTAATGCCACTATTCATCTCACTCAATCCTTGAGGGCTGCATATGCATACTACAACCGTGAGTATTCTGGCAGAAATACCTGAAGATCTACACGCATCGATTCAAACCTACCTAGAAACCCATCCCGATTGGGATCAAGAGCGGGTATTTTCTGCGGCCTTGTCCCTATTTTTGCTGCAAAATGGAAATGGTCAGACCCCAGAAGCTCAATCTAGCTATCGCAGAGCCGCAAGAGTCTATCTTGATGCCCTCTTTAACCTCTCCGAACTCCCCTAGGATCTGTACCAGTCCTTTGTCCTCCTACAACTGTTTATGAGCGATTCTCCTTCCTCCTGTGCTGTCGTCAATACGGTGATTATCGGTGCTGGTATTAGTGGTCTTAGCCTCGCCTATTTCCTCGCCCCACATCAACCCTCCTCCCTGCTCGTGTGTGAAGCACAAAATCGGGTGGGAGGCAACATCACCAGTGCTCAAGCCGGGGAATTCACCTGGGAAGAGGGCCCCAATAGCTTTCAACCCACTCCAGAATTGCTGAAACTGATAGTGGAGGTGGGTTTACAGTCGGATCTGCTCTTAGCCGATCGCCGTTTACCTCGATTTGTGTACTGGCAAGGCAAATTACATCCCGTACCCATGAGTCCTGCAGAGGCAATCAGAACCCAATTACTCAGTGATGGGGGCAAACTGAGAGCCTTTCTGGGAGCAATCGGGTTTGTTCGCCCCGCCATGGGTCAAACCCTTTCAGAACAAGGAGGAGAAGAAACAGTCCGGCAGTTTTTCCAACGTCATTTGGGAGTAGAAGTCACCGAACGATTGGTAGCTCCCTTTGTGTCAGGGGTGTATGCGGGGGATGTGGATCAACTCAGTGCTGGGGCTGCTTTTGCGCGGATTAAAAATCTGGAAACGGTGGGGGGAGGTTTGATCGCGGGGGCGCTGTTATCGCGTCGTCAGCATCCCCAACCTCCAGTTGATCCCCGATTGCCAAAAACCCAACCGGGCGAGTTGGGATCGTTTCAAGGGGGTTTGCAGCGCCTCCCAGAGGCGATCGCCGCTCAACTCAAAGATCAACTCAAACTCCAGTGGAAACTGATCCGCATTCACCCCACCACAGATCGCGCCTATCTCTGTACCTTTGAAACACCCCAAGGCCAGACTACCATCACCACCCGTACCCTAGTGTTGACCACACCAGCTCCCATCACTGCCACCCTACTTAAAGAGTTAGCACCGAGAGGGAGTCAGGCACTGGCAGACATCCCCTATCCTCCCGTTGCTAGTGTAGTGGTGGCTTACCCAAAATCTATGCTCAGACAACCTTTAGTGGGCTTTGGTAATTTGATTCCCAGAGGACAAGGCATCCGCACCCTCGGCACCATTTGGACTTCCAGTTTATTTCCCGGTAAAGCACCCCAAGAATGGCAATTATTGAATAACTTTATTGGGGGGGCAACCGATCCCCAGTTAGGAGAATTGAGTGAAGATGAGATCGTGCAACAGGTGCATGACGATCTCCGTCAGATATTGATTAAACCAGAGGGCGACAAACCGGAGGTGTTGGCTGTTCGTCTCTGGAAACAGGCGATCCCCCAATATACCCTAGGTCATCTGCAACGATTAGAGGCGTTAAAGCGAGATTTATCTCAGTTTCCTGGACTATTGGTCTGTGCTAATTATACAGATGGGGTGGCTTTAGGGGATTGTGTGCGGCGATCGCAACAACAGAGCCAGCAACTAATCCTCAGTGATGTTTAAGTTGCCTCTGAAAAAACTCTTCTAAAGAGGGACGAGCTAATCTTAATTCGATCAGTTCCGCATCCATCAGACGCAGACTCGCCGTAAAATCGTAAGGGTTCCCTGCCATTTCTCCCAACCAACAGCCCCGATCAAAGGAGAGGTTGGGAATCCAGCGTTTAATCACTTCCAGGCTCCCCCCTTTACCGCGAACTTGATAGGTTTGACCGGTCCCTAATAATTGATCTAAAGAGCCAGCACAAATAAGTTTCCCTTGGGATAAAATCGCAATGCGATCGCACACTTGTTCCACATCCGACAAAATATGGGAATTAAAAAACAAAGTCTTGCCTTGTTGTTTGAGGGTCAGTAAAATCTCTCGAATCTGATAGCGTCCGATGGGGTCTAACCCAGACATGGGTTCATCTAAAAATACCACTTCCGGATCATTAATTAAAGCTTGTGCCAAACCCACCCGTTGCTTCATCCCCTTAGAATATTGACGCAAAGCCTTATTTTTAGCTGTTTTTAGCTCTAATCCCACTTGCTCTAACAATTGAGGAATTCTCACCCGCGCTACCGCGGTAGGAATTTGAAATAAACCGGCAGTAAACTCTAAAAATTCCCAACCCGTGAGAGAATCATAAAAATAAGCATTTTCTGGTAAGTAACCGATGCGTTGCTTGATAGAGCGATCGCCCAAAGGACGACCGAGCAAAACTCCCCGTCCAGAAGTAGGACGCACAATCCCCAGTAAGATCTTCAACAACGTGGTTTTTCCTGCCCCATTCGGGCCGAGCAAACCAAAAGTTTCTCCAGGATAAACCTCAAGAGAACAAGATTTCAGGGACTCAACCTTTTGAGTTAACCAAAATCCCGTCCGATAAACTTTCCGTAAATCCCAAGTTTGGATCGCATAAGAGGGTTCTTCAGCAGCAACAGTCATAGCCAGGGACACACTCTCTAAAATAAAATTGACTTCGATCTATTCCCATTTTGCCCAGAAATTGCCCTATCATTTTCATGGCTACAATTATTTTTCCAATCGTCTTCTATGAATCGCTCTAAATTGGTTGCCTTAGTCACAGGAGCAATATCCGTGCTTCTGGCGATCGCCTACCTGATGATGGTACAACTACTAGACTGGCGAGGTGAAATGGTTCCCGCTCCCCCCCTATCCGTCCTCTGGCATATCGGACATTGGTAACCTCACTATGCGAACCATCGCTGAAATCAACGCCAAAATCACTCGCCAACAAGCTGTTGTGCTCACCCTAGAAGAACTCAAAGCTAGGGTAGCAGAAACTAGCATTGCTGAAGTGGCCAAACAAGTAGACGTGATTACCACCGGCACCTTTGAACCGATGGAATCCTCTGGTGCCATCCTCAATCTCGGTCAAACCGATCCCCCTATCAAAATCCGCCAATGCTGGATCGATGGCGTTCTTGCCTACTCTGGCTTTGGCGCGGTGGATCTCTACTTAGGAGCCACCCAAATGGCAGAAACTCGCGAAGGAGAAAGCTACTCAGAGCGGGGAGGTGGCCATGTAATTGAAGACTTAATCGCCGGAAAAACCTTACCCCTACGTGCTTTGGGCCAAGGGACAGATTGCTATCCCAGAGAATCCTTTGAAACCACCATTAGCAGCGAAACCATTAACCAATTTTACCTTTACAATCCGCGCAATCTGTACCAGAATTTTATTGTGGGAGTCAATGGCGGCGATCGCCCCCTCTACACCTATCTCGGCCCCTTACTCCCCCGTCTAGGTAACGCTGTCTACGCCAATACCGGCTCTCTCTCTCCCCTGCTCAACGATCCCGATTTAGAATTAATCGGCATTGGCACTCGCCTATTGATAGGCGGAGCGATCGGCTATATTACCTGGGAAGGAACCCAACATTTTCCCCTCCAAAAACGCCTCCCTAACCGCACCCCCATCGGCCCAGCCGCCACCCTAGCACTCCTGGGAGATGCCAAACAAATGAGCCGTCAATGGGTGCGAGGATGTTACTTCAAAAACTATGGCCCCTCCCTCATGCTCGGAGTGGCGATCGCTCTCCCCATCTTGCACGAAGAAGTCGTAAGACGCTGTGCCATTAGCGATCAAGACCTCGTTGCCCCCATTGTCGATTTTTCCATTCCCCGACGCAACCGCCCTACCTTTGGTTTAGTCAGCTATGCCCAACTCAAAAGCGGCAAAATCACCATCGAAGGAACTCCAGTCCGCACAGCTCCTCTGGCTAGTATTTATCTGTCTCGTCAAGTCGCCTTAGAACTCAAACACCGGATTGCAGCGGGAACCTTTACCCTGACTGAGCCAGTGGCTCCCCTCTCTGGCGATCGCGCCTTTATCCCCCAAGATCGTCTCAGAATGGTTGATACCTAACCCCCTGAAACCACACCCAATTTCCTCTATGTCATTCCCCTTTTTGAGTCGTCCCTCCTCACCCAGTCAAGCCACCCCCTCCGAAAAGAGAGGGCTAGGCACCTTCGGTGGAGTCTATACCCCCTCAATTCTCACCATCTTAGGGGTGATCATGTACCTCCGGTTTGGATGGGTGGTGGGCAGCGTGGGATTAATTTCTGCCTTGGGGATTCTCACCCTATCTAGCTCCATTACCTTTTTAACCTCTTTATCGATCGCCGCTATCTCCACAGACCGGATTGTTCGTACTGGAGGCGCTTACTATATGATCAGCCGCTCCCTTGGCATTGAAACGGGAGGAGCAGTGGGTTTAGCCCTCTATTGTGCCCAATCCCTCTCCATCGTCCTCCATACCTTGGGATTTGCGGAAAGTGTGGTGGCGACCTTTCCGGGACTCAATTCCCTCTATGTGAGCATCATTACTGTGATTTTGGTGGGGATTTTGGCGATCACTTCTGCCAGTTTAGCAATCAAAACTCAGTATTTCATCATGGCCGGGGTGTTGATCTCCATTGCTTCCTTCGTTTGGGGTTCTCCCCTGCCAGAGGTAACCCCCATGGGATGGTTAGGCACACCTCCTCCCGGATCAGCTTCCTTTTGGACCGTATTTGCGGTCTTTTTTCCAGCAGTGACTGGTATATTAGCGGGAGTGAGTATGTCGGGAGACTTGAAAAATCCTGTCCGCTCCATTCCCGATGGTACCCTCGCGGCGGTTGGTACCGCCTATGTGATTTATTTTCTGGTAGCAATTCTATTGGCGATGCGAGCAGATGCCACGACTCTCCTAGAACGTCCTTTAATTATGCAGGAGATGGCTTGGTGGGGCCCAGGAATTTTATTGGGGATTTGGGGAGCAAGTCTATCCACGGCTTTGGGACTGATGTTGGCGGCTCCTAGGGTGTTACAAGCGTTGGCGAGAGATGGTGTATTACCCAGGGGATTGGGTTTTCTGGGTAGAGGCAGCGGCAGAGATGATGAACCGCGCCTAGGAACGGTGGTTACTTTGGGAGTGGCGACTGCTTTTATTTGTGTTGGGGACTTGGACTTGATTGCACCGATTCTGAGTATGTTTTTTCTGACGACTTATCTAGTGCTGAATTTAGCGGCTGGGATTGAGGACTTTCTCCAAAGTCCTTCCTATCGCCCTTCGTTTCGGGTTCCTTGGTATCTCTCGATTTTCGGGGCGGTAGGATGTTTGGCGGTAATGTTGCTGATTGATGGGGTAGCGACGGCGATCGCTGCTATTATTGTTTCTGCCATCTTTTTGTGGTTGGAGCGACGAGAGCTAGAAGCGACTTGGGGAGATGTGCGTCGCGGCATTTGGATGGCGATCTTACGCACGGGGATTTTTCAACTCGATCATGCTGAAGATCCGAAAAACTGGCGACCTCATCTGTTAGTGTTATCTGGTATTCCTCGCGATCGCTGGCTGTTGATTCAATTAGCAGATCATCTCACCCATAATCGCGGGTTAATGACCATTGCGATGATTCTACCGGAAAGCTCTCGTAACCTCTCTGGTCAGCGACAATCGGAAGTGGCGATTCGTGAATATATGGAAAGACGAGGGGTAAAAGCCTTAGTTAGGGCGATCGCCGCACCTGATCCCTTCGAGGGAGCGGTGCGATTGGTAGAAACCTACGGCTTAGGCCCTTTGGTTCCGAATACAGTGTTGTTAGGCGATAGCGAGTCTCTAGAACGTCGGCATAGCTATTGCGAGATGATTACGCAACTGCATGCCGCCAAACGCAGTGTGATTATCTTGCGGGAAAACTCAGAACGGGGGTTCGGTGAACAGCAGCGCATCGATATTTGGTGGCGAGGAATGCAAACCAACGGAGGGCTGATGTTGTTATTGGCATATTTGCTCAGTAATAGTGTGGCTTGGCATCAGACCCAGATTTTGATTAAGGTGATCGTGAAGGAGGCAACGGTAGCCGATTCGGTACGTTTGAGTCTAGAACAGTTGATTGGTCAATTGCGGATTGGGGCGATCGCCCAAGCCATTGTGTCTGAAGATCGTTCTTTCCAGGAAATTTTACATGAAAGTTCCCACGATGCTGACTTAATTTTTCTCGGCTTGGCGAAACCAGAGGTGATTGCCCCGAGGCAGTACAGTCAATACTATGATGATTTGCACCAAAAAACTGCCGATCTCCCTAGTATTGTCTACGTTTTAGCAGCTCCTGATTTTGCTTTTGAAGAGGTGCTGGCAGAGTAAGTTTCCGGTTTCCCGGTACTCAGTTGTAGGGCTAATCCTAATAAGCCTAGGGTAGTGAGGGCAAATATGCCTGTGGCTAATAAACCCATTCCCACCACTAAGGTGCGAACTGCTGCACCGATATTGAGAGCGATCGCATTGGCAGTGGTGAGAGGTTTGGCGGCAAAGGTTTGGATCATCGAGAGGGAAAGAAAATAGAAAAAATAGGCGATCGCGCCACTGATGCCAGCTCCCGTTAAACAACGTAGAGGAGTCACTTTCGGAGCCGTTGGACTCTGACTAGGAGATTCATGATGATTCATTTCAATTCAAATTGACTATAACTGGACATTTCCCTTCGATGCAAATTTGGTGAGACCGCCATGATAGTTAATTAATTTGGACTCTGCTTTACCAATTTTAACTAAACGCAATTGCCACTCCGAAATCTCTTCGTAACTCAGAGCATGGGTATCACAGCTAGGAGTCCAAATACCGCCAACGATTGAGGGATCGTCAAAGCGCAATAACCCTGATTTACGAATGGTTTCCCCTTGAGGAGTACCGGGAATGGGAGAAATGGCATAGGAGGCCACTTGAAATTCGAGATCAGGGTTAATTGCTCGCAATTGTTGATGCAGTTCTGAGACCGCTTCCTCTAGACGCAGTAAACTGTCGTTAGTATCGTCGGGAAATCCAATAATTAAACCGTAAACAATGACGGGAAGTCCTACTCTGACGATCGCTCTCATCATCTCACAGTGTTGTTGCCAAGGTAGTAATTTACGGTAAGATTCTTGCCCCACCACCGGACGTTCAGCGGGAATATAACCTAAGAAACCCCCGACTTTCCCATCCCAACCCCAAAGGGCTTCGACTAATTCTTCATCCGGTGTTAAGTCTGTATGCTCGTAGTTGCGCCCTCTCCCTAAAGTGGCTTTTCTCAGTTCTAAACCATTGGGCCACAAAATGGGCATTCCCATTTCTCTGGCTCCTTTGGTGATTGCTAAAACTTCTTCTTTGCCTCCGGGAAATAAAACCCTACCGAGAAATTGATCCGAACCGAGAACGGTGCATTTGGCTCCAGCTTCTTTTTGGCGAGCAATCCAGTTGAGGGTGGTTTCGGGGGACATACGCCGATAACCGGAAGTGTAAGTTGGGGTTTGGCAAAAGTCACATTTGCGATCGCACCCAATATCTGGATACACGGATAAGTCCTCAATGAAAGGTTCTTCGGAGTATTCTTGACCTAAACATTGTCTGGCTAATTCTACTGAGGGTAAGGCCCACTCCTCAGGACTCATGGCTTTGGTGCGCGGTGGGTAATAACTCCCATCTGCCAAAATTACACCCGTGAGTTTTTCCCGAGGCGTTTTCCCTAAAACTATAGTCAAAGATGGGCCAATTGGCGGCTCCTGATTTGTCGATGACGATCGCTTTGGCACCGGCTGCTAGATAATGATGGGGTTCAGCGATCGCATCAGATCCACCCACCACTACTGGTTTCCCTTTACTCGCCAAATGAGAGATGACCATACAGGCCACTTGCCTCTCTTGAGTATAATTAACGGTTACACCCCAAGCATCATAGGCCTCTGGGTCAAGAGCAAAAATATTTCGTCCCACATAAGTTTTGGTTAAAGTCATCCCTTTCCAGATCACTTCCCCAAAGGGTTCACAAGCATCACCGTCTTTGAGATTAACTAATTGAGCATCAAAGCCTCCCGCTTGCAAATCAGCAATTAACACTTGTTTGCTCAGTAAAGTATTGCGTCGGTATAAAGCAGTCCAATTATGTCCGTCTGGATCGTATAATCCTAAAGCTGGCACTTCTATCAGTCCGATGGCAGGAGCCTTACTGGCGGTGATGCTCATGGTACTATATCCTGTTGTGATTGGGGATTTTAGCCTAATCTTATCAAAAAATAAATTTAATGCAAGTAAAATTACCAATAGTATAAAGTCAAAGATATCTAATTAACTATTACCATGACTGCTCCTCTCTTACAGATTGATCGCCTCTCCATCGCTTACAATGCTAATACAGAATGGGCAGTCAGAGAGGTCTCTTTGACCCTAGAAGCGGGACAACTCCTAGGGCTTGTGGGGGAGTCCGGCTGTGGGAAATCGACTCTGGGACGGGCAATTATGCGCCTGTTGCCGTCTTCGTCTCAAGTCACGGGCGAGATTTTCGTACAGGGAAAATCGGTCTTGGGGTTAACACCGGAACGGCTACGCCGGTTTCGGGGAGAGGAAGTGGCTCTAATTTTTCAAGATCCCATGACTCGTCTTGATCCGTTGATGACCATTGGTGACCATTGTGTAGAAACGCTACAATCCCATCAGTCTTTATCTGAGCGTGAAGCGAGGGAACAGGCGATCGCTGTTTTGGAAACGGTGAAAATTCCGGCTTCTCGATGGTCTCAATATCCCCATGAGTTTAGTGGGGGGATGCGACAACGGGTAGCGATCGCCCTAGCGCTGTTATTAAATCCCCAGTTAATTATCGCTGACGAGCCTACCACCAGTTTAGACGTTACCGTGTCCGCTCAAATTCTGCAAGAATTAACCCGACTCTGCGCAGAACGACAGATGGGATTATTACTGATTTCCCACGATCTGGCTTTAGTGGGTGAGTATTGTGGGGAAATTGCGGTGATGTATCAAGGGGAATTAATTGAACGGGGAACCACAGACGCAGTATTTGATCACCCGCAACAAGAGTATACGCGATCACTCCTAGAAGCTGCCCTTCACCTTTCCGCCAGCGGACATAAACCGGTGATAGAAAACCAACCCATCGCTCCACCACCTGCTCAACCGCCCCTCTTAAAAGTAGTGAATCTCCAGCAACATTACACCCTAGAAACCAACTTTATCCAACAGATTTTTGCTCAACATCCTATTGTCATTAAAGCAGTAGATGGTGTTAATTTTGAACTGTATCCGGGAGAAATTTTAGGACTGGTGGGCGAATCAGGTTGTGGAAAAAGTACCCTCTCGCGTACGATTTTACAGCTCATCCCTCCCACGGCCGGCCAAGTAGAATTTCTCGGTCAAGCCATCTGCCAAAAACGGGGAAATACCCTGCGAGCATTACGTCCACAAATGCAAATGATTTTTCAAGATCCCCACGCCTGCTTAAATCCCCTCATGACCGTGGGAGAGAGCATTGCTGATCCCCTCCTCATTCATCGCCTGGAAACCCCAAGAAGCGCGAAAATAAGAGTGTTAGAGATGCTAGAACGAGTGGGATTAACCCCGACCAAAACCTACTATTCTCGCTATCCGGGAGAACTTTCGGGAGGACAACAGCAGCGAGTGGCGATCGCCCGTGCCCTCATTACTCGCCCTAAACTAATCATCTGCGATGAACCGGTCAGTATGCTCGATGCGAGTGTGCAAGCCCAAGTTTTACAATTAATGTTAGACCTAAAACGGGACTTTGAACTGACGTATTTGTTTATTACCCATGATCTGTGGGTAGCGCGGTTTTTGTGCGATCGCATTGCCGTAATGCATCAAGGTAAAATTGTCGAACTCAATACCACCGACCAAATCTTCACCGATCCCCAACATCCCTACACCCAAACCCTGCTCGCGGCTGCTCCCCTGTTTCCGCGAGCGGAAAGAAAAGTAAAATCTTCTTGATTCCCCACTCCCTTCACCCCCATTAATTGCTAATTGTGAATCGATCTCACGGGATTAACTGGCGGGTTTTACTTTCGTGCGCAACTCTTGTAGCACTTCATCGAGTAATTCCACCACATCCGTTTGATTCAAGGCAAGATAGCGTTCTCTAGCCGCTTCTAAGGAGACGATCGCCT
>CAZTRW010000094.1:0-14776 GCA_964616725.1 uncultured bacterium
TTCCTCCTCCTACTCCCGTCTCTCCTGTGGTTCGTCCCTTGGGCTTTTCCACCTCAGAAGTGCTGATGATTTCTTGGTTTACTGGGTTTGAGGCGGTGGTATTGGCGCTGGGGTTAACCAATCTTCTGGGGGTTTCTGGGGTGGGTATGGGATTGTGGGGAGCGGTGATGGGAGTATTGGTTTATGCCCAGTTTCGCCGCTGGATTGAACGGGTGGATTTAGGCATTGTTGCAGTAATTTCTTTAGGGTTGGTGTGCTTTGTACCGGCTTTGCGTGGGGATTTGGCTTGGGATGTGGTTTTGGTAATCCCCATTTGCGTGGGAGCCGGTTTGGCGGTGGTGATGACGCTGTTGAGGCTGGTCTCTCAGCTGTTCTATCGCTAGGATAAGGGGAACAGGGAGCGATCGCCAGATTCGATGCATTGATGGAGTTTTTCTCGAATCCAGGTGAGAGGGCTGGAGAGGTTGCGCCCCAAGGCTTGGTTATAACTTTGATAGGCTTGGTTATATTTCTGAAGGTGGTGTAAGCACACTCCCCGAAATAGGTGTAGGGTGGAGTCTTCTGGGTTGAGTTTGAGGGCTTGTTCAAAACTCCAGAGGGCTTTTTGATACTGGTGTAGGTGCGTGCAAGCACATCCACGCTGAATCCATAGGGAGATGTTGTCTGGATCGAAGGTGAGGGCGCGATCAAAGTGGGCGATCGCTTCTACATAGTACCCTTGCTCCACACAGTCTTGCGCTTTTTGAGCATAATTTTCGCTGATTGAATGTTGGATCATCACGGCTCTCTCTTTTTTATACTCTGTTTTCATAACTGGAAGCAAAGTTTTCAGGTGAGGCATTTTCCCTCTCAAAGACTGATTCCAGGCATTTCTCCCTAATTATTATCTGAAAAAACTAAAATAGGGGTATGGGTGGTACCCCTTCAGTAATTATCAAGATGAGATGAAATTTAGAGGATACCATCCGAGAAAATCCTGAACAAAGACTCAGTAGATTCACGGTTTGTGCTCAAGGCAAGAGGGGATTGAGAACTGGCGATCGCTTCAGCCACCCTAAAAATTCCGCTGAATAGTTGCTATAGATACACCAATCCAGTATAATGAGGCAAATAAGTTTTAATGGCTCTTTAAGTTGAGTCAGCACTCAAGCCAATCAACTTGAAGACCCTTTAAAATATCAGGATTAGAGCACAGCATCCCTGTCATCCCATCCTGACTAGAGGCAAAACTTACACCTCAGCCCTTCAACTTCAGGAACCATCATAGAACTTTAAGAGGCAAAAGCGATGAAGTTACGTTATCGCGGAGTTCAGTATCAACGGGAGATCTCTTCCCTTAAAACTCCACCATCTCCAGAACTGCCCCCCTTGATCGTACCAGAGTCTTCTTGGTTCGCTACCACAGACCTACAGACCTTACAGCTTTACAAAACCCTCATTGTCGTCATGATTGCTCTGATAGCTGGTTTAGCTTCCTTAGTGATTTGAAATTTACCCCACTGGAAATCAGCAGTAGGAACTCCGATCCAGATAGAGTTCTCCACTCCCTGATTTTCCTAGGGGTTTCACCCTGCCAGAAAGCAAATTACAAATAGTTATGGAAACTGTGCTGATTAAGTATTAACTTTTATTAAAAAAATGAGTGTTTTCTGTTACAATTTGTTGAAGAGAGACAAACAAAGATCAATCCTCCTAGTGTTTTGGGAACGCGCGGACAGGATTTTTCGGAAACGACAATTTTGATAAATCGCCAGCTAGACTCTAGCTGGTTTTTTTCTAGCCCTCTCTCGCCCCTACTCGATGCAGGCGAAAAAAGAAGGGTTGAGGTAAGCCTTTCATATCCATCACTCCCAAGACAGTATGATCGTCGATTTGGCGAAAAGAGTCGCATATCGGTAAATAATCATATACCATCGTAGCACTGACCTGACCTCGATAGGCCATCAGGCGTAATCTTGCTTGACTTTTATCAGTTTGTAGGAGAAAGTGACTCAACCGGAATAAAGGCTGAAGTAATTCTGGTTTGATGGGAGGAAATTGGATCGCCCAATTCATGGCGAGAGCATTAGGTGCTACTTTGATAATCTGGCCTTGATGATCTCGAAATAATAGGGGGTGGACAGTTTCTGGATCAATAAACTCTTTGCCATACCAATGGGAAGCTTCTAATAATGCATCCAGGGGATGATTTGTAGGAATGCCTTGACCTTGCCAACGTCCGATCATAAACTCTATGGGTACAGGATCTAAATTGTCAAACCACGCTAAGGCTTGTGGGGTAGTTGTTTGGGTGATTGGGGAGGTCGGTAGGCTGGCCATATGCATGAGTGGTGAGATCGGATATGATAGAAGATTGGTAGTTTTGTAGTTGTAGGAATTAAAGGAAGTTGGTAAAGAGTAGCTGGAAGCGGTTGCCGTGGATGGGGCAATTTTTGGCGATGGCGCTATTGTGTTTGATGATAGTAATTGGTTGCAGTCCCCCAAGCCAAACCCCTCAGACTCAATCGAGTGGGGAGCTGGGAAGAGTGGTTTTAGGGACTACTTTAAAAGCGCGTACCCTTGATCCGGCGGATGCTTATGAAATTGCCTCTTTGAGTTTGCTGTACAATATTGGCGATCGCCTCTACACTTACCAAGAAGGCACCTCAGAAGTCGTTCCCCAATTAGCTGCCGCCTTACCCACCATTAGTAGTGACCTCCTCGATTATACCATTCCCTTGCGTCCAGGGGTTGTTTTTCATGATGGCACGCCCTTTAATGCGGAAGCAATGGTTTTTTCCCTCAAGCGGTTTATGGAAAACCAGGGTAAGCCCTCTTTTTTACTGGGAGATATTGTCGCCTCTCTGAGGGCTTCCGGCGAGAATGAAATCACCATTAAGCTCAAACGCCCTTTTGCTGGATTTACCTCACTGCTGGCTTTTGCCGGATTATGTCCTGTTTCTCCTCAAGCCTATACGATTGGTAGTGGTGAATTTAAGCCAGATAGCTTTGTGGGGACTGGACCGTATAAAGTAGTAGAAGTCACGCCAGATGTGATCCGATTAGAGTCTTTTGATCAGTATTGGGGCGATCGCCCCAAAAATCAAGGAATTGACATCCAATTATTTTCCTCATCGGCTAACCTATTTAATGCCTTTCGTACTGGTGCTGTTGATATCACCCTGGGCACACTAGACAGTACCCAAATTAAGCAATTAGAGGAAGAAGCCCCACAACAAGGATGGCGCGAAGTTGCCGCCGACGGCAATACCTTAAACTACCTCATTGTCAATGTCAAATCTGAGCCATTGAATCAAGTGGCCGTTCGCCAAGCCTTAGCTGCTATTATTGATCGCAATAGTCTGAATGAGCGAATTTTTGAAGGTCAAGCGGAACCAGCTTATAGCTTAATCCCGAAAACATTCCCCACCTCTGAACCCATTTTTCAAACCCTTTATGGAGATGGCAATGCCCAACTTGCCCAAGACTTATTAACCACAGCCGGTTATTCGGTAGACAAACCAGCCGTCGTGGAAATTTGGTACTCTTCCAGTTCAACCAAACGGGGATTAGTTGCCAGTACCATCAAAGCTACAGCCGATCAAAAATTACCAGGACTCTTACAGATTCAGCCTAACTCTGTTGAAGCCACTACCGCCTTTGACAATCTAGAAAAAGGGGTTTATCCTACCTTTATGGTGGATTGGTATGCTGATTTTCTCGATCCGGATAACTATATTCAACCGTTTCTGGAATGTAGTCAAGGCTCTGTTGAGACAGGATGTAAAACTGGAGCCAGTCAATATCACGGCTCATTTTATTATAATGCCCGTGTCAATGAACTGATTGGCCAGCAACGACAAGAACCTGATGGCGTAAAGCGTCAGCAACTCTTAAAAGAAATTCAGGAAATTATTGGCAAAGAGGTTCCCTATATTCCCCTTTGGTTGGATAAGGATTTTGTGTTTGCTCGTCAGGGAATTGAAGGGGTAATGATTGAGGCGAATCAATCGATTCCCTATGGGAAAATCCATAGAGTAACGACAGGATAATCTGCACTATTGCAAAAAGGGAGATACTGATAGTTTCAGTATCTCCACTAATTCTTCATCCATATACCGATAGTCATCAGGAATATCTAGCACGTGGATGGGTTTATACGCAGTTAATCGCGCAAATTTGGCTTGTAATTGATCTCGATGTTTTTGCTCCATGACAAAGATGATATCTGCCCATTGCAAATCAGCAGCAGAAACTTGTTTGCGTGCTTGAGGGCTGGTACCTGCGGAGCGAACTTTTAGTCCCTCCGTATGAGACCAAATTTTTTCTGCTGTGGGACTGCGCCACTGATTACGACTACAGATAAAGAGTAGTTTTTTGTGGGCTTCATGCTTGGTCATTTTGACTGTCTAATTCATCTTGTAACTGCAATTGCCATAGCTTGCGGGGATATTCTTGCTTGAGTTGAGCGGCTCTGGCGAGTTTGTTAGAGCGAAAGTATAAGAATTTCCACTGCTTACTTTGGCGATCGCAAGGGGACAAACCGTAGGGAGGAATGCCTTTGGTTTTAGAGCGTTTGCCTGGGATTAAACACTGGCGACAGATACCTCTTAATGAGGTGCGAAGGTTTCTTTTACGGATAGATTTGATCCGCTGAAAACGCCGCCAAGCGCGACCTCTAGATTGAAACATGAAGATAACCTCTTTCAGGAACCGCAGTGAGGAGCCGCAGTAATAGGTCGAAGATTTATTTTATTTTAGCTGATGTTAGGAGGATGTCAATAGCGATCGCCTGCTGAGTCTGCTCTAGAAATCTATGTTCCAGAGCAGAACTATCAACAATTATGCTTCAATCTTGACAGAAATAATCTTATCTCCTTTGCGAATAGCATTGACCACATCCATGTCTTGGGTTTGGCCAAACACCGTATGTACACCATCTAAATGAGGCTGGGGTGAATGACAAATAAAAAACTGACTTCCTCCGGTATTTGGGCCAGCATGGGCCATGGATAAGGTTCCTGCTAAATGTTTATTGTGATTAATTTCGCACTGAATCTTATACCCTGGGCCCCCTGTGCCGTTGCCTAGGGGACATCCACCTTGAATCATAAAATCTGAGATGACGCGATGAAAGGTCAATCCATCGTAAAAGCCTTTCTGGGATAAATCGGCAAAATTTTTCACCGTATTGGGGGCATCTTGGTCAAACAATTCTAGATGAATGGTGCCTTTGTCGGTTTCCATAATGGCGCGAGTCATAGCTTCTCCTAGGATAGAGCGATGGTGATCTTAACTATTTTAGGCACATCATGAGTTTCCTCAATCTCTCTGAAGTATTAAGTATTGTTACTTAAACACTGGCTGTTGCTAGAGGCGATCGCCCAGCTTATACTGAAGCTATCAGTTTTACCTAGGATTGGAAATAATGCCTGTATGGATAGACGCAAAAGCTTCCTAGATTTTCTTCCTTTTTTACAGAATCGGAACAAAACAAAACATCGATTCACCGTAGAAAAGCGATATTGGTTTCGGCGTGTCTTTCAGATTCACTCCTCCGTGATTCCAGGGATTTTTCCTCGGATTATTGTATTTTGCATTATTAGTCTCTGTATCTCGATTGCTTACTATTTTAAACTGCCAGTATCTCTATCTTCTCAAACCAGTATTGTTTCCAGTTTAGTGTTAGGTTTACTCCTGGTTTTTAGAACCAATACCGCCTATGAAAAATTTTGGGAAGGAAGAAAACAATGGGGGATTTTAAACAATAGTGTTCGTAATTTATCTAGACAAATCTGGGTAGGAGTTGCGGAAGAAAATGAGAGCGATCGCCAAGAAAAAATCATCGCTATTAAGCTATTAGTTGCCTACGCAGTTGCCATGAAATTACATTTACGGGGGGAACCTCTCAACCAAGAATTAGCAGAACTTGTTCCTGTAGACTATTATAAAATCTTGGAGAGTGTCAACAATCGTCCTTTGAAAATTGCTTTTTGGATTGGAGACTATATCAAAAAACAAACCGATCGCGATCGTCTAGAATTAGGAGATAGCTTTTCCATGCTCAATCTCCTCAACGCCATGGTAGATACCCTAGGAGGCTGTGAACGAATTGTAAGAACCCCCATTCCTTTAGCCTACTCCATTCATTTAAAGCAACTCCTATTTCTCTACTGCTTTCTATTACCCCTACAAATTGTAGCAGAATTTCAATGGGGAACGCCAATTGTTGTTGGCTTAGTCGCTTTCACCGTATTTGGGATTGAAGAAATTGGTATTGAAATTGAAGATCCCTTCGGCCATGATCCCAACGATTTACCCCTCGATGCCATTTGCCAAGCCATGACAACCACAATCGAAGATCTAATCACCCTGACCCCTTCCGTCGGATATGATCAATGATACGGCAAACCCAGCCCACTCATCCCCGACTCAAAGGCCAACTCCCTCTAGCACAATTGTCAATTCATCAGTAATAATAAGAAAATTCAGAAGAATTTAGGGAATATCCACATGACATCAGCAGTCACCTCTCCAGCCTCCCAACCCCAAGACATCTCACCACCAGGCTTACCGGTAACCATTATCACTGGCTTTCTTGGCAGCGGTAAAACCACTCTTCTCAATCACATTCTCACTAACCAACAAGGGCTAAAAACAGCCGTTTTAGTCAATGAGTTCGGGGAAATAGGAATTGATAATGAACTGATTATTTCCACCGATCAAGATATGGTAGAATTGAGTAATGGCTGTATTTGCTGCACCATTAACAATGAGTTAGCTGACGCAGTTTATCGTGTCTTAGAACGACAAGATCAACTCGATTATTTGGTGGTAGAAACCACAGGAATTGCTGATCCTTTGCCGGTTGCACTCACTTTTTTAGGGACAGAGCTGCGAGATCTAACTCGCCTCGATTCCATTGTCACAGTGGTCGATTCCGCTAACTTTAGCCTAGATTTATTTAATTCTGAAGCCGCCTATAGCCAAATTGCCTATGGAGATATTATTCTCCTCAATAAAATTGATTTGGTGGATGAAGCTGATGCCGATCGCATTGAAGTCAAGATTCGCGATATCAAACCCGATGCTCGCATTCTGAGAACTGTCAATAGCCAAGTGTCTTTACCCTTAATTCTCAGCGTAGGCTTATTTGAATCAGATCGGTATTTTGAATCTGCTGAGGATCACGATCATCATCATGAGCATGATCATCATGAGCATGATCATCATGAGCATGATCATCATGAGCATCATCATCACTCCAATCACCTAGAAAATGATGGCTTTACCTCCGTATCATTTCAGAGCGATCGCCCCTTGTCCATCAAGAAATTCCAAAAATTTCTCGATCATCATCTTCCTCCCAACGTCTTCCGCGCCAAAGGCATTCTCTGGTTTGACGAAAGTCCCCTGCGCCATGTCTTTCACCTCAGCGGCAAACGATTCACCCTCGATGATACCGAATGGAAAGGAAACCCCAAAAATCAGCTAGTTTTGATTGGTCAAAACCTCGATACAGAAAAGATTCTTTCCCAGCTAAATAACTGCATTACCCTACCCTCTCCTCACCGAGGCAAAGGATTTGGATCGTAAGGCAGTTATAGTTAATTTGATTAACAGTAAGACATGGCTTTGGGGGTGAAGGCCCCCTACAGATATCGTTCTTGTAGATAAACTATTGTTGGGGGTTGCATTGTTTTGCCGTAAAAGGAATAACCACGGCTAGATTTTGGCATCTAACCGTGGTTTTTTGTTACTTGTAACTCACCAGGAATTGAGCAACTCTAAATAATTTGAACCGTACCAGCAAGAGCAGTTGTAGACGTGATACCTACCAAGGTGGCTACCGCAATGTCTCCAGCAGCAAAGCCAGCAACACCATCACGCTCAATGTAGATCAGGGTATCAGCAGTACCACCGACAACACCAGTAGCAGCGGTCACTCCCACCTTGAATACTTGACCAATGGTAGCAAAACCACCACCAGAAGTGGCATCAACATAGGTGCTACCGAATTTAACGGTAAGACCGTTGGTAGGATTACCAGCACCAGCAGAGGGAGGATTAAACGTAGTACTGATGTTATTCACTGTCTTTCCAGTAATGACGATGCGATCTTGGTTAACGTCAAATCCTAGGATGAAGTCAGCGCCGCCAGCATCTCCGGCAGTGACAGCACTGGGAATACCTGTTACGCCTCCAGGAAGGAACAAGCTATTCGCAGTAGCTGCATCTCCAAAACCGGTTCCAGGGTCAGTGATCTCACCAATATCAAATAGAAATTGGTCTACACCATCACCCTTAGCTAAATCGGGGTTTGAACCAATCAGAGTATCTCTGCCTCTACCGCCTTCAATTAGGTCTTGGTCTCTACCACCAATTAGGCTGTCGTTACCATCGCCACCACGAAGGGTGTCGTTTTGGTCACTACCAAGCACTGTATCGTTACCACCTGCACCTAGGATGAAGTCGTTGCCAGTACCTCCGATTAAGCTATCACGACCATCTTGGCCATCGATGTTGTCATTTCCTGCACCACCATCAATGGTGTCACCACCAGCAGCGGTAGAGTCTTCGTTACCACCGAGGAGAGAGTCATCTCCATCGCCGCCTGTAATGGAGTCAGCTCCAGAGTTATCCAAACCACCCCGGATGGTGTCGTTGCCACTGCCACCAATTAAGGTATCTCCAGCGGGGTTAGTTAAAACGCCGTTAACGAGTGTAGCGACTCCTTGATTACCACCAACAATACTATCGGTACCATCCCCACCGTCGTACCAATCTCTGCCTGTAGCTCCCAAAGCGCTGCCAAAGCGACCAATGGTGTCGTTACCGAGGTCACCGAATACGGTATCATTGCCAGCGACTACATCATCGCTAGTGGGAACTGTGCTATTAACTAAAGCTGAATCTACTTCTAGGTAGTCATTGCCTTGGCCCCCCCGGATGGAGTCGTTACCGCCACCACCGACAATGGTGTCGCTGTCAGTACCGCCTAGGATGATATCGTTACCAGCAGCAGCACTGTTGCCGTCGTCACCCCAGATGATGTCTGCCCCTACGTCACCGGAAAGGAAGTCACTGCCATCTTGACCGCGAAGGGTGTCGTTACCTTGGCCTCCCCAGAGACTTTCAACGATACCAGTGGTGTTGGCACCTACTAAGCTGTCATTGTCTTGACCTCCCAGCAGGGAAGAAACGCTTCCGCCTTGACTGATTAGGGTATCAGCACCGCGATCGCCAGAGAGGACGCTGATGGCTAGAAAGATGGGGCTACCAATCAGACTATCATTGCCTTGACCCCCAAAGATCACCGCAGAAGGAGACAAACCGGCATCAATCGTATCGTTTCCTCCGTACCCATAGGCAACATCTTGGGAACCGATGGTAAGATTAATGAGGGAAAAGTTCAGTCCTCTATCAGCGTTGGCAGTACCGAACCACTCACGAATTTGAGGGCTGGTTGGGGTTGTTCTTAGTGTAAATCCGCTCATCGTTCACTCCACAACAACGTTAGATGTACTTGAATCAATGCAGAGACACATTTTGACATTTGTCCTTGAGTATCTTAGCTGAAAACCGCCGATTGAGCATCTTTTCAGGTGTCTCCCTCGGACTGCGTTTGTCACATCATAGCCTAGATGGCTACAGTTAGGGCAATATCCCTAGGAACGTCTAGAGTTGTGCTAACCAGACGTGACAGCAATCATGATACCACCAGATTGGCAAAATGTGTCTATTCCCCGGGGATTTTTTTGAAAGTTTGATGAGGAGTTGGGGATTTCGCTCCTCTATTTTTCTCTACAGGGGAGGATCTGGGGATTTCGGAAAGCCGGATTTTGGGTTAGGATGCTGGTAAGGGGATTGGGAGTGTTTTGGGTAAGGTTGAATGTTGGGCGATCGCACGAAAGTTTCTGGGTTTTGGATTGGTGCCTCTCTAGCTGGAATCATGGTAGCTGGGGTAGCTCTGCCGGGATGGGGGGCGGAGCGGCTATTGAAAATTGGGATTGAACAGCGATTTGGGGATCAAGAGACGGATAGTTTAACTTTAAAGGCGTTGAGTGGCGATCGCCTCACCATCCATTATTCTACCCTCCAGGGAGAAGCCACCCTAGAAACCGATAGCCTCAAGCTGCAAATCGAAAAAAGGCCTTTACCTCAACCTTTAGTAGCAGAACGAGTGGTTTTGAGTACCCACCGCAGCTTTGAAAGTGCGGAACACGAGAGCCACCAATGGCGACAACAAGGGCTTGAGGTAGAAGTGGCTAATCCCCGCCAGTGGCAAGTGTGGGCCAAGCGTGAGGTCTATCATACGCCTTTGTTACGGCGCTTATTGCTCAAAAGTTTTCAGTCAGAAGGCAATACCACTGTCCATATCGACACTCAGGTGCTGCGTCACTATGCTCAACCCTATTGGATTGTAAATGGATTTCGCTACAATCGCCGCACGGTGAAAGTCAGTAGTGGGATGAATCGCATTCAAGTAACCCATCCGGATGGGGTCACCCGTTTGTATGGTGGTTCCGTACAGATGCAGCCAAATGCTTATGGAGATTTCACGTTAGTTAATCTGGTGCCTCTAGAAACCTATTTGCGAGGGGTGGTTCCCCATGAAATTGGACCGAATGCGCCCCCTGCGGCGGTGGAGGCGCAAGCGATTTTGGCGCGCACTTATACGCTGAGGAATTTGCGCCGGTTTGCTATTGATGATTATGAACTGTGTGCGACGACGGATTGCCAGGTGTATTGGGGATTGGGGGATACTTCTGGGATAGCGGATGGGGCGATCGCGGCGACGGCAGGTTTAGTTGTTACTTATAATAATGAGTTAGTCGATGCCCTCTATTCTTCCACTACAGGAGGGGTAACCGCTGCCTTTGAAGATGTTTGGGATGGGTTTAATCGTCCTTATCTGAAGGCGGTGATTGATGCTACGGCTCCCGTTTGGAATTTATCCCAGAAAAGTTTAGGGAATGAAACCTATCTGCGGGAGTTTCTCAATCTCGAACAAGGCTTTAATGAGACGGGATGGAATCGTTTCCGCTGGCGCTATAGTACCAGTCTGGAGGAAATGGCGACTTTTTTAAATAAGTATTTGACCAACCGCCGCCATCCGATGGCGGGGATTAAGAGTATCCAAGGGGTGAAGATTACAGAGCGATCGCCTTCAGGTCGGGTGCTAAAAATGGTAGTAGAGAGCGATCGCGGTTTAATCGAAATCAGCAAAGACCAAATCCGCAATGCCTTCTATCCCCCCATTAGCACCTTATTTTATCTTGACCCCATTTATGAAAATCAAGTCCTCAAGGGTTATCTATTTGTCGGAGGAGGATTTGGACATGGGGTGGGGCTAAGCCAGACGGGAGCCTATCGGTTAGCGGAGTTGGGCTGGAGTGGTGATCGGATTGTACAATTTTACTTTCCCGGCACTCAAATCCAACTTCTCAATGATGCGATCGTTTTTTGGCGCGATCCCTTGGCCCTATAGTTCAGATTAGACCCAAAACCTCTGTCGATGATGAGCGTAACTCTGGAAAATACTGTGGCTGTTGGCGATCTCTCACTGATCACGTATCCGATTGTAGAAACGTTTCACTCTATCCAAGGGGAAGGCTATTGGATGGGAAGAAATGCCTTTTTTATTCGCTTGGCCGGGTGTGATGTGGGATGTGGGTTTTGTGATACAAAAGTATCTTGGCCCATGGCAAAACATCCGCAACTTTCTGTACAGGAGTTGGGGGAAAAAGTGTTAGCAGTGAAAGCGAGTATGGTGGTGATTACGGGAGGAGAGCCGTTAATGCATGATCTGAGGGGATTAACTTCAGGACTCAGGGGGATGTGTTCTCTGCCTTTGCATTTAGAAACTTCTGGTGCTCATCCGTTTTCGGGGGAGTTCGATTGGGTGACGTTTTCACCAAAACGGTTTAAGTTACCCGATCCGGGTATAGGCGATCGCGTGGATGAATTGAAAGTTGTTATTACCTCTGCCCAAGATTTAGAATGGGCCCTAGCACAAGCTCAGTTAGTTTCTCAGCGGGCAGTAAAATTTGTACAACCGGAATGGAGCACCCCAGCCACTATGGATTTAGCAGTTGAATTTGTGCGTTACCATCCCGACTGGCGCATTAGTTTACAAACCCATAAGTTTTTAGGGGTGCGATAGATAGGTTAAGAATTCGGGGGGAACTACCAGGATTTCTCCGGATAAGCAGGATTTTTTGTGCACCCAAAAGGCTTTTTTCTGTTTTTCTCCCTCCATAAATGGAAAAGATTCTTGCTGATAGAAGTGAGGATTGGTAAATTGGGCACGGTAGACGAAAATAATTTCATGACCGGGATGGTTATTGTAGGTAAATCGGTTCTCGATACATCCTAGATATTCAATGTTGGTTAATTCGGCTTGTAGTTCTTCTCGAAATTCTCGCTGTAGGGCTTCCTGGGAGCTTTCACCAAATTCTAACCCTCCTCCTAAAGCGCGATAAAAGGTTTGCTGTTGATGGGCATCCCAACCTTGGGCTAGGAAGAGGCGATCGCCATTTTCTATTAATCCTAAGGCAATGGCACGAATTTTAGGTTGTTTAGACATAGTTTAATATTCCACAAAAGAGTCTGGCTGTTCAGGCACGGGCCAATCTGAGTTAATTCCACCGATAATCAAATTTTCTATCTTAACATATTCTTTGCTAAATTGCCACAAAGCATTAATCAGAATATCGAGGGCGATGGCATCACTGGTGCCCAAATCAAACCAACAGCGTCCCCAGTAATCTTGATATTCAAAATCGCCCATATTGTGCATGAGCGCCATCAATGAGCGATCGGCATAATCTGGATCATAATCCATATAACTAATCTCTAATCCTTCTTCTTGTACTTGGAGATTTTCGGCATTAAATCCCCCCAACTTGCCTAGATAGAACCAAGCATTAAAGATTTCTTGCAAATATAACTTTTCTGTATCACTAGGAAGAGTACTAAATTCAATCCAAATCCACACATCAAAGGGATTAAACTCACGAAATTTAACATTCATAATTCAGTAAAAATACGTAATTTTGACAAGGTTATCCTTATTCTACCCAACCAATTGCTAAATAGGGACTCAAAAGCACCTGGATCGGGTAGTCTCTACAGCAAAACATGACCGAAGCGTACTTCCCAAACCAGGGGAGATGCTGCTAAGATGAGGACTGAGAATGAGGATGGGCGAGCTAGTTGCAACATCTGATTCTCCTGAAACACTTGTTTGATTTGGGAAAGTCTCGATGTCGATTTATGTGGGTAACCTATCTTATCAGGTTACAGAGGAAGACCTACACGAAGTCTTTAAGGACTATGGAACAGTAAAACGAGTGACGGTTCCCATAGACCGTGAGAAGAATCGGATGAGAGGATTTGCTTTTGTGGAAATGTCTAGTGACGAACAAGAGCAATCGGCAATTACCGCTCTAGATGGTGCAGAATGGATGGGTCGCCAGTTAAAGGTGAATAAGGCTCGCCCTCGTGAAGCTCAAGGCCAGAGAAATCGAGATCATCGTGATAACCGCGAGTCTAAAGGTACTTATGGTGGAGGTCGTAAAAATCCCAACGGTGGATGGTAGAAGTGAGGTAATCAGGATCGCCAACTCGATGATGCTTAGTCATCGAGTAAGTTTTTGATGAATAGTGACGTAAGGAGCGATCGCCCCATTTAGGGAAACGCCAAAATCCCCCGATCTCCATCCAACTCCACAACAGCACCCACCGGTAAAACCGCGTTAGGGCCATCATGGCCAAAGGGTAAATCAGATACAATGGGAATCCCAAGATCTCCTAGGCGATCGCGCAACACTTCCACTAGCGTAAAACTCAGTCGTCCTTCAGGAGCCTCACATTGACTAAATCGCCCCAAAGCAATACCCCGAACCGACTCCAGCGCCCCACTCATGCGCCACTGAGTTAACATTCGATCAACACGATAGGGCGCTTCTCCCACCTCTTCCCAGGCTAAAATCACTCCCGCCAAAGCAGGCTGTAAGGGAGTTCCCAGGAGATGGGTTGCCACCGTCAGATTGCCTGGGAGCAAAATCCCTTGGGCTTGCCCTCCTCCCCATCCCTCCCCCTGAAGGGGATCTAAGGATTCTCCGCCCACAGCCGCCCAGAGACGATGCAAAGACCATTCTGGCTCTTGGGAAAGGGTAGTGAGCACAGGACCATGTAACCCTCCTCCCCAACCCTGACAAAACTGACTCCACAGCAAGCCAGTAATATCGGAAAAGCCAATCAGCCATTGGGGGTGTTCTTGCCGAGGGGAGAAGTGGCTCCAGTTTTCCAATAACCGAGTGGTACCATAACCTCCCCGCACGCATAAAATACCGCGACAATGGAGATTGAGGAGGGCATCTTGTAACTGATGGCGACGGTTTTGATCGGTTCCAGCCAGGTATCCCCATTGCTGGTATATTCTGGGATCAATCTCCAGAGTATAACCCTGCTGTTGCCATATTTCGAGACCGGCTTGAAAATTTTGGTGTTCTTGCAGAGCACCACTGGGAGCAATGACGAAGAGGCGATCGCCCTTTTGGAGTGGAGGAGGTAGGGTGAGTGCAAAAACCATGATAGGGGAGACAGTAGGGGCACCAGGTATTTGCCCAGATAGTAAACAGTTTACAGGGGTGGTGGAGAAAAGTAATCCCCCAGTTGTCACCGACTGGGGGAGTTCATCAGGGTGCATCTACCATTGCTCTATACTCTCCCATCTTGGGGAAATCCGGAACCGTGATTAAACCCCCCATGAGAGTTCAGAGGAAATTCG
>CAZTRW010000095.1:0-14763 GCA_964616725.1 uncultured bacterium
GCCCAAGTATGGTCAAAAAACCGAGCGACTCACGACATTAGATCGCTGCAAGGACCCAGACTCCTGCTCCCTTTCGTGGGGATTTTCGCAGGAGCCTGTGTCTTTTTATCATCAGGATTAGGTATATTTGGGTTCCCAACCACCTTAGCATACTTGATTTCTATGCCCGTTACCCTGTTAGTCAGTGGATTAGTTTGGTATCAGCTAGGTCAAGTGCTCAATCAACTCGAAAAAGGTGGCTCTCAAGCCCTAGATTTAGATTCTTGGGGGTAACCCTGGACTGGAATTGTTAAGTTTAGTCTCAATCCCTTGATTCCTGTTGATTGCCTCATCTATAGTAAAACCATAGAGCTTAATCTCAGCTCGGTTGACAGATCAAACAGTCCAATTCTAACCGTTAAATTGAGAGGAAAAACACTGTTTAAAGATCATCTGTCTTTTCAAACAACTGCACCCAATTCAGTGGCTGATTCTTCCTTAAGTTGGTAAACAGGGAGTGAAAAAGCAGATGTAAAAGATCTCCTGCTTTCCTCCAGATAGCCTTAACCTAAACAGGAAGTTTCCAGGAAACTATCGGGGTGCAGTTGTGCTTTTAAATGAATTCAATGCCGATGAAAAAATGCTAGTCTCAACACTGCTCTGTATTTCTTTTTGTCGCTAACCATTACCAGCGCGTAGCGCCGCAGCTTATGGCCATCATTGCACTCAAAGCTTGGTATCTCCAAGACTATGAACCCATTCAAGAACTGGAAAAACGGCCGCCAGATATGCGTCTGAGCAAGCAAAGTCTGCTGAAATCAGCGTTAAGGGCGGATTTTTTAGAAGATAGTAATGATGTGAAACAATCCCTATGGTTTCAGCGGTATTTGCAGGGAGAAAATGTCGAGTTTTATATTGAAGGGAGTGGGGGTTATGCCATTTCCAATATTGACTTAACCAGCCATGAGATTTATTTTACAAAACAGGAAGTGATGTCTCATTTAGACCCGATGATTTTTTTCTGTTATCAACAGGAATATGGAGAATCGAGTGAGATTTTACAGGCAGAATTAGAACGGGTAATTGGGGATTTGAATCAGCGATCGCGTCTTTCCTTAACCCTAGAATCTTCCCATCGCCCGCATCAAGCACCCATTCGTCTACACAGTCCCCTGATGCGTCGAATTCGCAAATGTTTATTATTTATCGCTGACGGTACTCCCATCACGCAACTGCAAACGAAAGACCAGATCCAACTGATTCCCAGTCCCTGTGTTTGTGTAGAAATGGGTTATGCGCTGCAAACCAAACGCCCAGAACAAATCTTACTAGCACAAATGGAGCGTGCTGATTTGCCGGGGCAGTTTCCTTTTGATGTTTCTGCTCAAAATCGGCTCTTATTTCAGTCTCAAGAAGATCTCAGAGCCACCTTGGTTCAAACCCTAGAAAACTTACTTCAGCGTTATAACTTGTTAGGCAATCGAGGGTAAATTAAGTCGGTTCCCACCCCAGGAAACCGAATCGGAAAGTCAGGTAAATTTCCGATAGTCAAGACTATACTAAGTATTGAGAAACATTTGGAGTTTTTTAGAGGGACAAAGTTATGTATTTTCATAGCTCCTACCTAATTCTCATTCCTGGTATGATCTTAATGTTTTGGGCCCAAAATCAAATCCGTAGCACCTATCATCGGTATGCCCAAGTTCGTTCTAGTATGGGGATGACGGGGGCAGAAGTGGCCGAGAGAATTCTGACAGTGATGGGAATTACAGATGTGAGGATTGAGCCAGTTGCCGGGGAATTAACGGATCACTACGATCCAAATGCTAAGGCGGTACGTCTTTCTCAAGGGATTTACAGTTCCGATTCCTTAGCAGCGGCGGCGGTAGCGGCTCATGAATGTGGCCATGTGCTGCAAGATAAGCTCGGTTACAGTTTGATGAATTTGAGAGCTAATTTGGTGCCTGTGGCGAATCTGGGTTCTCAGTTTGGGCCGATGTTGGTGGTGGCGGGGTTAATTTTCAGTGGGCTAGGAACGATTTCTACTTTGGCGATTAATTTAGGGATAGGGTTGTTTGTGGGTGCGATCGCCTTTCATGTAGTGACGCTCCCTGTAGAATTTGATGCTTCTAGCCGCGCCTTAAAGCTGATTGATGATTTGGGTATTCTTCAGGATCAAGAACATCGAGGTGCGAAAGCCGTTTTGCAAGCCGCTGCTTGGACTTATGTGGCTACCACATTGTATTCGGTGCTGCAACTAGTGCAGTTGGTGCTGATGAGCCGCGATCGCTAAATTCATAATGATCGGCTCAGGGGTAGGTGTGACTAGAGGGAAGATCAGCCCCCCTCGTCTTCAACAGAGATCAGGGGAGGCTATCCCCGTTAGCCAATAAGTTGTCATCAACCCCTTACCTTTCACTTCAATTTGGCCCCGTTTTTCAAAAGTATATCGATGCCTTAAGCATTCGTAAGTAGATTCTGTTACTTGTATTTTGCCGGGAATTCCTAAAGATTCCATCCGAGAAGCGACATTAACAGCATCTCCCCATAAATCATAGATAAATTTTGCCACACCAATGACTCCAGCCACCACAGGGCCGGTACTAATACCAATGCGCAGTTGTAGGGGTTCACCATTAGGTTTGGTAAAGCGGCAAATTTCCCGCTGCATATCCAGAGCCATTTGGGCGATCGCCTCCGCATGATCGGTGCGGGGAGTAGGAATCCCACTAACCACCATATAGGAATCTCCAATAGTTTTAATTTTCTCTACTTGATGGGTTTGAGCGAGGGTATCAAAACTAGAGAAAATATCATTGAGCAAGTTGACCAACTCTGTAGCAGAAATACCAGAGGAGAGACGAGTAAAATTGACAATATCTGCAAATAAAATCGTCACTTCATCAAAGCGATCGGCAATCGAGTGATCTTCTTGCTTCAGTCGTTCGGCGATCGCCCCTGGCAAAATATTCAATAACAACTTCTCCGACTTTTGCTGTTCTGCTCTTAAGGCATTTTCTGCTTCCTTACGTTTGGTAATATCCTCAACCGTTCCCTCACAAAACAATAAATTCCCTTGGGAATCGCGCACCCCTCTAGCATTTTCAGAAGTCCAAATAATACTCCGATCCTGACGATACACCTGAGATTCAAAATTCGAGACCACATTTTGCGTTTGAATCAACTCCATAAACCGCTCTCGGCGATCGGACTCCACATACAGATTCGTCCCCACATTGATCAATTTCTCCATTAATTCCTCTGGAGTTCCATAGCCATACATTCTCGCCAGGGCAGGATTAGCACTCAAATATCGCCCCTCTGGAGTAATTTGAAAAATGCCTTCGGCGGCATTCTCAAAAATGCTGCGATACTTTTCTTCTGCGGCTCGCATGGCATCGACAACCCGCTTGCGTTCCGTGATATTCCGAGCCACCCAAATAACGCAATTATCGGGCATGGGAGAGACGGAAGCCGCGAACCAGATCTGATGATCGTCTGTTGTCCCAGGGGCTAAAGACAGATCGCTGCTGGCTTCCCCTGCTTCTGTAATCGGTACTGAATACTCTAGGTTAGACGTTTGTCCTGTTTCTAACACTTTCTGAATTTGAGTCACAAATAACTCTGCTTGTTCAAAGGGTAAGACATCATAAACCGTTTTACCAATGCGATCAGTTGTAGGACTAAAAAGGGTTTCAGAATTAGTAGAAACTACCCGAATATACCGTCCCTGAGCATCAAATACGGTAATAATATCAGTCATGGCAGCAAACAGGGCCCTTAACTCTGCCTCTGATACCCTTAAAGCTGCTTCTACACGCTGACGTTCAGTGATTTCGACGGTTAACTGATCAACGACTCGCTTTAATTCTGCGGTTCGCTCTTCCACGCGCTGTTCTAACTCTTCGTTGAGCCGTCTTAATTCTTCTTCGGCTAACTTGCGCTCGGTAATATCCTCGACTGTCCCTTCATAATATAATAATTCTCCTTGTTCATTGCGGACGGCTCGCGTATTTTCAGAAATCCAAGTTAACTGTCCATCCAGCCGTTGGATCTGAGATTCAAAGCAGACGATCGCATCTTGCTGCTGTAACAGGCGCATCAATTCTTGCCGCTGTCCAGGATTAATATAAAGTTGTTCTCGAATATTAATTTGGGTAGTTTTTAGGGCTTCAGCCGAGGGATAGCCATAAATCCTAGCTAAGGCAGGATTGGCACTAAGATATTGCCCGTCGGGGGTCATTTGAAAAATGCCTTCAACAGCATTTTCAAAAATCGTGCGATATTTGTTTTCTGCTTCTCGCAGGGCTTCTTCTGCTTCTTTACGTTCGGTAATATCAATGCCAACGGTAAAAGCAGCGCGATTTTGATCGTATTTTTGGGCCACAATCAGGAAAATACGGGTTTGGCCATCAACGCGCATGGAGACTTCGCGAAAGGCTTCTTGAGCGTCACTGGCAAAAAAGTCTTGCACGAAGCGATCGAAGTCTTTGCCACTTCCCAGGAATCCGAGTTTTTTACCGATAAATTGTTCTTCTGGAAGCTTGAACATTTTGGCTAAGTGTCGGTTAACTCCTAGATAGTGGAGATCGTCACTAATCCAGGAGACGGTTCCGGGTACGGCTTCTAAAATGGCTTCGAGTTGATCTTTGGCAGTGCGTAAGGCATGGAGGACTTGATAGCGTTCGGCAATTTCAGCGACAAACTGATCGTTGGATTCTTTTAAGGCGGCTGTACGCGATTCTACTTCCGCTTTGAGTTCTGCTTCGGCTTTTTGCCAGCGTGCTTCCCAATCTGCTTGAGTCAGCCGCAGTTGATCTTGCAAATGACCCACTTGTTGGCGCAGGGTAACTAGCTCCTGTACCAATTCATCTTTGGTTTTATCTTGGTCTCTCATCGGCTGTGGTTTCGGACTGCGTCCGACATGAACATGTACCTGTGAGGAACGGTGCATCATGTTTTTGGGGTTGTGTGGTTGATCTGGTAGCACCCTGTCACGTCTGGAGTTCTAGGCATCCGATGGAGGAAACTGCTCCAGATTGGAGTAAGTTAGATCCGGTTAGGCGGAGACTGAGATTAGGACTGATATTGAGCTATGATAATTGATTTTGTTGAGGGTTAGGGTCATAGATTCTGAGTGAGATTTAAGTTTTGGCGGGGAATTAATGGTTGATTATTTTCTTTCCAATGAGATTTACCCCTTTACCGGATGGTCTGGTAAATGCGCCTCTGTTGTAAGGGAAGTGAACTATGGTAGGATGACACTTTGGACTGTGATCCGACATAAATCGGAGTTCCCTGGTTTTTCTATTGTGTCTTTGACGGGGACTTCAGGCCAAGAGTGGGCTGATAAATTGTGAAATTGTGTGGTTTTGTGGTTTTGGCGATCGCGGAGTTGATAAGGATGAACAGTGAACCGATTCCAGTTATTGTTAACGGTGCTCTGGGGAAAATGGGGCGGGAGGTGATTAAGGCGGTTTCCCAGGCTCAGGATATGAAGTTGGTAGGTGCGGTGGATCTTCATCTGGCTCACCAGGGACAAGATGTGGGGGAGGTGATTGGCTGTGGTGGGTTGGAAGTCCCGATTTTGAATCAGTTGGAGTCGGTGCTGGGGTTGGTGGCTCAGGAGAAGCGGGTGGGGGTGATGGTGGATTTTACCCATCCTGATTCAGTGTATGAGAGTGTGCGTCAGGCGATCGCCTATGGCATTCGTCCGGTTGTCGGAACGACAGGGTTAACTCCAAGGCAGTTGGAGGAGTTAGCTGATTTTGCGGATAAGGCGAGTACGGGATGTTTGGTGATTCCGAATTTTTCCATTGGGATGGTGCTTTTACAACAGGCGGCAATTCAAGCATCTCAGTATTTTGATCATGTGGAGATTATTGAGTTGCATCATAATCAGAAGGCGGATGCTCCTAGTGGTACGGCGATTAAGACGGCTCAGTTGTTGGCAGAGTTAGGGAAATCCTATAATGCTGCTGAGGTGAAGGAGCAGGAAAAGTTACCGGGATCGCGAGGAGGACTGGCGGATGAGGGGATTCGGATTCATAGTGTGCGCTTGCCGGGGTTAATTGCTCATCAGGAGGTGTTGTTTGGTTCTCCTGGAGAGGTTTATTCTCTACGTCATGATACGAGCGATCGCGCCTGTTATATGCCTGGAGTCCTTCTGGCAATTCGCAAAGTCCTGACACTGAAAACTTTGGTCTATGGCTTGGAGAAGATTTTGAATCCGTGACGAGGACGGGACAGAAAAAGTAACGAAGGTTGCTTAAAATAGGAGATTTGTGTACGGGAACTTTATCAAAAATCCATAAATCCTAGGAGAAATCTGTTGATTTGGTAAAGATTGCCGGAGAAGGACAGACAAATAAACAGGAGTTGACATAAAATCGGATTAATGCAGAGAGCGGAAAACGCTCATAGAAAAGTAATAAAGTTACCTTAAAGCCTGCGAATTGCTCAGTTGGGTATGGATGGAGAGTAAATGAGATGGGGTGGAATCGGCAAGAAAGCCAAGATCATGGTCAGGTGGAGACGATTTTAGCCATTTCCCCTCAAAAGAAAAGTGCCCTGATTTTATGTAAAGATTATTATGCAGAGTTTTTGGGCCCAGGAGCGGCGATCGCCCCCGATGAACAGTGTCGCCAGCTAGTTTTCATTGGCGCTCCTCGTTTGATTCCCATGACTGATGCAGAAGATTGTTATAAAGCATACAAAAATCGCCTGCAATGGATACGATGGTTACAAAAAATCAGCCAATTTTCCCGTAATCCGTTAGCGCGCAGTGAGCACCTGCTCTCTAGCTTAGAAGCTTTCTTTGGTGCGGCGATCGTCCGAGACCTAGATCATGATATCCTGGCCCAATTAATTGGCGTTTTCCCACAAACCATTATTCAAGCCCGCTATCGCTATCTCCTCCCACTCCCCTCCCACCACAGTCATCAAAACCTCTCCGCAGAAGTTTCCTATTGGGAACCCCTCCACTTTAATCACGCCTTAGCAATTCATAGCCTCCACTCTCCCCAAAAGCATCTCTTACCCAACACAAACTATCCATCTATTGGCTGTGGAATTGCAGCTAGTATAAAGTCAGGCACTTCAGTTCCCCTTTCCTGTGGCCAACTGACCTGAAATTTAGAGTACTCTTGACTAATGAAAAAGCAAAATAACAAATTTAGTCATCTCACCGCCATTGAAAGAACTTACTTATCATTTCCAGCCCAATTTTTATTAGATAAAAATCTCTTAGAAGGACTAATTTTAGACTTTGGATGTGGTTTGGGCAACGATATTAAACTCCTAGAGCAAAAAGGATTTCCTATTCAAGGTTACGATCCTTATTATTTCCCCGCCTATCCCACCCACAAATTTGACACTATCCTTTGTTTCTATGTTCTCAACGTCTTATTGCCTGAAGAACAAGCCCACGTGATGATGGAAGTCTCCCATCTACTAAAACCAGGAGGAAAAGCCTATTACGCAGTCAGGCGAGATCTCAAAAAAGAAGGATTTCGCGAACACTATATTCATAAAAAACCTACCTATCAATGTATCGTCAAGCTGCCTTTCCAGTCAATCTATCTTGATGATTTCCGTGAAATCTATGAATATGTTCATTACAATTATCAACGACATTCCTCCAATCATTGTATTTTTTGCAATCCTCACAAAAATCTGATCTTACTGACTGAATCAGCCACCGCCTATGCCATCTTCGATGGCTATCCGGTTAGTAGAGGTCATGTATTGATTATCCCTAAACGTCATATTGCCAATTATTTTGACCTCCCCTTTAAGGAACAATCAGCTTGCTGGTTAATGGCGAATAAGGTGCAACAGATCTTAACTAAAGAGTTTCAGCCAGAGGGTTTTAATGTTGGCATGAATGTTAACCATGCTGGAGGACAAAAAATGATGCACGCCAGCATTCATATCATCCCTCGCTATCAAGACGATGCGGTGGGAAATCGCGGTGGCATTCGCTATGTTGTGCCGAAGCGAAAAGATTTCCCACGCTAAGATTAAGGGGGTTGAACTACTGTTCTCAATCAACAGTCCTATCTCTGCCCGCTTGTAGATATACGGGGTATCTGGGAGGCATGAGAGTTACGCCAAAACAGTCTATCTGTTGAACCAGTTGGGCAATGGTTTCTCCAGAAACGGGTTCAATCCAATGGGGAGCAATCTCTGCCAAAGGAACGAGTACAAAAGCTCTTTTTGTCATGCAGGGATGGGGAATTTGCAATTCAGGTGTGTCTAAAATTAAATCTTCAAACAGGAGAATATCTAAGTCTAAAATCCTTGGTCCCCAACGTTCTTGACGGATGCGACCAAATTGTTGTTCGATCGCTAAAAGAGTTCTCAGCAGTTTATGAGGGTTCAGTTCCACTTCTAAGATGGCACAACCATTGAGATAATCAGGTTGAGTTGGACCAACTGGAACTGTTTTGTACCAGCTAGAGCAGAGTTTTACTCGAATTCCGGGAGTTTGCTGGAGAATAATCATGGTGTGTTCTAGAGTTCTTAAGGAGTCACCCAAGTTACTGCCTAGGGCAATGGCACAAAGCATAGGTTCCATTAGTTTGACTCCTATGGTTCAGACTCGGTAGATATTAGTGGGGATAGTCTCGGAGTTGAGGGCAGGGTTGAGCTTGGGGGGATGCCATTGCACAATGGAGGGTGAGACAAGGCTGATGAAAGATGGGTTCTTCAGCTAAGGGTTTGGGAAACTGTCCAAATACCATTTCACAGCTAAAGTCTTCAAAGTTGGGAGTCATGGTTAGAGGAATACCAAATTGATGGGTAAAGAAGTCCTGAGTGGGGAGTTTGCACATATTAATGCACATGGCGACACAGCCACTTTGTTCTAGATAGCGGCATTTTTTAATTTGTACGCCACTTTTTTGTTGACGGATTGGGGCATTTTCTGAGATAATTTCTACAGTTTTGACTTCACAAGGTCCCACTAACCATTCAAATAATTGTGTGGCAAACCAGGCATTCCATTCACATACCCATTGGGTGGGGGAAGTGAAGTGACGAATGAGGGTTAAAATGGGAGCGGGAATGAGGGAGTTTAAGACTTTTTTGACTAAGGTTTGTTGTTCTAGGGCATTGCGCCCTTGCATGATTTTTTTTGATAAGTCTACAAATCCAGCGTAGCCTTTTTGGTGAGTGGGTTTGCCAACGGCGGCGGACATTTTGCGGGTGAAGAGGGCGATAAATAGGCGATCGCATAAGGTATCGTGGTAGGAGGTGGGTTCGGGATTGAGCATAAGAAGGCTATAAGACTTTTTTCAACAGGTTTAGGTTTTTCTCATAGGGAGGATAGCGAAGGCTCAGATCCAACCAGAAAGGGCGTTTTAAGACGCTTTTGTAATGGGTGAAGGTATCGAAACTGGCTTTACCATGATAACTTCCCATACCGCTTTGGCCGACACCTCCAAAGGGCAGTTGGGGAATATTCACGTGCAATACTGTATCGTTAAAGACGATTGCTCCTGATGAGGTATGGTGAAGGATGTGCTGCTGAAGTTGAGAGCGACGGGAAAAGAGATAGAGAGCTAGGGGTTTGGGATGTTGGTTGATTTGGGCGATCGCCTCTTCTATTTCGTTATACTCTAAAATCGGTAAAATTGGCCCAAAGATTTCCCCTTGCATCACCAAGGAATTCCAGGATATACCGTCAATGAGTGTGGGGGCAATATAACGAGTTTCGGGATTGGTGTTTCCCCCACAAAGTATCGTTCCTTCTTGGAGGAATTCGCACAGGGAATTAAACTGTTTTTCATTGACAATGCGAGCATAATCGGGACTTTGTTCTGGATCATCGCCATAGAAGGCTTTAATCTGAGCGATTAGCTGTTGAATCAAACGGGGTTTAATCTCGCGTTGAACCAGTAGATAATCCGGGGCGATACAAGTTTGCCCTGCATTGAGAAATTTACCCCAAATAATTCGTCGGGCTGTACATTCTAAATCACAGTCTTGATCGACAATACAGGGGCTTTTTCCGCCTAATTCTAGAGTAACGGGGGTTAAGTGTTGGGCAGCTGCTGTCATTACAAGTTTACCGATTCTGGCACTACCGGTAAAGAAAATATAGTCAAATTTCTGTTTTAATATCTCTTGACTGACAGTGGCATCGCCTTCGATGACGCTAAGATAGCGCTGATCAAAATTATCATGAATCATTTGAGCGATAATTTCTGACGTAGCGGGAGCAAATTCTGATGGTTTAATTATGGCACAATTTCCAGCAGCGATCGCCCCCACCAGAGGAGTCATAGTTAATGTAAAAGGATAGTTCCAAGCTGAAAGAATTAATGCTACTCCCAAAGGTTCTGGATGAATTTCGGCTTTACCGGGAAAGCTCACCAATGGAGTAGAAACCCTTTGAGGTTTCAGCCACTGTTTTAAGTGTTTGAGAGTATAGTCAATTTCAGCCATTACTCCAAATTCATAATAGCCTTCCAATTCTGGCTTGTGTAAATCCGACTTCAGTGCTACCAGAACTCTAGTTTTATTCGCCTCAATCACTTGCTTTAGTTGTTTAAGCGCAGCCATGCGAAAACTCAGAGATTGAGTTTGACCAGAGCTAAAAAACTCACGGTGTTTTTGCACTTGTATTTCAGGAGAATAGCTCATAATTTCCCTCTCTATCTAGGTTCCAAACTTTAATTATTCGTGATCAAATCTCTTTTTTACCCGACGATAATATTCGCGAATAACCGATTCATGAACTCCTGGTTTTGTTTGAAAACTCACTCCCAGGTTAACGCCTCCAGCACTGACTGATTCTATCCCCATTACTTTAGCTTCAATGACTTTTGTATTCCAATTCCCATCCTCACAAACCTCTTGAGCCAATTCTTCTAAAATGGCGATCGCCTGATCTACATCTGTCCCATAGGCAAGAGAAATAATAATATTTTTCTTCGACCAATCTTTCGAGGAATTTTGCACTAATGCGTAGATTCAAATCCTCTACTTGACCGAAAAAGTTATTCACTCCAATCCAATCTCCGATCGCATATATTCAATCGTACCGCAAGGCGACCCGAATCTTGTAGGGAAATAGTGGGATTTTTAATTAACATTTTTGACCACCGATCTAGAGTAATGAAAGAAACGGCGATCGCCAGACTTGTCCCGCCAACAAACAACAGTAACAATGTCGGTAAATTGAGCAACCAATTTCCAAAGCCACAAGTCCAAGGAAAATTCAATAAAACTGCCACTATTCCTCCAAACCAAACCACCATATGATAGCAGCGATCGCCACTACCCTCATTATCCCCGTACTAGATCGCCGATTTAATCTCATAAACAACCCTTGAATCGCCACAATGAACCATGAATAATGACCTTCATAGTTCATTAAAATACCTGAAGGATGAGGACAAAATCCTCGAACTCACCTTCAATACATAAAATCCCCCGAAAAATTGGGGGATTTCAGGCATCATCATACGACAGCTTGGCCATCATAGCGCCCAAAAAAATCGCTACTCATGCCCAACCTACCCACTTAACTCCCTGTCCTACACATCATAGTAGAGCGCAAACTCATAGGGATGAGGACGCAAACGCATCGGATTCACCTCATTATCCAGCTTGTACTCAATCCAATTGGTAATGAAATCTTCCGTAAATACGCCACCAACTGTTAAGAACTCGTGATCTGCCTCCAAAGCCTTCAGCGCATCCAGCAAAGAACCCGGAGTCGAAGGAACCTTAGCCAACTCTTCAGGGGAGAGATCATAGATATCCACATCCAACGGCTCACCCGGCTCAATCTTATTCTTAATCCCGTCAATCCCTGCACACAACATCGCTGCAAACGCCAAATAGGGATTACAGGTAGCATCAGGACAACGGAACTCCAAGCGTTTCGCCTTGGGATTGGTTCCCGTCAAAGGAATCCGAATCGAAGCAGAACGGTTTCCTTGAGAATAGGCCAAATTTACCGGCGCTTCAAACCCAGGCACCAAACGCTTATAGGAATTCGTAGAAGGATTCGTCAAAGCCAACAGTGCTGGAGCGTGCTTGAGTAGACCTCCGATATAATAGAGAGCCATATCACTCAAATTGGCATAATTATCTCCCCAGAACAAAGGCTTCCCCTCCTTCCAGATGGACTGGTGGGTATGCATCCCCGAACCATTGTCATTGAATACAGGCTTGGGCATAAACGTCACGGTTTTACCGTAGCGTCTCGCCACGTTCTTGATCACATACTTGTACGTCATCAAATTATCAGCCGCTTGAATCAAGGTACCAAAGCGGAAACCCAGTTCGTTTTGACCTCCTGTTGCTACTTCGTGGTGATGCTTTTCAATCGGCACTCCACACTTTTTCATCGTCAAGAGCATTTCTGTCCGCATATCCTGCATGGTATCTGTGGGTGGGACAGGGAAATACCCTTCTTTGTAGCGAGGTTTGTAGGCGAGGTTGCCACCGGGTTCTTCTCGTCCAGAGTTCCACCGACCTTCAATAGAATCGACATAATAATAGCCAGCACTCTGAGTTTGGTCGAAGCGGACATCATCGAAGACGAAAAACTCGGCTTCTGGTCCAAAATAGGCAGTATCTCCCAGTTCAGTCGATTGTAGGTACTGTAGAGCTTTTTGGGCGATCGAGCGAGGATCGCGGCTATACCACTCTCCTGTGCGGGGTTCTTTAATGCTACAAATCACGCTCAGAGTTGGTTCAGCCATGAAGGGATCAATCCAAGCGGTAGTTGGGTCAAGGACCATCGTCATGTCAGACTCATTAATGGCCTTCCAACCCCGGATACTGGAACCATCGAAAGGCACCCCTTCATTAAAACTGCTGTCATCAATTTGATCTTGATAAACGGTCAGATGCTGCCAGATCCCAGGCATATCGATAAATTTCAAATCGATCATCTCGATACTGTGATCTTGAACATATTTCAAGAATTCTTGGGGGGTTTGGAACATGGATTACTCCTTTAAGTGGGTATTGAGTCAGTCTTGAGGCTCAGAGCGTGAGATGACGTTTCTTCTCAGCTAGAGCGAAAAGGTTTGGGCCTTCGTTTTCCGCTACCTGACTAGCTGATCCATCCTAGGGATAGGTGTCAGGGAGTTTTGTATTAGCCATTACTAAAATATTTCGCGAGTTATGGAAGGTTTTTTAGGAATCTCTTAAGGATTGGTTGGGGATAATGGTATTTTCAGTCTTCTCCTGCTTCCGTGCTGGCCTATTTCTGACTTCGGTACGACCGAGGAGGCGTTTTATAGTAAACTCCAAAAAGGATATTATGCATCAATCCCCCTTTTATAACTAAACGCTGTGTTGGGAGAGTAATACAAATGCGGGATGCACTCACAAGCTTAATTTCAAATTACGATATTACAGGTCGGTATCTAGACCGGGATGCGATGGATCGGGTCAAATCTTATTTTGATAGCGGTCTGGCGCGGATTCAAGCGGCTAAAGTGATTAATGGTAATGCGGCTAGCATTGTCAAGCAAGCTGGAACTCAGTTATTTGAGGAGTTGCCGGAGTTAATCCGTCCTGGTGGTAATGCGTATACGACTCGTCGTTATGCGGCTTGTCTACGGGATATGGATTATTACCTGCGTTATGCCAGTTATGCTCTGGTGGCGGGGAATACGGATGTGTTGGATGAGCGTGTGCTGCAAGGGTTGCGTGAAACTTACAATTCTTTGGAGGTTCCGATTGGACCTACGGTTCGGGGAATTCAGATTATGAAGGAGATTGTGAAGGCGCAGGTGGCAGCGGCAGGGATTGCGGATACGAGTTTTGTGGATCAGCCGTTTGATCATATGGCTCGTGATTTGAGTGAGAAAAATCTCTAATCTGTTCTAAACGGCGGTTTGTGCGATCGCCCTTGATTCCGTGTTCATCTGAGCCAGTCACACTGGCTCAGATTTTTTGGGGGCAAATACTGACTATGCTAGGATGGGTACAGGAAACTGAGGTTGAGTTTGAGGAAGATGATGAGATTTATCAATCCTAAAACAGACTATGCCTTTAAGAAAATCTTTGGTTCTACGGAAAGCAAAGATATTCTAATTAGCTTTCTTAATGCGTTGGTGTATGATGGTGAGTCTACTATTAAGGACTTGGAAATCATTGATCCTAATTTACCCCCGAAGCTCTTGGGATTAAAGGATACTTATCTGGATGTAAGAGCTAGGCTCAATGATGGGACGTTAGTGATTATTGAGATGCAGGTTCTCAATGTTCAGTCTTTTGGGAAAAGGGTGTTGTTTAATGCGGCGAAAACCTATGCGTTTCAATTGCAAGCGGGAGAAGGATACCGAATGCTCAAACCGGTTATTGCTCTGACAATCACGGATTTTGAGATGTTTGCGAATTGGGATGAATTAATCTCACGCTTTGTTTATCGCGAAAAGTCGAGAGGCTGGCTTTATCCTGAGAATGAGATAGAGTTAGTGTTTGTAGAGTTGCCTAAGTTTGTGAAGGAAGTCCATGAGCTGGAGACGATTACGGACAAGTGGATTTATTTTATGAAGTATGCGCGATCGCTCACTGTGATTCCTGAAAATATGGAGGAAATTCCAGAACTTCATCAAGCCTTTTCAATTGCTAATCAAGCGGGTTTAACTCCCGCAGAGCTGGAGGATTTAGAGCGTCGGGAAATGTTTATCTACGATCAACAAGGCGCAATTAATCTGGGAATTGAGCGAGGGATCGAAATAGGAATTGAGCAAGGAATGCAGCAAGGAATGCAGCAAGGAATGCAGCAAGGAATGCAGCAAGGACGAGAAC